>CAYHTR010000034.1:0-1852 GCA_964359745.1 uncultured Candidatus Saccharibacteria bacterium | reverse complement strand
ATAGAAAAAATAGAAAATATCGGTCCAGCGGTGTCCAAGAGCCTCCATGATTTTTTTCAGAATGAACACAATTTAAATTTTATAAAAAAACTAGAGAAAAACGGTGTGGTTATAGAAAAGTCAGAAAAAAGAAAAAAAGGAAAATTCAGCGAACTCGTTTTTGTTTTAACTGGCATACTTCCCAATATGTCTCGGAAAATAGCCAAAGAAAAAATAATTGCTCTCGGGGGCAAAGTCTCAGGCTCGGTTTCCAAAAGTACTTCCTACGTTGTAGCTGGAGCCGAACCGGGTTTCAAGCTTGCCACTGCCCAAAAATTAGGGCTGAAAATACTGAATGAGAAAGAATTTTTAAATATGGTAAAGTAGAAATAAGGAAGGGTGTACCGAATGGTAAGGTACTCGCTTGGAAAGCGAGCGAGCGAAAGCTCTTGCAGGTTCGACTCCTGTCCCTTCCGCCAGTTAGGAAATGAAGTCATTGGCTCGCCCGCTACGCGGGCTCGCCAGCCGTTTTTCGGGGAAATTTCAAGCCGTTTTGAATTCAGCAAGGCCAGAAGCGGGCTTTTCTTTTCTGAATTGAAAGAAATCATAATTTAGACGGCTCAGATAATTCCTTAGACCTTTTAATAAAAATTTCTAATCGCTGTCTTGTATCGGTATTGGACATCATGTCTGCCACCGTTTGTATGCCTCTCTCAAATAAATATCCGAGTTTATTCTTGTTTCGAATAATTAAACTGCTTGTAGCCAATTTCATTGCCGGTGGCGGACTAATTATGACGGGCTGGTACTGTTTTCTAAAATTCTCGAATAACTTGATTCCACTATCAATCAGTTCACCTCTTATTTTTAATTTTGCTTTTACGCCATCTGGAAAATGTCTTGATTGAAGTAGTCGGAAAATTCTCACACCTATCCATCGTTTAAGAGTTCGGTCTAATTCCTTATGGTTAATAACTGTTAAGACATTCCAATCTTTCGGCACTACTTCTTGGCGATAAAAGGCAAATGGGTCGAGGTCAGCGTCCACGAATTTTTCCAGCGAGCCGCCCCAATCAATATGCTTGTCGTGAACGGTTATTGCCGCTTGTAAGATTTTCCAGAAATTTTCTTTCATTTCTTCTTGGCGGTTGCTGAAAAATTCCGTTTTCCCCTCTCGATAATTATAGAGCGGCATTAAAAATAGTGAGTTGGATTCAATAATATTTTTTACATTCAGAGGATATTTTTTCTTGAATACAACATCTATCAAATAGCGTAAATTAAAAATTGGTTTTCCTGTTAGAAAATCTGTGTAATCGATAAAATTTTTACTGCCTACTTCTTCAACCCATATTTTTTTAATAAACTCAAATTGTTGGCTTGCAAAATACGCTGTCGTTGGAATACTTGATGAAGTCCCGACAATTATATCTGCGTTCTGTATTCCGATTTTTGAAAGACCATATGCAACACCAGCAGCAAAAGCTCCTTTCATAGAACCGCCATGGATTAAAATTGCTGTCTTGTTTGTTTTCATACTATAATGATTATAGAGGAATTTGCCGCCAAAGAAAAACTTGAAATCGTCTAAAAAACTCCCTTGGGGAGTTTTTTTATTGATATTTTTGGCTAAAAATGATATAATTTACGGATTCAAATGGCAGATGTTAAAGACACAAAATATAATAAAAACATGAGGCCACCGGTGGTGGTTGTTTTGGGTCATGTTGATCACGGAAAAACCCGTTTATTGGATGTAATTCGCAAAACAAAAGTCGCCGAGGGTGAATCAGGAGGGATTACCCAGCATATAGGCGCATACCAAGTAGAACTTACGACCAACGACCAACGACCAACGACAAAGATAATCACT
>CAYHTR010000033.1:0-2037 GCA_964359745.1 uncultured Candidatus Saccharibacteria bacterium | reverse complement strand
CTGGGCTGGAAACCGAAAATATCTTTTTCAGAAGGAATAAAATCTTATATCAAATCCCTTTAATTTTTTCCATCATCTCTTGGAATAATGTTTCATTATTGGCGCAGGCAAAAGCATATTCAATTTTTGGATCGGGTCTAAGATAAAAATTATCAATAATTTTATAAGTCCACGGCTCCATAAAAACATAGGGAATATTTAGCGCGTTAAAGAAAATTCTCGCGCCCCACAAATCCCAAACTTTATGACCGGCTGTCGCATAGCCATCAATCATACCCATCGCCACGCTCATTAATGAATAAACTGATGAACAATAATTAGGGTCGTCCATCACAGAAGAACGCAATCTGCTAAGTGGGCCAGTAATTAATTCTTCCGGCCGATGAATATCGTTACCGCGACACATGGCGATTCGCACCTTGGAAAGTTTAGTCGCTCCTGCGGGTGGCGAAGAAAAAGATATTATATCATGAGAACAATCCATGTCATCCAATTCTTCACTAAATCTTTTTTTCCTAAAAATAACATTTCTAGGAATAGTAAAATTTGCGCCTCCAGCATCATGGATAACTAAAGTAATCCCTCTATACGGATTATGCCAAATGCCCAAAAAAGGCCTATTTTGAAAATCAACTGCCACAGAAATAGCTGATAAACTACACCCCTTTTGGCCATTCATACTACCATCCCAATCGTCAATCACGGCCGTATAATCTTCGAAATCATGTTTATGTCCAGGAATTTGAAATTGTCCTTCTTCAGCCACTACTCGTAAACCAGGTAAATCTTCAAAAAATCTACGAAAAGCCTGATGAGACATATTATCTACTTTAGTAACTACGGTTCTAGGATCAGCATCGTCTTTAATTTTATCAGTAGATTTTTCTAGACCAGCACCAGCTAATCTTAGAAAAAGAGATTTTTCAAAAGTCTCAACTCCAATTTCACCAATTTCCTCAACCTCAGAAATTAAATCGTCCACAGGGAAAGTTGCCATAAAAACTCTCCTTTCAAAAAATCAACGAACAAAACTCCTAGATATAATACAATATAGCTATTTCTTTTGCAACTCCAAAAAAAATTGACAATATATAATAAATAAAATATAATATATCCAGCATTTTGAACCAATTTCTCAGAAAGGCAAAAAAAATGGAAGTTACTGGGTTTATCGGTAATTATGTTAAAGTAACAACAGAAAGAAAAACTGGTAAAGATGATAGAGTTTATATTCTAGAAAGGGTGTATATGCGCTCTGGCGTATCTGTTGTAGCAGTAACTTTAGAGAAAAAGTTTCGCCTTGTTCAGGAGCTATCTTATTGGGATGATCAAACAAGAAGAGTTAAGCCAGTAACTGGTTGGATTAATAACCATGAAGAACCCTTGGCCTGCGCCAAAAGAGAACTGGAAGAAGAATTAGGATTAAAAGCAGAAAGATGGGATTTATTTCTTAAACACGAAAGCCATGGATCAATCCAGAAAAAACAATATTATTTTTTGGCTTATGAATTAACTCAAACTCAAGCGCACCCAGAAGGATTAGAACAAATCCAAGGATTTCAAGATTTCACCGCCAACGAAATAAAAGAAATGGCTTTAGCCGGCCGCTTTGGAACAAGTGAAAGCGGCTATGCTATGCTGAAATTGGGGTTATCATATTAATGTCAGAAACCGCTCACGAAGAATGTGAGCGGTTTTTTTCAGCTTCATAAATTCTTTTTTTTAATTCAGTTGAAGAATAATTATGATTCCTTTTATTGTAATGAATTTTGTGTCCTAATTCCTTAGCCAATTCGCCGCCTGTAATTTGCTTGCCTTTCCAATCCACGCCGATAATACGAATGTCTGGTTTTATTTTTTTTATTAATTTAAGCAGGTCAGCTTCAGTATCATAAACAACAACCTTATCAATATATTTAATTCCCGATAAAATTATTTTTCTCTCCTCAAGAGACATAATCGGTTTTTGTTTGTTGGGACGGTCAATTGTGGGATCGCTATGCAAACCAACAACAAGATAATCGCAAACTTTTTTTG
>CAYHTR010000032.1:0-2157 GCA_964359745.1 uncultured Candidatus Saccharibacteria bacterium | reverse complement strand
GATTTTTATCTCCCCTGACTAGGGGAGCATCTGTGTAGTCACAGAGAGGGGTGTTTTTTTTATTTTACTGTTACCACTACCCCGTCCGACTCCGTCACAATCGTTCCTAATTTAAAAGTAATGAGTGCTGGAATATTAAGCTTAGAAAGCGTATCTAGTGTTTCTTTATTTGGATGTCCATATCTATTATGAAATCCAGCGGAGATTATTGCATAAAAAGGTGAAACTGCTTTTACAAAATCATAACCAGAAGATGTTTTTGAACCGTGATGTCCTATTTTTAATATATCGCTTTTAAGTATATTAGGACTTTCATTATTCATTACAATATTTTCCGTTTTCTTTGTCGCATCTCCCATAAGTAAATACGAAATGTTTCCATAGACAAGTTTGGCAACAATTGAACCATCATTTGAACTCCATTGAGAAACATCTCTGTCAGGAAAAAGAATATATAAATAAATTTTATACTCTTCATCAAGAATAATTTTCATTCCACGATAGGCAATTTTTTTTGGAATTTTTTTATCAAAAATAGTTTTTTCAAGCTCTTTATAAATTGCTGTATCTGAATAAGTCCCCGATTCAATAACTTCTCCCACTTTGTAATTTTTAAGCACATCAATAAAGCCAGAGAAGTGATCTTTATCAGGATTTGTCACAATCAACATATCAATGGAACGATGATAAAAAGGTAAAAGTTTTCCAAGCTCGGAAAGAATAGCTCGTGATGGACCACCATCAACAATAATGGTATTGCCGTTCGGCGCTTCAATAAAAATTGAATCGCCTTGCCCGACATCCATAAAAGCTACAGTCAAAATATCTCCCCTATTTTCCCAATAAACGCTATACCAAATGAAAAAATTCACCAAACAAAGTGCGGTAATAATGGAAATATGAAAATATTTTTTTATGATATACTTAATATTATGTTTAAATATGAGGAACAAAAATTTAATATACCAGAATTAAAAGGAATTTCAAAGAAAAGTATAGAAGAACATTTAAAACTCTATGCGGGTTATGTAAAAAATCTCAATGACACTTTTGAGGGCAAGCAAGATATTCGACGCACGGGTTTTGAATTTAATGGTATGCGAAATCATGAGTATTATTTTAAAAGTTTAGAAGGTGGACCCAAAGTGCTTTCGCAAGAAAGCAATTTTACGAAAGCACTCGGTCAAGAGTTTGGCTCTATTGATGCGTGGCTCGCTATGTTTAAATCTATCGCACTTACTCGAGGTGTTGGTTGGACAATGTTATATTATGACCCAGTTGTAAAGAAACTTATTCACGCATGGGTTGACGAACAACATCTTGGGCAATTAAATGGTTGCCAACTTATTCTTGGTCTTGATATGTGGGAACACGCTTTTGTTTACGACTATCAACCTTCTGGCAAAAAACAATATGTTGATGATTTCTTTGCTAACTTGAATTGGGAAGTGATTGAGGAGAATTATAAAAACGCAAGTAAATAATAAAATAAATTACATACACCAACACCACTAGCCAGAGCGGAAAATATGATATTTTAATTGAGGCAAATGGAAGCGAGGAGAAAAATTCCACCACGCCAATTTGATACCAAAGAAAAAGATAAGTTATACCGCCTGTTATCCAAGCGATAGAAATCGTAACAAAACTTATTAAACCCGTAATGAAACCCAAAAGCATAGTAATAGGAATGAATCCAAGAATCAAAAGATTAACTGGAATACCAACAAGTGACAGTTCCCCCATTTTATAAAGAAGCATTGGCAAAACAAAAATTTGAGTAGCAAGAGTGGTTGTCATGATTTCTCTTATTTTATATCTCTCAGTAATCCAAACAAGCTTCGGCTCAATAATTGGAGCAACATATATCAGTCCCAACGTAGCCATAAATGAAAGTTGGAAAGATGAATCAAAAACCACTATTTTAGGATTATGTAATACCATAATAAAACCAGCTAAACACAATGCCCGTGTTACATCATAATTTCTTCGCGCAGTTTTTGCCCAAATTACAAAAAGCGCCATAATAGTCGCTCGCACCACAGTAGCTTCACCTCCAGCCATAATTGCAAAAAGAATAATTCCCATAATTCCAGTACCAACCCCGTAATTTCTAGGTAATGATGACATCATTTTCATAATAAAATCAGCAATAAT
>CAYHTR010000031.1:327-2189 GCA_964359745.1 uncultured Candidatus Saccharibacteria bacterium | reverse complement strand
AAGGAAAAGCAAGGCGATAAACAAAAAGGAGAAAGAGATAATCGCCTATCATGAAGCCGGGCACGCGCTGGTAGCCGCGAATCTTCCTAACGCCGATCCGGTTCATAAGATCTCCATAATTTCTCGCGGACAGGCCGGCGGCTACACGCTGGCGGTTCCCACTGAAGATAAACGATTACATTCCAAGGCCTATTTTCTCGATGAATTAGCCGTCCTGCTTGGGGGCTATGCCAGTGAAAAAATAAAATTCAGCGATATAACGACTGGCGCGGCCAATGATCTTGAACGCGCGACGCGAATAGCCAGAAGTATGGTTACTCGCTATGTAATGATTAAGTTGGGCTCCCGGACTTTTGGCAATAAAGAAGAACTTGTTTTTTTAGGGCGTGAAATCAGCGAAGAAAGGGACTATTCAGAAAGCACTGCCAATGAAATTGACCAGGAAGTTTCCCGCTTTATTGATGACTCCGGAAAAATCGCGGAAAAAATAATTACCGGAAAAAAAGAAACGCTGGAAAAAATTGTAGTAGTCCTATTGGAAAAAGAAACTATTGAAAAAGATGAGTTTAACGAAATTATCGGGAAATAGTCGCAGAATTATAAGGAATTTTTTTATATTCTCGCTGTGGATAAAATTAATTATCCGGAAATATTAAAAAGGGCTTGGGTTATCACCTGGGGAAATAAATTCCTTTGGTGGTTTGGCTTGCTGATTTCCTTTGGGTTTCCCAATTTAGGTTATAACTATAATATTCCGCTGGATAATTACAAGAAAGGAAGCAATATAGATGCCGGAAAAGAAGTCATAGGGAAAGCAATGGATTTTGCGGTTCCGCACTATAAAATTATAACGGCAGTTCTTATCGCGCTTATAATTCTGGCTGTGTTTTTTTTGATAATCAAAATACTCGCCCAAGGAGGTTTAATTAAAGCGGTTTATAATATTGATAATAATCAGAAATCAAGCTTCGGAAAGGGTTTTAGGGAGGGAAAAAAATATTTTTGGCGCCTGCTTTTTTCCGGGCTATTAATAAATTTTTTTCTGCTAGGGACAGGGATAATTCTTTTTCTCCCGGTAATTTTTCTTTTTTACATGAAGTCGGTTTTTCTTGGCTCGGTGACATTATTATTGGCGATAATGATATTTCTTCCGCTTTTAATAATAAGTTCTTTTTTGAAAAATTACAGTTCTATGTATATTGTTTTGGGCGATTTGAAAATATTAGCTTCTTTGGAAAACGCTTACGCTCTCTTTAGGAAAAATATTTTTTCCAGCATAATTATGGCATTATTATTCATTCCCATAGGGATAGCAATTGGAGTTGTGCTTTTTTTTATTTCACTCTCGTTTCTAACCGGATTGCTTTTGGCAGGATTTGTAATGCGTTTATTTCTTAATAAAGCCGGGATATTGATTATCGCGTCATTAGGAATTGCTGTTTTCTTGCTAATTTTCCTGTTAATTGGCGCTGTTTATAAGGTTTTTTGCCAGAGTGCCTGGATATTATTTTTTAAGGGAATAGCAAAAACGGAAAAAAAAGAAGAAGTGATTGAGGAAATATTGTCTGATAGGAAAATCCCCGAACCGGAAGGAATTAAAATGGACGGCTAGCTCAGTTGGTTAGAGCGTCACATTGACATTGTGAAGGTCACAAGTTCGAGTCTTGTGCCGTCCACAGTCATGGCAGGCGGGTTGTAGAGGTCAGAGGTTCGAATCCTCTTGTGTGCACCAGTAAGGAAAAGTCAAATTCGCCTCGCCCCGTTTGCGGGGCTCGGCAACCAAATCGTAAGGAATTTTGGGCAAAAAAATAAGTTGTCGGTTTTGTAAAATGTGTTTCGAGCAGATATTTTTAAGAAATGTT
>CAYHTR010000031.1:0-317 GCA_964359745.1 uncultured Candidatus Saccharibacteria bacterium | reverse complement strand
TTGATTAAGCGATAAAACAAATTCCCGGGCCGGTTCGAGCCAAGACAGACCTTTTTGTTCAAAGTCGGCGATTTCTTCCTGCAAACTAACCTTTTGCGTCATAAGTTCTTGTTTTTTGGCGACGTATTCTTCTGTGGATAAAGAGTCATTCAAAAACACATCAAGCAATTTTGCCAATTTTATCTCTACTTGTTTTAACTGCTCTTTCAAACTTTCTACTTTTAATTGAGCTTGTTGTTTCGCCTGTTCTCGTTCGCTATTTAACGCCGCCAAAACTTTTTCTGTGTCTTGGCTCGACAAAGAAACTTTTTGAAGAT
>CAYHTR010000030.1:0-2365 GCA_964359745.1 uncultured Candidatus Saccharibacteria bacterium | reverse complement strand
AAATTAAGAAATACACCATGAAAGTTTTTTGATATAATAGATATATGGATTCAGAAATACATAATTGCCAAAACTGCAAAAAGGATTTTACTATAGAACCAGACGATTTTGGTTTTTACGAGAAAATAAAAGTTCCTCCACCGACTCTTTGTTCTGATTGTCGTAGTCAAAGAAGAATGGCATGGCGTAATGATTATTGCTTTTATAATCGCCAGTGTGATTTATGTGGAACTAACATAATTTCTATTTATTCAAAAGATAAAAAAAGAATAATTTATTGTCCGAAATGCTGGTGGAGTGATTCTTGGAACACTAAAGATTATAGTCAAAATATAGATTTTTCAAAATCATTCTTTGAACAATTTTTATTACTCCTTAAAGAAACTCCAGCATTGGCAATTTTAAATGATAATAATATTGCTAGTATAAATTGTTTATATACAAATTATTTTGCCCAAGGTAAAGATTGTTACTTTGTTATTAACTCTTGGAAAGTTGAAAATTGTATGTATTCATCTTTTTGCGTGGATGCTAAAGACACGGTAGACTCAAGTATTCTTCTTGAGAATTGTAGAAGCATATACTCATCAATTTTTGTCGACAACAGTTATAATTGTAAATACACTTACAGATGTTCAGGAATTTTTGATAGCATTTTTTGTTTTGATTGTCGGGGATGCAACAATTGCTTAATGTGCTATGGGCTTCGTAATAAAAGTTACTGTTTTAAAAATAAGCAGTATACAAAAGAAGAATATCAAAAGATATTAGATTCCTACGAGCTTGATTCTTTTTCAGGATATTTAAAAGCTAAAAAAGAATTTGATGATTTTATAATGAAGTTTCCTCGTCGTTATGCCAGTTTACAAAATTGTATTGATTGTACAGGTGAATATTTAATGCAATCAAAAAATACCAAAGATTCTTTTATTGCGATTCGTTCTGAAAATTCCAGATTTTTTCAACGAGGAGATACCATAAAAGAAAGTTATGATTGTTTAAGTGGTGGAGAACACGAACTTGCATACGAATCAAATAATGCTGATAACTCTAGGTTAGTAGCATTTACAAATTATTGTCACAAGTGCACCGATACTTTTTATAGTGATAGTTGCCAATCGTGTGAGAATATTTTCGGTTGTGTGGGTTTGAAAAAAGCTTCCTATTGCATTTTAAACAAACAATATTCAAAAGAAGAATATTTTATATTGAGAGATAAAATCATAGAACATATGAAAAAAGGAAAAGAATGGGGAGAATTTTTGCCGATTAATCTTTCTGTTTTTGGGTATAACGAAACCATAGCACAAGATGAATATCCTTTAACGAAAACTAAAGTTGTAGAATTTGGCTATAAATGGCAGGATGAAATACAATTTACGAAAGGGCTAGAAACGATTACACAAATTCCAGATAAAATTGGGGATGTTCCAGATCAAATTATTAACGAAATTTTTAAATGTGTATCTTGCCAAAGAAATTATAAAATTACTGATCAAGAACTTAAACTTTATCGCAAGGGGAAGATACCTATACCAAGAGAGTGTTTTTTCTGTAGGTTTAATGAACTACAAAAACGTCAAGGTCCTATGAAAATTTGGCATAGGCAATGCATGTGCGATAAGCAAAAACATTTTCATGGAAAAGAAAAATGCGAAGTAGAATTTGAAACTTCATATGCACCTGAACGACCAGAAATAATATACTGTGAAAAATGTTATCAGCAAGAAGTTTATTAATTATTATGAAAATAAAATTTATTGGAATTACAGGAGGAACAGGTGCTGGAAAATCTACACTTTGTACTGCATTGCAAAATAAATATCCTAACAAAATAGGACTCATACAATTGGACGATTATTTTAAACCACAAGCCGATAAACCAAAGGTTGGAAATATAATAAGTTCTGACCACCCAGAATTACTTTACCTCGATAAATTAGCAGATGACCTACTTCAATTTTCACAGGGAAAATCAGTTATAATAAATACCAAAAATGAATATTTAAATCCAGAATTTGAAAAAACAAAAATAAGAATACCTATTAAATTTAAACCAAAACCCATTATGTTGGTTGAAGGATTTCTAGTTTTATATAATGAGAGAATAAGAAAAATACTCACTACTTCTATCTGGCTTGAAATTGACCATAAAACACGATGGTCTAGACGAGTGCATTTTAAAAATGAAGAGTATGAAAAGAAAGTTTTGATTCCTATGCATAATCAATATGTAGAACCAACTAAAAAATACGCAGACCATATTATTGATGTTTCTAATTTAAGTAAAGAGCAGGTACTTGAACGAGTAGACAAAATTATTAACAGTTTGATTTAATGTTTCAACTGATTTTTCTTTTATTAA
>CAYHTR010000029.1:0-2569 GCA_964359745.1 uncultured Candidatus Saccharibacteria bacterium | reverse complement strand
CTGAAATATCCCATTGTTTTTTCTCTTTTTTCTGCTTTTTGCAAAATGGGCAAATTCCATTTTGCCGTTCATACGCTTCGCGCTTCATTTTTTGACCCCTCTGGAACAATAAGGTTTATTTTATATTTATGAAGTCTTTCGGGTAATAACTTTTTTCTTTGCTGCAAATCGCCAAAATAATAACGCTCAAATAAATAGCGATGTATTAACTTTTCATTAAAAGCATTTCTATTAATTTTTTTAAAAATATCTATCTTAGCCATAATTTTTTATATTTTTGAAAATCCACTGTCTTGTCCTACGGCGATAAGTTTATGATCTTTAACCATTGCAACGCCAAGGTCCAACGAATTAATAAATTTTATATATGAAGAGTCTTTTGGTTCCTGAGACGGAACAAGTAAATCATAAGATTCTTTAAATTGAATCTGTTTTTCATTTTTGAATTTATTTATCTCAAAATAATCGTACTCAAAAAGCTGCACAATCCCTTTACGAGCCTGGACACGGAAGTTTCTATTTTCAGTACTTTTTACTTCAAAAAGGAAAGACCTTGCTTCATTGTAAGCAAACAGGTCTACGTGTTTATTTGAAAGAGTTGCATAACCCTTCCTTCGAAAAATGTCTATGAGTTCTTGTAATATAGTATGATGAGTAAGTTCGGCGCGCGCCAAAATATCATTGTGTCTAGTTACATGCGAAAACGGCTTAACAATCATTCGTCTATTCAATTCTTCTAAAAAACGTAAAGAGGCAGCCGAACGCAAAGTCTCCGTAGCATTATGTACCTCAGCCATATCTGATGGCTTATCCTCGTTTTTAATTTGGCCCCTCAATGAATGGCCAGAGTACAAATAAAGTGGCCTCTCTCGAAATAAAATCTGTTTTGCCACATCAAATGACACACTAGAAAAACTTCCCATTTGAGGAAATCCCTTGATTTCGGATATTGGAATTCGATTTGTTAACAGTTGATCAATAAGTTTTACAGTTTTCCCATCATTTTTTGGTTCGGGTGATTCCCATGTTGCTGGATCTGGTACATCGCTAAAAAGATATATTTCGGTGAGTGGAATTAATAGCGGCCATCTATTCACATTGTTTTTTATTTCAAAGTGCCAAAGCGGTGTTTCTTTTACCGAAAAATCAAAACCAACTACTCCGATTCCGATAATTCCCGATGCTGCATTGTTAAATGCTGATGCTTGTGCCCCTGTACTATGAATAAAGAATACGTCACCAGTTTGAATATTTTTCCAACGCTCTTTGTGGTGCTCTTCTAGGCCCCAAGTCCAATATTTCAGAGCAGTGAGCCAGTGTTCTGGTGGACCAGTAAACCTGTAGAATTGTTTAGCGTTTAAAGCGCTCTTAAAATCAATCATAATTTATTATATTTCGTATGCCTTCCTTTTGCTTTTTCGACCGGATATTTTTCCTCATTTTTTAGAATCTTCTTTTCAAGCGCCTCTAAAACATCAATCTTGAGATCGTGACTCATTAATAAGACCCAATAAAGTACATCTGCTAACTCCTCGCCAATCTCTGCTTTATTGGTTTTGATATATTTTTCAATTTCTTCCTTATTTTTCCATTGAAAATGCTCAACCACCTCGGCCGCCTCAAGAACAAGTGAAAGAGCCACATCTTTTGGATTATGAAATTGTTTCCAATCCCGCGCATCTATAAACGCTATTATTCTTTTTGTTAAATCGTTTATGTTTTTCATATTATTTAAATAACTCCGCCGTCGGTACGCCGAGGGCTTTGGCTATTTTTTCCAATGTATCAACGGTTGGGTTTGGGCTTTCGCCTGTTTCTATCTTTACAACGGTATTTAACGCCAAATCAGCGTCTTTTGAGAGGCGATCTTGAGATATTCCTTTTTTAATCCGCAGTTTGCGGATGTTTTCACTTACTGAATTTGCCATATTGTTTTGACTTTGATAAACTATTATAATACACTACTTATAGTGAGTATACATCAACATGCTTAATACAATGATATTAAAAATATTAAATTTTGGCAAACAAAAAGGAAGTTCCTTGATGTTGTGCGCGAATGAAGAGTAAAAAAACTCAAATTTGAACTTAAAAACCCCTTTGATGGGGTTCTTGAAGCGAACTCTCGTTCTAATATGCTCCGAATTGTAGATAATGTTAGAACCATAATTGAGCAGCAAAATGAGTATATTTACGTACCGGATTTGAGGACTTACTCTAACGTAAATGAGTGGTTTTATTTTCACTAACTTCAGACAAGCAATATCTACACTTCTTAGCTTCAGAATCAATTTCACTTTTACATTCGGGGCATTTTTTTAATTTAGAAGGTAATGATGGAAATGGTCTATCAGGAAAATTCCAAGAGGTTTCATTCCATCTCTCTTTGTCTTTATCAAATCTGTAAGACTTTGTATACTTAATTTCAATATCTAATTCTTCATCTTTTATATTTTCAAAAGCTGGCTCCACCACAACATATAGAATGATTTCATCACCACCCTTAGGATTCTTAAAAAAACTATCAGCAGTTTTTCTACTTTCATTTGGAGGAACTCTTAACCTATTG
>CAYHTR010000028.1:0-2799 GCA_964359745.1 uncultured Candidatus Saccharibacteria bacterium | reverse complement strand
CGGTTTTTGAAAGTTTGTCCAAAGAACCAACAGTACCGGCGATATTTCCGATTTGGGCGTCATAAGTATTGGTTTTCGTCTCAACAATATCACTGAGAGCTTTGTTATCGTTTCTTACGCCAGCCACCCCGTTTTCAAGTGCTTTAATCCTTGTTTCAAATTCTTCCGTTGTTGACGCCGTTTTTCTATCATTTTCATCAATTCTGACAGCAAGCATCCAATGTCTATATTCTCCATAGCCCACAATAAGTGCCACAAGCAACGCTCCCGCTAGCACAATTCTCCCATTTTCTTTCGTCCGATATTTCGCCAATTTTCCAAAATCAAATTTCATAATGGTATTGTAGCATAACTGAATGGTTATTTCTCAGATAGTAACTTCTGATGTTTAAGATAAATAATGTTACAATACAAACATGGATTTGCAAGATTTTTAAAAGGTAAGGGTAAGAAGATTATTTTGATTAAAGGTGGAAATATTGTCCACCAGTTAAAAGAAGTATGCGACTTAGTTATTAATGCTCAAGAGATAAAGAAGCATATTGCAGTTATTAAAAAGCAAAAACCTGGCATTGAGCCAAGTCTTGCGGATCGTAAACCCGAATCCTCGGGCAGGACGACCATAAAGCCGTAGGTAGAGTGTAGCATAACGAACGCTGGTTATCAAGAAAAAAGTGGATAAGTCACAAAACAACATATAACAAACAAAAAACTGCCAAATGAATGACAGTTTTTTGTTTGAGCAACCCTCTTGGTACATCCGTAAACCAGTTATCGCTTTTTACCGCACAAGGCGGACTTAATTCACGATCCCCGTTCCTAGCCGAAGCTAGAAAATACCAATTCTCGCCGCTCTTAATGTGTATTATAGCAAATCATTGTTTTACATCAAATTAACTGGAAAAAACACCAAAAATGTGGAATAATAGAGTTAAGTAAAATTATGAATAATAAACTTGGGAAATTAAGCAAAACAGATTTAAGAGAAATTTGGAAAAATGAAGAATATGATTTTTCAACATGGTTGGCTGAAGAAGAAAATCTTGTCTTATTATCAGATGAAATTGGCATATCAATAAAGCTAATTGAAAAAGAGGTAGGGGTTGGAAAATATAGTTTAGATATTTTAGCAGAAGAAGAAGGAACTGGACGCAAAATTGTTATAGAAAATCAATTAGAAAATACTAACCATGATCATCTTGGAAAAATTATTACCTATGCCGCAGGCCATGATGCAAGTATAGTAATTTGGATTTTTAAAGATATTCGCGAAGAACACCGCAGTGCTATTGATTGGTTGAATGAAAGCACAGGTGAAGATGTTTTATTTTTTGGTGTTAAACTTGAAGCTTGGAAAATCAATAATTCTGAACCAGCTCCAAAATTTCAAGTTATTTGTAGACCAAACGAATGGGCAAAAGTTGTAAAACATAGTTCAGACAATAAAGACTTAGGAGAGACCGAACTAAAAAAGTTGGACTTTTGGACAAAGTTGAAATCCTATGCATTAGAAAAGAAAATCCTATTATTCAGACAAACGCCTGGTCCTCAGCACTGGTATAACATCACAATTGGAAGCTCTGATGCTCACATTGGTCTCAGTTTAAACACAAGAGAAAACCTTTTAGGATGCGAAATTTATATTAATGATAGAAAATCACTTTTTGAGTTTTTGAAAGGGCAAAAAAAAGTGATTGAGGATCAGTTAAAAGGAAAGCTAGAATGGATTGAAGCAAAAAAAGCTTGCCGAATAGTTCAAAGAAAAGATAATGCGGATATTGATGATGAGGCGAATGTTACGACTTCATTTAATTGGCTAATTGACAGAGCTATAGCATTTCATAAGGTTTTTAGTCCACTGGTTAAACAATTTAAAAATGAATAATAAGCTTGTATGATACTAAAAATAAAAACATGAAAAAATACTTTCAACAATTTGATACTAAGTACTCTATGCTTGAAAAGATAGATACTTCTTTTTATGAAAAAGAGCTTGGGGTAAAAGCTTTTTGTAATACAGCAAAAACAAAAGATGCACAAGGTAATCTAAGTGAAGAATATATTCGTGCACGTTTCGTTTTTGCTATGATTCAATCCGGTGATTATCAAAAAGAATATATTTGTGTTGAGTTTGGATTCCCGAAAGGTAATGGTGGTAAAAGCCTTAATCCTGATATTGCGGTTTTTAAAACAAAGGATTGGATTAGTCTTTGGGACGATGCAAAAAGGACAAAGAATTTTTCAAAGGTTAGACAGAATATATTGGCATTCTTTGAAACAAAAAAGAACAACAAGACAGTTGATGATGCAATAGAAAACCAATTGCGACCAGCCATGAATGAAAATGAGTCACCTGAAAGAATTTTCGGGGTATATTTTGACAATGAAGACGGGATATTGATTTTTAAGAAATTGGGAAATTCACCAATTAAGCGCTTTGACGAAACGAAAGAGGGAGATTTTGGTGACTTAAATATCGGGCATAGGGATCTATTAGTTAATTTACCAACTCAAAAAGATTTTATAGAAAACAATGAGAGTATTTCGCGACCAGACAAATTGACACTTGATTCTTTGGATTCTATTGATGAATCAAACTTTACAGAAGTATTAAATTCGCTCAAGCGTGCAAACGACCGTATTCATCCCCAAACAGATGTTCATACCCTAGTCGTTGAATTTTTGACACTTAAAATATTTGATGAAAAACGAAGTCAAAAAGATGGTGCATATACCAAATTTTATTATGACCCGAGAGAAGACAAACAGAAATTCCGAGAACGAATTCAACAACTTTAT
>CAYHTR010000027.1:0-4102 GCA_964359745.1 uncultured Candidatus Saccharibacteria bacterium | reverse complement strand
ACTCGTCCATTTGCACTTATTTCCTATAGTGCTATGATTAGTGATATTAAAAGTAATTTAAAAAAATTATGGCAAATCCAAATTCAGCGTTTATGAAGCCCATGACTGTGAGTGTTGAACTTGCAGCAGTAGTAGGAAAGGGACCAATGCCTCGTTCAGAGGTTGTAAAAGGTCTTTGGGTATATATTAAGAAAAATAATCTCCAAGATCCAGCAAACAAGCGAAATATCAACGCTGATGAAAAATTAAAAAAAGTATTTGATGGTAAGTCGGTTGTTAATATGTTTGAAATGACGAAACTTGTTTCAAAGCATCTTTCTTAATTAATAAATAACTATTATTAAAAATATCTATGACTAATACACCAAAAATTGTTCTCATAATTGCCGTGATTATAGTGCTTGGAATGATTTGGTTCTGGTATAGTGGTACCACTCCAACTCCTAGTGTCCCAACTCCAACAACAGCAACAAACACCGTTGTTGACCCTCAAGCCAATACTACAATCGAAGAAGATCTAGCTTCAGTTGATGCTCAGCTCGGCTCTTTTAATGAAAACATGGCTAGCGTAGACGAAGCTATAAATGATACGCCAATTACTCAATAATATTAACCCCTATGAATAAAAAAACAATAATCGCTATTGCTATTGCTTTAGTAGCTCTTCCTGTTTTTGCCCAAACCTCTTCTACTACTCCTTTAACAAAAGCACAAACACAACGACTTGAAAAAGGAAAAACTAATGGAAATAGAGAAATAAACCGTCGGGTAGAAGGTCTAAATAAGCTTATAAACCGAATCAATGAAATGAAACACATTGATGATAATCAAAAATCATCCCTTGTGTCGTCAATTCAAGGACAAATTAGTCCACTTCAAGCTCTTAAAACAAAAATCGATAATGATGAAAACGAAGTGGATCTAAAAACTGATGTAAAATCAATTACTGATTCTTACAGAATATATGCATTAGTGATTCCTCAAGGTCAAGTTATTGCGTCAGCGGATAAATTATTTTCACTTGTTGAGACAATGATCGTTCTTGGTACAAAAATCCAAACACAAATTACCCAAGCACAAACAAATGGTCAGGATATAACAGCCGTGCAAACATTATTTGCTGATTATAATTTAAAATTGGCAGATGCAAAAACTCAAGTGCAAGCAGTAATTTCATCAGTAGCTGGCTTTATCCCAGACAATGGTGATAAAACAAAGATGCAAGAAAATAACAAAGCACTCAAAGATGCTCGTGAAAAACTTAAAATTGGAGAAAAAGATATTAGAGACGCACGAAAAGATGTAGAAAAAATCACAAAAGCTCTAAGAAATAACAAAGAAAGAGAAGCTTCGACAACAGCACCTAAAATCTGATAGTATATTAGGTATATGACAAAAGATTATTATTCCATATTAGGTATTGAAAAAAACGCATCAAAAGATGATATAAAAAAGGCTTTTCGAAAGCTTGCACACGAATATCACCCAGATAAAAAAACTGGTAATGAGGCTAAGTTCAAAGAAGTAAATGAAGCTTACATAGTGCTTTCTGACGAAACAAAAAGAAAACAATACGACACATACGGAAGCAATTTTGATGGCGCCGAAGGATTTGATCAAAGCCAAGGTTTTGGTGGTTTTGATTTTTCTCAATTTACTCAAAATGGAAGCGGAAATGGTTTTGAATTTGATCTAGGTGATATATTTGGAGAGTTTTTTGGTGGACGTTCTACTAATTCACAAAAAGCGACACGAGGTAGAGATATTTCAATTGATATAGAAGTTTCTTTTGAAGATTCAATTTTCGGCACCGAACGAGCAATTTTGCTCTCTAAAAATGCCAAATGTGATACTTGTAATGGTAATGGTGCAAAACCAGGTTCTGGAATGAAAACTTGTGACACTTGTAATGGTAAGGGAAAAATTCACGAGGCCAGAAGGTCATTCATGGGAAATTTTTCCACCGTAAGAACTTGCACGAGCTGTCATGGGTCAGGAGAAATTCCTAAAGAAAAATGTTCAACTTGTAGAGGGGCGGGAATTATACGAAAACAAGAAGAAATAAAAGTAAAAATTCCAGCAGGAATTAATAATGGTGAAATGATTCGTTTAACTGGTGCTGGAGAAGCAGTATTGGGTGGAACTTCAGGTGATCTATACATTAAAATTCATATAAAAAGACATAGCGTATTTCATAAAGAAGGTCATAACCTAATTATGGATATGCGTATTAAACTTTCCAGCGCTCTTTTGGGAGAAGAGATATCGGTAAAAACTCTTGACGGAGATATTAAAGTAAAAATACCTGAAGGCGTTTCTCATGGAGAAATATTACGAGTAAAGGGTAGGGGAGTGCCGATTGATAAAAATCGCCGAGGCGACCTTATGATAAAAATAACTATTGACCTTCCACACCGACTATCAAAATCTGCTATTAAATTAATAGAGGAACTAAAAAAAGAAGGGATATGAAGAATATTTTACTTTCCGGCATTCAGCCGTCAGGTAGGCCTCATATCGGAAATTATTTTGGCGCCATGAAGCAGTTTTTGGATATGCAAAATGATTATCTTTGCTATTTTATGATTGTTGATTATCATGCTTTGAATACCATTCAAAATGCGGAAATCATGCGTCAAAATATCATAAATTTGGCAATTGATTATTTAGCCATTGGTCTTGATCCCCAAAAATCTGTCATCTTTAAACAATCAGATGTTCAGGAACATACCGAACTTGCTTGGATTTTTGATACCATAACAACAATGCCTTTTTTGGCTCGTGCTCACGCTTTTAAGGATGCAGAAGTAAAAAATAAAGAAGTCAGTGTTGGATTATTCAATTATCCAATACTTATGGCGGCGGATATTTTACTTTATGATACTGATATTGTGCCTGTTGGTGCTGATCAAAAACAACATCTGGAAATAGCTCGAGATACTGCTGAAAAATTTAATAGAATTTTCGGAGAAACATTTAAATTACCAGAAGCAAAAATTCTTTCAGCTGTTGCGGTAATTCCTGGTACTGATGGTAAAAAAATGAGTAAAAGTAGCAACAATACCATAGAGCTTTTTGCAACAGACACAGAAATAGAAAAATCAGTGATGAGTATTATCACCGATTCTTCCGGCGAAATTCCAAAAAATGTTTATGAAATTCACAAATTATTCCGTTCAGAGAACGATTTAGCAAAACTTTATAAAGAAAAAGAAGGGAAATATAAAGATTTAAAAGAAGCGTTGATTACTGATATTAAAAAATTCATTGGACCACTTCGTGAACAGCGAGAAAAATTAGCTAAAAATCCAGAAAATGTCCTTGAAATCCTAAAATCTGGTGGTAAAAAAGCTAAAGCAATTGCAGAAGCAAAAATGGAAATTGTTCGCGAAAAAATTGGTGTAAAATTATATTAATATGAAAAATCGCACACTAATTAAAAATTTAAAAAACGAGGAAGGAAAAGAAGTAATCATAAAAGGTTGGGTGGATATTCGTCGTGACCATGGAAAAATAATTTTTATTGATTTACGAGACATGTCTGGTAAAGTGCAAATGGTTGCTTTACCAAATAATAAAGATGCTCATATTGTGGCAAATACCGTTCGTCCAGAATGGGTGCTTGAAGTAAGTGGAAAAGTAAACAAACGACCCGAAAAAATGGTTAATAAAGATGAATTGAATGGTACTATTGAACTTGAAATCCTTTCAATAAATGTCTTAAACGAAGCATTAACACCTCCTTTTGACCTACGTAACGATGGAATGGATATTGGTGAAGAAAATCGCCTTAAATATCGATATCTCGACTTGCGTCGCCCACGACTTCAAAAAAACATCAGAATGCGTGACGAAATAATCACATTTTTTCGTGAATATATGCATAAAAATGATTTCGTGGAAATTGAAACACCGATTTTAATGAAAGGCACACCTGAAGGTTCGCGCGAATACATAGTGCCATCACGTATTGAAAACGGAAAATTTTACGCTTTGCCACAATCACCTCAACAATTCAAACAACTTTCTATGGTTGCCGGTTTTGAAAGATATTTTCAGGTAGCTCGTTGTATGCGTGATGAAGACCTTCGTGGCGATCGTC
>CAYHTR010000026.1:0-4824 GCA_964359745.1 uncultured Candidatus Saccharibacteria bacterium | reverse complement strand
TTTATTTCTTCTTATCTTCTTTTTTGAATTGAAAACCGAGAAGTTCCAGAAAAGCACGGGTTTCTATTTTGTTATTTGATGAAGTGACAACTGTAACACCAAGTCCGAAAACATCTTTCAAATCTTCATCTGTGGTTTCAGCAAAAATAGTATGCTCTTTTATACCTAATGTGTAATTACCCATTGCGTCAATCGCCTTTGGAGATATTCCTCTAAAGTCCCTTGTTCTAGGAAGAGCAATATTTACCAAACGGTCAAGAAAATCATACATTCTAGCGCCACGAAGAGTAACTTGATAGCCAACAGGATCACCCTCTCGAACTTTAAAAGCTGCGATTGATTTTTTTGAACCCTTAGTTGCTGGTTTTTGTCCTGTGATTTTTGTAAGACGGTCAGCAATAAGCTCAATTTTCTTTTTATCTTTTATCGAACCAATACCAGTTCCAATAACAACTTTTTTCACTTTTGGAGCTTGCATTTTATTGGTATAACCAAACTTGCCTTTTAGAAGTTCAAAAGTTTTATTTTGTTTTTCTTTAATTGAATTCATATTTTTTTGACATTAGAAGCGTCAATTGGTGCTGGTTTTTCAATTATTTGACCTTTACCGCCAGATTTTTTTGGACGCTCGTGTTTCTTTTGAATATTAACACCAGCAATAAGCACTTTATTTTCTTTTGGAAAAGCACGCACTATTTTACCAGATTTTCCTTTATCCTTTCCTGTTATCACTATTACATTGTCATCTTTTTTTACATGCATATTATTTAGCTTATTAGGTTGTAGGTTATTAGCTTATTATAAAATCTTCTAAAAAGCTAGTAAGCTAACTCCTAACTTCCTATTCAAACGATTTCTGGTGCTCTTGAAGCAATTGTTTGAAAACCCTTTTCGGCAATTTCTCTAGGAACTGGACCGAATACGCGACCAGCTAGCGGTTCTTTCTTTCCTTTTTCCAATACCACTACCGCATTTTCATCAAATCTAACATATGACCCGTCTTTTCGACGAAAAGGACGAGTAGAACGAACTACCACTGCTTGAAGAACATCTTTTTTCTTTACTGCTTTTCGTGGTTCAACTTTTTGCACAGAAAGCACAACAATGTCGCCAATCATAGCGTATCTCTTTTTTGAACTGCCAAGCACCTTGAAAACTCTGCCAATTTTGGCTCCACAATTATCCGATATTCTTACTATTGAACGAGGTTGTATCATATTTTTATTTTAAAATGTTTATGACGAGAAATTGGTGCACATTCTTCTATAGAGACCTTATCTCCAATTTTTTTGGTATTACCCGCATCATGAACTTTATATCTCTTGCGAGTATGCATATATTTTCCAACTATAGGATGTTTTACATAACCCTCAACAGCAACAACAATCGTGTCTTTCATTTTATCTGACATAACTGTTCCAGAAAGAATTTTATGATTTGGTAATTTATTTTTCATTGTTTTTTCGTGAAGAAAGTTCAGTTAAAATTCGAGCAACATCTTTTTTTATATTCTTGCCTTCTTTAACATTTCTGGTTTTGCTTCCGGCAATACCAAAATTAAAAGCCCTAAGTGATTCTCTTTTATCAGCCACTAGCTGAACAAGTTCTTTATCTGTATTGTTTTTAAACTCTGTCATATTTTTATATTTTATGCAATAACACGACTAACTACACGACTTTTAACCGGCAATTTTGTTCCCGCTTTCCTCAACGCTTCCTTTGCCAGCGTTTCGTCAATACCATCAACTTCAAAAAGTATTCTGCCTGCTTTTACTGGAAAAATAAAGCCAACTGGGTCACCTTTTCCTTTGCCCATTTTAACTTCAGCTGGTTTCTGTGTAAATGGTCTGTCTGGAAAAATTCTTATCCAAACTTTTCCAGTTTTAGAAACATAACGAGCAATAGCTTTTCTTGCTGCTTCTATCTGATTTGAAGTTACTCGAGCGTGAGTGGTTGCCTTCAATCCAAAAGAACCGAAAGCCAAAGAAATTCCTCTTGTGTCTGGTCTAGCGTCCTTGTCTGGATGCTTTCTGTCTGTGAACATTTTTCTGAATTTTACTTTTTTAGGAAATAACATAAAAGTATTACTTTTTATCTTTATTAAATATATCTCCTTTATAAATCCAAACCTTTATTCCGATATCACCATATGACATATGAGCTTTTTCTCTAGCAAAATCAATATCGGCCCTAAAGGTTTGAAGAGGAATTCTTCCTTTTTTCAAATCTTCTCGGCGAGCCATTTCTGCTCCACCTAGTCTTCCCCCAAGTTTTATTTTCACCCCAAGCACGTCTCTATTGGCCATTACTTTTTCTACTGTTTGTTTAATCACTCGTCTAAACGGCAATCTTTTTTCAAGTCCTTCGGCTATCATTTGAGCCACAATCGGTGCATTTGATTCTGGACTTCGTACTTCTTCAATATCAAGTTTTAATTCCTGCTTCATCACAATTCCTTTCTTTTGAAGAATTTTTAAAATATCATTCCTAAGTTGAACTGCACCCTCACCAGAACGACCGATAATCATACCCGGTCTTGAACTCTTAATAACAACACGAAATGTTTTTTGACTTCGTTCCATTTCAATACCGCTTACATACATTCCTCGAAGTTTTTTTATAAGATATTCTCGCACAACAAGGTCGGTTTTGAGAGATTGTCTATAATCCAAGTTCATACCAAACCAACGAGATTTCCAATCTCTAATAATACCCAATCTATGTGAATATGGATGGACTGAATGTGACATGTTATTTCTTTTCGTCTAAAACAAGAGTAATATTGCTCGTTCGCTTCTTAATTTGATAAGCCATACCTCGAGCTCGTGGCATTCTTCGTTTCAATGTTGATCCACCATCTACACGCATTTCTTTTATCACAAAAGAATTTGAATCTAAATTAAAATTGTTTTTGGCATTTGCCACAGCAGAACTCAAGAGTCGCGAAATAGGATTTGAAGCACTTTTAGTTAAAAATTTAAGCGTAAGCAAAGCATCAGAAACTTTTTTTCCTTTAATAAGATTCGCTACTAACCGCACCTTGCGGGGAGATTGCCTGTAATTATTTAAAGATGCGGTTATCATATTATTTAGCGGTAACTTCGGCTTTTGCTGATTTAGCGGCGGCAATTTCAGCCTCTTTCTTCTTAACTTCAAGCTCTTTCTGCATCTTTCCTCCGTGTCGTGTAAACTTGCGAGTGTGTGAAAATTCACCTAATCTGTGACCCACCATTTCCTCGCTTACAAGGACTTCAAGATGATTCTTACCATTATGCACTCCGAATATAAAACCAACCATTTCCGGCGAAATTTGGCTTCTACGAGCCCATGTTTTAATAACCCCAGTTTCGGTAGGTTTTTTACCTAAAATCTTCTTCAATAATTTTTCGTCCACATATGGACCTTTCTTTAAGCTTCTAGCCATTGAATCCCAATAGTAGCAGACATCAATTTAACAGTCAAATACTATAATTCATACACCTTCCCTTTCTCTGGATACACTGCGTTTACAGCAAGATTATCGCGGAGTTTTTGGACTAGAAAAAGCGACGCTTTTGGTTCACCCATAACCACAAAAACTTCTTTTAAGGTCGCCTTACTATTCTCCACAAATTCTACTAAATGATCAGAGTCCTTATGTGAAGAATAACCAAGAATCGTTTCAATATGAGCTTTTACGATAACTTCCTGTCCATTTATCTTAACCTTTTTCGCTCCATCTTGTAGCTGTCTACCGATAGTGCCGACTGATTGATAACCAACAAGAAGTATTGTGCTACGCAGGTCTGGCAAATAATTTACTTCGTGATGAGTTACTCTTCCACCAGAAGACATCCCTGAACCAGCAATAATAATTTTCGGATTTGCAATATTACGGATAGCAACTGAATCCTGCCCTGTCATTGAAAACTTAAGTCGTGGAAAATTAAAAATATCATCACCTCCCTTTATTTCTTCCTGAACTTTATCATTAAAATAATTTTCTGATGCTTTATAAATACCAGTAACTTTAATTGCAAGCGGGGAATCAACAAAAACTGGCAAGCTAGGTATTTGGCCCGACTCAACAAGATGATTCAATTCATAAAGAATGACCTGTGTCCTTTCTAGCGAAAAGGCTGGTATTACTACAGCTCCATTTCGTTTTGCGGTTTGATTAATAATATCCGCAAGTTTTTTTCGTCGTTCATCTTTTGGTTCATGATTTCTATCTCCATAAACACTTTCCATGATTAGATAGTCAATATTTTCTATTTTTTCCGTATCTTTAAGAAGAGGAGTTGGAGAATTTCCAAGGTCGCCGGTAAATAAAGTTTTTGCTTCTTTTGTGCGAAACTCAATCATTGATGAACCTAAAATATGCCCAGCATCTCGCAAATATACTTTTAAACCTTCATATATTTCTATTTCATTATGATACGGAATTTCTTTCCATAAACTTATGGCATTATTAACATCATTCATATCATAAATAGCTAATAAACCCTCGTTTTGAGCGTCTTTGGTCAAAATAGTGCAAGCATCTTCAAGAATAAGCTGACTTAATTGTTTGGTCTCTGGAGTAGAGTAAATTACTCCTTTAAAACCATCTTTTACCAGTTTCGGAATTCTACCAATATGGTCAAGATGGGCGTGGGTTATGAAAAGATAGTCAATTTCGGCAGGATTATAGGGAAATGGTTTGCGATTATCATCACTGGCGAATTTTTCTCCTTGAATAAGCCCACAATCAACCAAAAACTTCTTTCCATTATATTCAACAAAGAAATTAGCCCCAGTCACAAAGCCCACCCCACCCCAAAAGGTTAATTTAATTTTATCCAT
>CAYHTR010000025.1:0-4859 GCA_964359745.1 uncultured Candidatus Saccharibacteria bacterium | reverse complement strand
GCCATATAGGCTTAGTAGTCTGCCTTGAGCAAAGGCAAGCAGTATCTCCTTATCGCGGCACGCTTCTCCAAACCATAGTCGGGAGAACTCTGGCCGGTTTCTCCCGCCTCCGCTAAAGCTTTGGGCGGGCAGGCAAAAAAGAAAGAGTTCGGCGACGGCAATCCGTGAACGACCGTGCATGAGCCTAGACTCACATGTAAGTATAGCAAAATAATTATTTTTCGTATAAAAAGAAATCAGGGTTACCCACGCTGTGGATAACCCTGAAATTTTTTGCCGCGAATTCAAGAATCAAAAGAGAGGACTCAAAAGATTCAAGGATTCGAGCGTCGAGGATCACTGCTGCGGAACGAGACCAGACGCCGACCCATAGCGGTCGTCGGCATTGCCGACATAGTCCGTGCCGAACTTGACCTTGCCGTCGAAGAAGCGGAAGTAGGGAGCGCGGTCGAAGCGGACATCGGAGCCCGGATCGTCATACTCATCACCAGCACAATCAATGTAAAGATCATCGTAGTGTTGTAAGCGTTCCGGATGAGTCAGGATCATGATACCAACAGCGAACGCTCCGAGACCAAACTCGTTAGTCAGAAAAACCTCACGAGCACGACGAACGGAACGGCCACGATGACGAATGCCGAACTGGGCGGGCACAATCAGGATGTCCGGATTGCCTTGGGATTCCGAAAGGTCTCGGAAGAACTTCTGCGTGCGTGCCAACTGACGGAGACGCTTCTCGTCAAGCTGTCCCTCACGGTAGTTTTCGAACTTGCCATTTCGGATTTGCTTGATCATGTTCAGCACCTTCTGAACCGCTTCGCTGTAGGTTGTGCCGAAAATCTTCGGGTTCTTCATCCAGTTGGGGATGGCAAACCAGCCTTCGGCGTGCTTCGGCAACTCGACTTCGCCTTTCTCGATCTGCGCGAGCAAATCTTGATTGCAGAAGCCGATGCCGGAGAACAGGACGCGGAGTTTATTGCATTGCTCGTTCAATCCCTTCGGTTTGTAGCCGGAGAGATAGCTGTAGCTCGATTTCACCTCTTCGTCCTTGAACTTGTCGGTCGTGCGGTTTTCGGCGATGAAGTTTGTGATAAGGTCAGCTAGGCCCTCCGCTTCATTTACCCTTTGGGCTTCTTCCTCACCAAGCTCAGCCTTGTCATAAGCATCTTCCACAGTGGAGATGAAATGCCGACCTTTGGAATCTCGAGTGGTAACAACTGTAGACGGCGCCAATGTTTTTTTCATCGGATCCATCCTTTCTTTTTTTTGCCAGATTCGCTCCGGCGGTTGCGGTTAGTCCGTTAATAACAAAGAACTATACTTTTATAGAGTAGCAAATAAATATAGTTATGTCAAGAGCTAGTTTATCAATTTCAAAATATCTCTATAAGTAACAACCAACATTAAAATAATAAGTAGAGCAAAGCCAATTGTATTGAATAAATTGGCGATTTTAGGTGAAATAGCTTTGCGACGAATAGTTTCAATAAGCACAAATAGAAGTCGTCCGCCGTCCAGTGCTGGAAAAGGAACAAGATTTATAAGAGCGAGGTTAATTGAAATAAGAGCGGTAAAACTCAAAAGATATGAAAATCCCAGTTTTGTGGCATCACCAACAAGACCAACAATTCCTATCGGACCAGAAACGGATGAAAAATTAGCGCTACCTGTAAAAATATGATAAATAAAATTACCAAGACCCAGTCCGACACCGATTATCATATGTCCAGTCAATCGAGCGCCTTCCCAAACAGCTGTTTGTATAGGCAAATATAAAGTGCCGACATCATCCATTGCAATACCTATAGCTACCCTGCCCTCTACGATTCCTCCTTTCGGCATAATAGTTTTTTTAATTGTTTCTTTTCCTCGTTCAATAGTTAAAATCAAATTTTTGTTTGTGCGAGAAGAAATAAAATTCTGAACTGCCATAACATTCACAGCACTTCCACGAAGTTCGTCTTTTGTAACATTATCTTGAATTGATAAAATAGCATCTCCAGCTTTTATACCCGCCAAATCCGCAGGTGTTCCTTTGTTAACTCCAATAACAGCAGTGTGTGGATTTATAAAATAATTTCCATACTGAGCATAATCAGAAGATGAAGCTAATATTCCGGTCATAAAAGAAAGTGAGATTAAAATCCAAGCAAAAAGAAGATTAAAAGCGATACCAGCAATAAGCACCACTGCTTGAATCATACGGTTTTTATTAACAAAACTTCTGCTACTGTCAGGACCAGTCATTGACTCTGTATCTGGATTTTCACCAAAAATTTTTACAAACCCTCCAAACGGTATCCAATTTAATGAATAAGTGGTTTCTCCGTATTTTTTTGCCCAAATTCTAGGTGGAAATCCAAGCCCAAATTCATCAACTCTAATCCCCGATTTTTTTGCCACAATAAAATGTCCAAACTCGTGAACCAAAACAAGTGCCGCCAAAATTATTAAAAATATTATTATTGATATCATCTTCTTATTTAATAAGCTATTTCCTAACTACCTAATTCCTAATCTCTTTTTCCTTTTTTGCGAATAATTCTTCCAACGCCTTATTTGCTCCATCAACATTTTTTTGTAATTCATTTTTAAAACGAAGGACATCATCTTTACCTAAACCACCCTCTTTTTCTTTTGCTTGGATATCTTTAATAACCGCATCTCGCTGGATTCTTATTGAAACCTTAGCTTGTTCTAGTTTTTCTTTTGCAATTTTTACAATTTGCCCTCTTCTTTCAGCAGTCAATTCTGGAAAAGAAACTCTCACCCCTTTATCATCAAGTGCCACTGCAACGCCGAGATTTGCCGAACCAATAGCTCTTTCAATTTCTTTTGCTACAGACATATCCCAAGGGCTGATGCGAATATTTCTGGAATCTTCAACGGAAATATTACCCACCTGATTTATAGGCACTTTTGAACCATATGATTCTACTAAAATACCATCAAGAAGCGAAGGATTGGCACGTCCAGTTCGCACCCCAGCAAATTCCTTTTTCAGCCATTCTTCATTCTCTTTTATTTTTTGTTTGAACTTTAAAAAGTCGTACATATATGTATTATATCATATTTTGATTTATAGTTAACATTTGATAATATAAAAGTGATAATTATGAAAAAAGATTTTGATAGTTGGAATAATCTTAAGAAAATTTTTGAAAAAGAAAATAGGGAAATTTTCGCACACCCAAGAGAAGTCTGGTGGTGTTCTCTAGGAGTAAACTTAGGAGCAGAAATAGATGGTAAAAATGGTAGTTTCGAAAGACCAGTCTTGGTTATAAGTGTTTATAGCAGAGAAACAATGTTTGTATTGCCCGTTACAAGTAGAGAAAAGAATGATAAATTTCATTATAAGATTTTTGTAAAAATAAAAAATATAAAAACGGGAAAGTATGAAAAAAAACCTGTATGGGTTAAACTAACTCAAGCTAGAGTTATTAGTAATAAGAGACTTTTAAGAAAAGTTGATTTAATTTCCATAGATGATTTCAACAGGATTATGACAGTTTTTAAGAATAGTATATAAAATCGAAACCCCGCAAAAGCGGGGTTTCTCGGAGGCCGAAGCCATAATACTTATTATATTAGCAAATACAGAAAATATGTCAAGTAAAAAAAATATAAAATTATATAATCAATGCTATATGTTCCAAAATCATTTTGACTGAAGGGGCGCGGTCGGAGAGATAGTTTTTTAATTTGATAATTTCTTCTATACGACGGAAATCTTTTTTAGCAACAAGCTCGCATTCAATTCCATTTACTAATTCAATTGCGTCCGCTTTTGATTTTTTTTCATCTTGAATATCTTCAACAAGCGATTTTACCATCGCTAGTCGTTCTGAAATAGAAGATTTTACAAATTTTTTAGCATTATCATTTATTTTTAAGATAGATGAAAAAGAAGAAAACATAAGTCGCGAACGCAATGTCGGCATAAATATCTCGGACGAAGGAGTAATAATAAAAAAATAATTACCCGGAAACGGCTCTTCAAAAATTTTCAGAAGCGCGTTTTGGGCCTCACGAGTAATAAAATTGGTGGAAATTATGGAAATTTTTTTGCCAGATTCGTCAAATGACTTACAGAGATGAAATTCTTTTATTTCCCTGCTATCGTCAATAGTCAATGTGTCATACTGGCGAACCCAAAGGTCAGGATTACCAAGCAATTTAATTTTGAAATCTTTTTCAAGAAATTTATACAATTCAAGCAAAACTTCTTCCCTTTTTCCTTCAATACAATAGGCGTGATGAAGCGTTCCAGTATTTTTAAATGTATCAATAATAAGTTGCATAAATAACTATTCTTCAATGTCCGGTTTATCAATAGCAATAGTTTCAATCTCTTGCGATATCCCAGTTATTCGTAATACATCTTTATCAATTTTTTTAAATTCTTTGCTTGAATTATTAAAATGACTAACAACAGTGCCTAGTGAAGCGCCAAGTTTATTATGATAATCTTCAAAACTTTTCAAATGCTTTCCGAGTTGTTCCACTCTAACAATAATATCTTTGGCCGTCTCCTCTATTTGGAGTGCTTTAAGACCTTGAAGAACTGTTTGCAAAAATGCCAAAAAAGAAGTCGGCGACACGATAAGCACATGCTTTTCTTTGAAGGCATACTCAATCAAATCACGAGTGTTTATTTTTATTCCACCCACTTGAGCAACAAGTAAATCATAATAAATAGCTTCGTGCGGAATAAACATAAAAGCAAAATCCATAGTTCCCTCCGATGGTTTTACATATTTTGCAGTTTCATCAATTCGTAGTTTTAAATCAGATCTAAACGCTTTTTCCATCCTTTCTTTTTCTAATGGATTTTTCTCTTCTACCATCCTATTATAATT
>CAYHTR010000024.1:0-5199 GCA_964359745.1 uncultured Candidatus Saccharibacteria bacterium | reverse complement strand
TAACTTCCGGGTGGTAAAACATTTTTCAATAATGTTTCCAAATAATATTCGCCTAATATTCCCCGCTGTTTCGGATTTTTTAAAATATCCTGCAAATTTTGCAATTGATCGGCAAAAGAAACTACTTGACGATTCGTCTCATCCAACTTTGTTAAACCTTGAGTCACTTCCTTAATAAGCTTTTGAGATTCTGAAAATTGTCTATGGACCACATCACCCATATCACGAGCAGTTTGACCCATTTTAACATCAACTGTCCTAGCTAACTCATTTACCTGTTGAAGAATAAGCTTAAAACCAGTATCATCTTGTTTGGGTAATTCTATTTTTCCACGTTTAAAAAGTAAATATATCAACACAAGATTGATAATAAAAAGAATTATTACGAAAAAAGTAATTGTCTCCATAGTGTAATTATATCAGAATATGCTACAATATAAATATGTCCATTCATAATGAAATAAAAAATCAAATAAAAGACGCCATGCGAGCTAGAGATGCTATCAAATTAAATGCTTTGCGTAATCTTTCTGCTGGGTTGCAAACTGAATTAATAGCTAAAAAAACTACCGATACAGAATTAAAAGACGATGAAACATTGACGGTTATAAGAAGATTAGTTAAACAACGCAAAGATTCCATTGAACAATTTACTAAAGGCGGAAGAAAAGATTTGGCAGATGACGAAAAAGCTGAACTAGTCATACTTGAAACATACTTGCCACAAATGATGAGTCAGAAGGATATTAAAAAAGTAGCTGAAGCAAAAAAAGCAGAACTTAAAGTTACAGATAAAACAAAAACCGGCGCCCTTATGTCGGCAATAATGAAAGAGCTTAAAGGTAAAGCGGACGGAGCTGATGTAAAAGCTGTTGTTGAAAGTTTGTTTTAATTTTTATACTACAAAATTCTTAACTGAATAAATATCTTCTTCTTTGTTTTCTTCAATTTTTATTTCTTCTCTTGAACGATCGTCAATTGGTTTTGCGCCATCAGCAATAAAGCGTTCCATCATTTCCATTGGTGTTTTTATTTTATTTGAATTTACAAGCGCGTAAATTGCCCTCAAATCATCAATTGAAAAGAAATCAATGGTGATTTTGCCTCCCACTTCTCTTTTTTCAATACGCACTCTGGTTCCTAGCGATTCTGTAAGTTTTGTTTCCATTTCAACTGCCTCTGGGTCAAAAAAGTTTTCCTTTTTTCGCGTTTTTTCAACCGCAATCTTTCTAGCAATGCCTTCCGACTCCCTGACCGAAAGTTTTTTAAACATAATTTCTTTAAAAAGAGTAGTTCGTTCTTCCGGACGATTATCAAGCATAAGCAACGGTCTGGTATGACCTTCAGAAATCTTGCCTTCTGAAAGAGCATTGATAATTTCTTCTGGCAACAAAAGAATACGGAGCGAGTTTGAAACATATTCTCGACTTTTTCCCATCTTTTCCGCAATCTGAGTATGCTTCATATTAAACTCCTTGACCAATTGTTCAAAGGCACGGGCGCGATCAACTGCGTTCAAATCTTCCCTTTGCAAGTTTTCAATAATAGCAAGTTCAAGTTTTACCCTAGCATCTTCTTCACTGTTGCGAATGATAGTCGGCACTTGCGCCAAACCAGCAATTTTTGCTCCTCGCAAGCGCCTTTCACCAGATATGAGTTCGTATTCCACCGCAAGTCCACCACCTTCTTTTTCAAATTCTCTTCTAGTTACAACAAGCGGTTGAAGAATTCCATACATACGAATAGATTCTGCTAAATCTTTAAGTCGAGCTTCATCAAACTCGCGTCGTGGTTGATATGGATTGGGTTTAATTTTTTCTACTTCAATCCAAAAAATTGAATCGCCATAAAATTGAGAGGTCATGAAAATATTATAACACATAAGCAAAAGCAGAAAAGCTATTTTAGAAGTCTGGCCGACTTAAAGGAGGAGATCCGAGGACTTATAAAAATAGCTTTTCTGCTTTTGCTACTTTTGCATTTTTATCATACACTTAAACAAATGCTGGGGTGGCGGAATTGGCAGACGCACGGGACTCAAAATCCCGCGATGGCAACATCATGAGGGTTCAATTCCCTCTCCCAGCACAATGCAAAAACTTCTAGTAATCCTCGGTCCTAACGCTTCTGGCAAATCCATGCTTGCAGTCAAAATAGCGAAGAAATTTAATGGAGAAATAATTTCCGCCGACTCGCGACAGGTCTATAAAGGACTTGATATTGGTACTGGAAAAATCACAAAAAAAGAAATGTGTGGAATACCACATCATTTGCTTGATGTTGCAAATCCAAAAAATCGTTTTAGTGTGGCAGATTATCAAAAGTTAGCCCGTGAAAAAATCTCGGAGATTTTTTCACGAGGCCATACCCCTATCATTTGCGGTGGCACTGGATTCTACATACATTCGCTTATAGATGGAGTTGTATTGCCTGATGTTGCGCCTGATCCAAAATTACGCAAAAAACTTGAACAAGAATCTACCGAAACACTTTTCGCAATGCTTCAAAAATTAGACCCAACTCGTGCTTCCTCAATTGATTCAAAAAATAAAGTCCGCCTCATTCGTGCTATTGAAATCGTCAAATCTCTCGGCAAAGTCCCTCAAAACTCAAAACCAAACACCGAGTGTTTAGTTTTTGATACATTGCAAATTGGGATTAATATTTCGCCGGAAAAGTTAAAAGAAAATATTAATAAAAGATTACTATCCAGAATAGAAATGGGAATGATTGAAGAAGTAGAAAATCTTCACAAAAAAGGATTATCGTGGAAAAGAATGGAGGAACTCGGTTTAGAATACCGTTATCTCGCCTACTATTTACAAAACAGGGTCACAAAATCAGAAATGATTACGAAACTCCAAATTGAAATATGGCATTACGCCAAACGCCAAATGACTTGGTTTAAGAGAGATAAGAGAATAAAGTGGTTTAATATTAATGAAAAAGATGATATTATCTTATTGTGTAAAAAGGCGATTAGTTAAGTGGTATAACTACGGTCTCCAAAACCGTTGTCGGGGGTTCGATTCCTCCATCGCCTGCAAAATTACTTCTTTGCTTCCTTATGAATAGTGTTTTTCTTGCACCATTTACAAAATTTCTTGAGCTCGATTTTTCGCTCAACTTTTTTCTTATTCTTGCTTGACATATAGTTCATTCGCTTGCAATCCTTGCAAACTAATTTTATGAGTCGTTCTTGTGACATAGTGAAAATACTCTATCCTAATTCATTAAAAAATGCAAGAAAATCCACCCCTCTCTTCGAGTTGCCCCTCCTTTATAAAGGAGGGGTTGGGGAGGATTTTCATTATAAAAGCAAAAAACCGCATACCCATCCACTTGGACGAATATGCGGCTGCGTTTCAAACCAATGTTATCCTTTTCCACCGCCACTCTGGTCCTGTCCAAAGTCTAGGACAGAGTCGAATTTGACTTCGATGTAATAACCGCCATCTGGCACATCCAAGATGTACCCGCCTTCAGACGGCGAAAACAGAAGGTCTCGCTCTTCACCAATGCCCATGGGGCTTGACCCAAAGATCTTCTTGATGACAATCTTGGACGGTAACATTGTCTGTTCCGTCCCCCAAACTTTGACCTTGGGGAGAATCACTCCTTTGAAGCCAGCAGTCTTGAAGTCAATGACCGGAAACCGACCATAGACCTGACCATTGGACTTGTAGAAGTTGACACTATTGTTCGAGTTGTCCGACCAGTCGATCGACCACGTTGTTGGGTCTTTCAGACTGACCACATCATTCGACTGAATCTTACCTAACAAGGCGAAAATATCCTTGCCTTCGATCGGGGTTTTATTCCTTAGGTCTAACCCTTCGATATCCCCTTTAGCATCCGCAACCAGAAGATATCCATTATCCAGAATCCGCGTCGGAATGAAAAGAGAGATATCAAAACTGTCGTCACTAATTCGTTGATATTGGAATTGAAGATTTTCTTCACGACCTTCAGTTGATAACCATTTCGCATGATGCTAACATACTGGTTTACAAATGTCAAGGACTATTTTATTAAACTTCTCTCCCCTATCAAATTCATTTTTAAACATCCCAAAAGAAGCGAAAGCGGGGCTAAACAGCAAGCTATCTCCAGATTTTGCTATTTTAAACGCTTTTTTTACTGCTTCTTCTAATGTTTTTACAAATGTAATATCTACATTTCGCAATGTTTTAAGTTTATTCTTAATTCTCTCTGTTCCCGTACCTGGAAGCACGAAAACTTCCTTGCAATGTTTAGGAATAAGTGAAATAAGTTTAGTCATATCAAGATTTTTATCCGCCCCGCCCATTATAAGAATAATATTTTTATCAAAAGCTTCAAGTCCAGCAATTGTCGCTTCCGGCGTAGTCGCAGTAGTATCATTGTAAATATTTACACCATTAATGGTTCGTACAAGCTCAAGTCGTCCAGAAACTCCTGTAAAACTTTCCACAACTTTTTTTATAATATCATCTGACACATTTAAAATTCGTGCAGTCGCAATTACTAGAGAAATATTATATTTATTATGCTCTCCTAAAAGTTTTGACTTAATTTTGGCGACTGAAGCAATATTAGGAATAATTATTTTTGATTTTATTATTTTTTTATATTTTGACAATACTATTTCTGACACCTGACTTCCTAATACTAAAAAATCCTCAGATTTTTGATTAATAAAAATACTTACCTTATCTTCCATATATCGGTCAAGATTATTTTTATAATAATTTAAATGGTCCGAGAAAAAAGTTGTGAACACAGCGATATGCGGACTGATTTTTGCCTCACTAAAACCTTGAAGTTGCCACGAATCAAGTTCAAGTACTGCAATATCTCCCTTTTTAGCTTTTTCTAATAAAGGCAATGTTGCAATTCCTTTAACATTACCGCCAAGGAAAATTTGTTTTTGGGGAAATGCCACTTTTAAAATTTCATACAACAGATGAGTAACTGTAGACTTTCCACGCGTACCAGTAATCCCCACGATTGTCGCTGGTGTAAGTTGCGCAAAAAGCGAAGTACTCATTTCTATCGGTATTTTATTTTTCCGCGCTTCCGTAATGTATATTGAATCTAAAGGCACACCTGCGGATTTTATAATCATATCTCTATTTTTAAAATCTTCGAGTCGGTGTCCACCGAGAGTGTAAATTATATTTTTATAATCTTTTAAAAGCTCCAAGCTTTCTTTTAGTT
>CAYHTR010000023.1:0-5836 GCA_964359745.1 uncultured Candidatus Saccharibacteria bacterium | reverse complement strand
GTCATTACCTCACTTTGTTTTGGAAATAGGTGCGAGTTTGGTACAATAGAGACACTTTTAGAAACAAAAAACACCCCTCACAAAATTGTTGAGGTGTTTTTTGTTTCTAAAAAAATTAAAAATTACATTGTTTGTGCTCCAGAACCGCAATTCTTGCAACATTTCTTGTGGCTCAAAAGCTCAACAACAGCTGAAATACCTACAAGTATATAAATTAATCTTGAAATTCCATTAGCTTGTCCTCCAAACAAAGCACCAATGTCCCAACTAAAAAGTCCAACTAATAACCAATTCAAACCACCGATTATAAGCAGAATGAATGTAATTGTATGCATTTTCATGATAATTTTTATTAAATTAATAAATACTAATAATAATTAACCTCCATTTTATTATATCACATTAAAAAACAAGTAAAGTGGATATCCTATTTCTAATTTTGTGCTCCCGGCAAGAATCGAACTTGCATCAAAGCCTTAGAAGAGCTTTGTTCTATCCACTCCGACGCATTAGGTCGGAGCCCCGACTTTGTATTCAAACGTCGGGGTTGAACTACATCACTGGTGTCTTCGAGAGGAATCGAACCTCTATCAACGCCTTAGAAGAGCGCTGTTCTATCCGTTGAACTACGAAGACATAACTTTAATATAACCCTCTTTCACAATTTTCTCAATATAATCTTTTCTTTTAAGCTTTTTCAATTTTCTCTCAATACCTCGTGCCTGTTCGAGAGTGTCATATTTTTGTGTAAAGACAAGTATTGGATTAACCATTCGATGAGTAGTTTGCGTATGTCCATTTTGATGAGCTTTTATCCGACGCTTTATATCTATCGTGCTACCGATATAGAATTTCCCTTTTTCATCTTTTAATATGTATACAAATCCTGACATTTTTTCTATCCACTCCGACGCTTCGGTCGGAGCCCCGACTTTGTACTCAAACGTCGGGGTTGAACTACGAAGACATATAACAATAGATTACACTATAGTGACGGATCGTCAAAATGAACTGGATTTTTGCGTAATTCGTCAAAATTAAGTTTTTTAGTAGAAAAATCATTTACCGTATTTTGAAGAGCTTTTCTATCAAGCATTTTTGTATTACTAACCCCTTGAGTAACAGCATCAGAAGACCCGATATTATCTACTGCATTGAATATATATATGCTTAAAAAAATAAATATAAGCAAAACAACAAAAGAAGATGTTGTGATAATTAACCAATCTCTGTAAGAATTATTATTCATATTATTTTAAAATTGCTGTGCTAAAATTAACGACCCCATTCCAATTTGGAGTAATTGTATCTTTTGTAATCTGCATTGTTATGAATTTTGTTTTATATGGCAAGGTTTCAAGCATTGAATAAAAATTCATTATATTATTCCACGAACCCTTAGTTTCAAGTTGAAGAGCAAGAAAAGCTATAGTAGTTGAAGCGTTGTTTTTTATAGTATCATCTATGCCTACAGATTTGACATTAAACTCAAGAGACCTTTCTTTAGCCAAACTCTCTATCATTTCAAGAAACTTCGCAGTACCATTTTTATCTATAAAATAAGTGTATAGTTTTTGTCTATCTTCACTTGTATTAGCAACAAGATTTTCTAAAGAGGTTCGTGTGTTACTTATTTGATAATTATTGTTTATATTTTGTGTAATTTCAGAAATATGATCGTTTTTATTATTAATATTCATAAATAAAATATAATAAGAGGTAATCGCCGTCGCATTAAGCAATCCTAGAAAAATAAGAATTATCAAATTTGATTTATTGTTTTTCATTGTTTTAATGTTCCGCGAACTGTAATTGTAAATGGAATGTCCTTATTTTTGGCAAGATTGGAAAATGGCAAATCAACCCCACTAAACGCTTTTTCGCTTTCAAGAGATGTTTTAAATAAAATTAAAACATCTCTATTGGAAGCAATACCTGAAACAGATATTTTCCATATTGAGCCTGTCTCATTTATTGCTAGATTATTTATCACAATACCTGGCACTTTTTTCACTATTACTTTTTTTAAAGATTCCACAAAAGAAACATTATCAATACTATTTAAAATAGTAAGCTGTTTTTTTGTATTTTGTAAAACAACACTAAGTTCCGTATTTGTTTTATCTGGCTTCTTAGAACTCATATTATCAAAACGATTTTCAATTTCATTTTCCTTTGTCTTAGATAATAAATAAGAAGGTAGAAGAAAAAAACATGCAACCAAAAAAATAAAAAAACTAAATAAAAAAACTGTGATCGTTAGGCGAATATTATATTCACTTTTTAATTTTTTCTTATATTTTTCTGGAAGTAAATTAAACATTTTAATAAATTAAAATAATGCCAAACCTATAGGCACAGCGTATTTTAGTGCGTTATCGGATTCAAGGGAAGGTATATATTTATTTAAATCAAAAACATTCGTCCAAGGATTAATGGGGATAATAACTTTTTCTATTTTTCTTTCTTTACCATCATTTGCATCCCAAAAAAGACGAATTTTATCAATTTCATTTTTTAATGTTTCTTTATTAACAATAGTTGATGAAAAACGCACCAACCCCCCACTAATTATGAATATGCCTGTTTTTTTTTCTTCAGTATTAACAATCATATACGTACCATTATCTCCTTTCTTTATAAAAACAGACGCAATAGCTTGTCCTTCGGTTTTAAATTGGAGTGGAACTAGACCTGACTCAATAAATACTTCCAAATATGTATTAACAACCTTATCAGGTAACGCCAAAACATTCACTTCAATAGTCCCCTTTTCACTACCATCTCCAATTATTTCATAATCAAATATTGTTTGATTTGGTGAAATTGGAACATTTTCCGCCAGATGAAATTCTATATTCGTGCGAATTTCTTTTTCATCAACATTTGGGATCTTCAATTTAAACAAATATATCTTCTCTTCCGGTAATGCGGTATGAATAAAATGAAGTCCAAATTCTTTTTTAAATTCACTTAAAGCTTTAATAAGCGCATTAGTATCATTTATATATCCGGATTGAACTACTTCAGGATATAAGACTTTTTCTCCACAACGACCCAACTCAAGCCCTTGTTTTCCTTGCAATAATTCAATAAAACGAATAGCTTCATCAGATATGTAAAGACCAACGTGTGGCATACGCAAAAAATCTGGTGGTGGGAGAAAATTAAAAAAACTTTTTGTAAACATAATAAAGTTACTTTATTATACTACACTTTTTTCTTTAAAAATTCCGCAATTATGGGAATAAATGACAAAATAATGATAACAAAAATGATAGGAAGAAGATATTTATCGGCATTAGGAATAGCATTTCCAAGCCAATAACCCAAAAAACTAAGTGAAAATGTCCAAAGTATTCCACCAATAACATTAAAAGATAAAAAAGTTTTATACTTCATCTCTCCTACTCCCGCCACAATCGGTGCAAAAGTCCTAACAATTGGCACAAAACGAGCTAAAACAATGGTTTTTTTGCCGTATTTTTCGTAAAAATTTCTAGCTTTTTCAATATGATGTTTATGAAAAAATATTGAGTCCTCTTTATAAAAAATTTCTGGACCAACTTTTTTCCCAAAAGCATACCCGACACTATCACCAATTATTGCACAAAATGCCGAACCGATCATAAGAAATACAATGTTTAAATAACCCTGCGAAGCCAAAAATCCGGCAGTAAATAAAAGCGAATCACCTGGAAGAAAAAAACCAAAAAACAAACCAGATTCGGCAAAAATAATAGCAAAAACCCCTAAAATTCCCAGTGTCTTAATTATAAAAATAGGATCTAAAAAATGTTCCATATTATTTAGCTTTAGTGCCGGGTGGAATTAAATCGTTTGGTTCAAGTAAAGAAAAAACTCCTTCGGCGGTTGATAAAGCAAAAAGCATCCCATTTGATTCAATCCCTTTAATTATACGCGGTTCAAGATTTGTTACAAACATACATTTTTTCCCCACCAAAGCAATCGGATCTGGAAAATACATAGATATTCCGGAAACAATTTGCCGAATATCTTTATGTTCAAGCGAACCGTCTACTGATGGTTGTAGCCCAAAATCAACCATTAATTTAAGTAACTTATCAGTATCGGGAATTTTTTCTGCCGATAATATTTTTCCCACACATATTTCCACTTTTTTAAAATCCTCATATGTAATCATTTGTTTTTTTGTTTATCTAGAAAACTTTGTAAAATTAATGCCGCCGCGGATGCATCTAGCATATGATTTACCCTCCGACGCTTTCGGTCGGAGCCCCGACCCTGCTGGCGTCGGGGCTGAAATCTTTCTGCTGCGATTGATGTCATAAATTCTGGCTCAAGGTGAATTAGAAAACCAAATTTTTCAAGCTCTTCTTTAAATTTTAAACTATCTTCAAGAATCGCATTGGCTTCTCCCTTATAATTTTTTGATTCGCCTAATATAATTTCTTTTACTCCATTTTTCTTAGCAATTTCAATCACTTCTTCTGTCATTTTTTTAGAGTTATCAAGGACAATAAACGGCATAGCGAATTTTCCACCTTCATCCGAAAGTGCAATCCCTACTCGCTTTGAACCATAATCAATTCCCATAAGTCGCATTGTTTAATCATATCTTAAACAGCTCAAATATACCATTTAAAGTATTCGATTTCATTCAATTCTTCACAAAGCGGAGGAGGTGAGATTCGAACTCACGAGACCCTTGCGAGCCTTCCGCTTTTCAAGAGCGGTGCCTTCAACCACTCGAGCCACTCCTCCGCCTTATGAACAATATTTTACTTTTCAATTACATTTCTCAACCAACTTTTTTCTAAAAAATGCTCCTCATAATGGCAATTTGGACAAATTAATTCCAGATTATTAAGATTGTTGTTTTTTCTATTCCTATCTTTATGGTGTACTTGTAATATTTCATATTTATCGTAATTACATCTTCCACAAATTTTTCCTCTGATATATAGTAATCTCATTTTTAATGCCTGTTGCGATTTTACTATACTTTTCGGACTATTGCGTCCATATTTTATGCCTGCTCTGTGCTTATTTGAACATCCTCTACCACAAGTCCTTTTATGTAGACTTGCCAAAATAGGTGTACCGCATACCAAACAAGGATTCTCTTTTCTAGAATAGATTCCATGACATACTGTACTACAAAAAAATCGACCTATACTTTTCTCTATTTGACATGGTCTTCGATAGATAGGTTTATCGCATACAGCACATTTAATATTTGGATTTCTTTTATGTTTCTCAGGCACTCATCCAGTATACCATATAATTTACAAAGATCTCTTTATTGCTCGTTCCTCCATTAACCTAGAGATAATGACATATTTGGAACTATTTTTCAACAGTCATTTAAAGAAACTGTGTTAGAATATACCCATGGCTCGCACACAATTAGAATGGAGCGTACTTGAGCATCAACATAGTTACAAAAACTCTGATTGGTATTGGGCAGTGGGGATTATTACAATTTCTATTGCTACTACTTCCATTATTTTCAACAACATTCTTTTTGCTATTTTTATAATAATTTCTTCTTTTGCACTCTGTCTTGTTTCAGCAAAAACCCCCCAAACCCTTTCTTGTGAAATAAGCGATCGTGGGATTTCTGCTAATAATTTTATTTATCCATTCAATACGCTTGATTCATTTTGGATTGATGAACACGAACATAAGATAATTATTAAATCAAAAAAACTTCTAGCGCCTCTTATAATAATTCCTATGGATACCGCAATCGACGCCAATATCGCACGTGATATGCTTCTTGCATTTCTTCCAGAAGAAGAACATATTGAACCCTTGGGGCAAAAATTAATGGAAAAATTAGGGTTTTAAG
>CAYHTR010000022.1:0-7229 GCA_964359745.1 uncultured Candidatus Saccharibacteria bacterium | reverse complement strand
CGAATGACTTCGGTCGTTCGGGCGGGTAATCCCGCGTATGAAAATATAGTATCCTATATTTTCGTTTTTTCCAAATATAATGTAGAATACATTCTTATATGGAACAAAGAAATCCACAATGTGTAGGTATTATTATGGACGGCAATCGCAGATGGGCAAAAGAACAAGGTTTGCCTGCTTTTTCTGGGCATAAGGCAGGATATGATACATTAAAAAATGTTGTAAAATGGGCGCATAAAGTGGAAGTGAAATATGTTGTTGCTTACGCTTTCTCAACTGAAAACTGGAAAAGAACAAAAGAGGAAGTTGATTATCTGATGGATATTTTTCGTTTTGCGCTTAAAAATGAGCTTGTTGAATTGAAAAAAGAAAAGATAAGTATAAAAATTATTGGGGAAATTGCACGATTACCTGAAGATATACAGGAGGAAATAAAAAAAGTTGAGGAAATGACGAAGGGTGGGGAGATTACTCTTGCATTGGCAGTATCATATGGTGCGAGAAGTGAAATTGTAAATGCTATAAAAAAAATTGCAAAGGACGGTAAGATAGACCAAATTACGGAAGAAAATTTCGACAGTTATTTATGGACCAAAGATATTCCAGATCCAGATTTAGTAATACGAACAAGTGGAGAACAAAGATTATCTAATTTTTTATTATGGCAAGTTGCCTATAGTGAACTTTTTTTTACGAAAACCTATTGGCCAGCATTTACTGAAGAAGAATTTTTAAAAATCCTTGAACAATTTTCAAAACGCGAGCGAAGGAATGGAAAATAGTATGAAAATCTCAATTCTTTATGAAAATGACGATTTTGTAGCTATAAATAAACCTGTGGGGTTGGTTGTACATGGTGACGGTAAAAGAGAAGAAGAAACGCTTGTTGATTGGATTTTAGAAAAATATCCTGAAATAAAAGACGTGGGAGAGCCAATTGTAATGACAGATAGCGCAATAATTAATCGTCCTGGTATCGTGCATCGCATTGATAAAGAAACATCAGGAGCTCTTATAATCGCTAAAAATAATAAATCTTATCAATATTTAAAAGAACAATTTCAAAACAAAGAAGTGCATAAAAAATATAACGCCTTTGTTTATGGAGAACTTAAAGATGAAGAAGGAATTATAAATCGTCCTATTGGTCGCAGTAAAAATGATTTTCGACTTTGGTCGGCTCAAAGAGGGGCAAGAGGAACAATGAGAGAAGCGGAAACATATTATACGGTACTCAAAAAGGGAGGTGGTTTTTCGTATATAGAGGTGATTCCAAAGACTGGTAGAACACATCAAATCAGGGTGCATTTTAAGGCCATTCATTATCCTATTGTATGTGATCGCCTATATGCTCCCAAAAAGCCTTGTGGGCTAGGTTTTAATCGCCTAGCACTACATGCTTCAGAGATTACATTTACTAATCTTAATGGCGAAAAAATTATAATAAAAGCACCATTTCCAAAAGATTTTATTGATGCGGTTGCGAATATGAACTCATTATGATAGATTAGTTTTAATTATGGAAGTAAGAAAAGTCATTTCACCAGTTAATACAGAAGAACGAAAAAAAATAGATCTTGGATCTGGAGATACTGTTCGCGTATGGCAAAAAATCAAAGAAGGCGAAAAAACTCGACTCCAAGCATTCGAAGGACTTGTGCTTGCTAGAAAACATGGTTCAGAATCAGGGGCGACTTTTACTGTTAGGAAAGTTATTGACGGTGTTGGCGTAGAAAGAATTTTTCCTCTATATTCTCCAATGATAGATAAAATTGAAGTATTGAGACGATCAAAAGTGCGTCGTTCAAAATTATATTATGTTCGAGAAAAAGCTACAAAAGAGATTCGTCATAATATGCGAAAATTGCTAAAGCGAAGCACGGACGAAAGAACAGACACTAAACATTCAGTTGTAGAAAAAGTGGAAGAAACAGTGGTACAATAATAAATACCAAGCTCGGGTGATGAAATTGGTATACATGCACCCTTGAGGTGGGTGTGCCGCAAGGCGTGGAGGTTCAAATCCTCTCTCGAGCACTTTTATTAATAATTTATTAAAATTAATATGACAAATGTATCTTTACAACAACTTATTAATCTCAACAATAAAACAGCAATTGTTACTGGCGGCGCAATGGGTATAGGTTTTGGTATTGCTAATCGTTTAGCGGAAGCGGGGGCGAATGTGGTGATTGCTGATTTAAATGAAGAAGTTGGCAATAAAGCAGTAAAAGAATTAAATGATAAGGGTTTTAAAGTGGTATTTGTAAAAACTGATGTTACCAGTGAACAAGAAATAAAAGAAGCTGTTGATTTTTCGGTAAAAACATATGGCGGAATCGATATTCTGGTTAATAATGCTGGCATCTATCCGCAAATTCCTGTTATGCAAATGAAAACCACTGATTTTGAAAAAGTTTTGAATGTTAATTTAAAAAGTGTTTTTCTTTTTACAAAAACTGTTGCTGAAATAATGATTAGACAAAATAAAGGTGGCAAAATTATAAATATCACATCAATTGACGCACTTCATCCTTCTTCTGTGGGTCTTGCTGTGTATGATGCTTCTAAACACGGCCTTTGGGGATTTACCAAAAATACCGCATTAGAACTTGCACCACATAATATTCAAGTTAACGCTATTGCGCCTGGAGGAATTGCTACGCCAGGCACTGGGGCTGGTGGTTCGGTAAGTTCGGATATGAAAGCTTTAATTGAAAGATTTATGTTAAAAATTCCAATGAAACGAATGGGTGAGCCGGATGATATTGGTAAGGTTGCCTTATTCCTTGCTTCAGATCTTTCTAGTTATATGACAGGATCACAAGTTGTGGTAGATGGAGGAGTTTTGCTTTCTTAATTTTTATGCTTTATACAAGAAAAGGAGATACAGGTACGACAAAAACATTCGGTTGTGACCAAAGAATTTCAAAAAGCTCAGCTATTGCGGAAGCGCTTGGTTCGCTTGATGAAATTAATTCTTTTCTCGGTATTTTGAAAGTGAAATCAGATTTACCGTCTAGTAAAATAATTCATAATGTTCAACAAAAACTTTTTATAATTCAAGCAGAAGTTGCTGGCGCCAAAAAATCCATAGAAAAGAAACATATAAAAGAAATTGAGAAGATCATAGATTCAGCAGAAAAAGAATTACCACCGATCAAAACTTTTTTTATTTCTGGAGGTACAGAATTAGCAGCGACATTTGATGTTGCGAGGACAATTGCTCGCAGGGCTGAAAGGAGAGTGATTGGTTCAGATGCTAAAGTCGGGGAGCATACTTTGGCTTATCTTAATCGTCTTTCAAGTTTACTTTACGCAATGGCTAGATTAACTAATCATAAATATGGTATAACTGAAGAGTCTCCAGCGTATAAATAGTATGGTGGCTATGGTGTAGCGGTAGCACACGAGCTTGTGGAGCTCTTAGTCTGGGTTCAACTCCCAGTAGTCACCCCCAGTCAATTATAAAAATAATAATTTTAATTATATGAATAAAGAAAAAATATATTCTTTTGTTACAGCTACACTTATTCTTCTTTCACTTTTCCTTTTATCAAAAACAGTTTCAGAAGTAAAGGGTTGGGGATTGATCGGAAAAGATATTGCTCCACAGACAACTATCGCAGTTTCGGGAAAGGGTGAGATTGTGGTAAAGCCGGATATTGCTACATTTTCTTTTGGTATTACGGAAGAGTCGCTTGTTGTGAGCGATACTCAAGATAAAGTTGCTAAAAGTGAAAAAAAAGCTCTTTCTTTTCTTGAAAGTGGAGGAGTTAGCAAAGATGATATAAAAGTTTCTGGTTATAATATTTACCCACGATATGAATATCTTAAAACTGGCAAACAAAATCTTGTAGCATATGTGGTTACCGAATCGATTGATGTAAAAGTTCGTAAAATAAGTAATGCGGGGAAAATTATTGGAAGTTTAGGTGAACTTGGCGTGACCAATTTAAGCGGTCTAACTTTTAATGTTGATAAATATGATGATGTTGTTAAGCAGGCGAGAGAAAAGGCAATTACTGACGCTAAAACAAATGCTGAAAGTTTAGCCAAAGATTTAGGTGTTTCACTTGTTCGTATTGTTAATTTTTCCGAAAATGGTTATACACCTATTTATTACACTAAAGCGATGGGAATGGGAATGTCTAGCGCTGAAATCGCAACACTAGAATTACCATCTGGCACAAATAAAATCACTTCACAAGTTTCAATCACTTACGAGATTAGGTAGAAATTATGTCTAATTATTCTGTAAGAGGAGAGATTTCTTCAGAGGTTACCAAAGAACTTGAAACATACCCGGAAATTGTTCGCCATCTTCTTTTTCATCGTGGAATTGTCAAAAAAGAAGATGCAGAAAAGTTTTTAAAGCCAGATTATGAACGAGACATACACGACCCATATCTTTTGAAAGATATGAAGAAAGCGGTTGAGCGAATTTTGTCCGCAATTTCAAAAGAAGAAAAAATATTGATTTATGGAGATTATGATGCAGATGGTATTCCTGGTTCGGTCATACTTCATGATTTTTTTAAAAAAATTGGTTACAAAAATTTTGAAAACTATTTTCCACATCGTCACGATGAGGGTTATGGGCTTAATATGGAAGCAGTGGAGCAGTTTAAAAATGATAATGTAAATCTCATAATTACTATTGATTGTGGCACCGCTGATGTGTTGCAAGTAGCCAAAGCTCAAGAATATGGGATAGATGTCATAATAACAGATCATCACCTATCTGAAAAAATTCCGCCAGCATACGCTATTATCAATTCCAAACAGCTAGATTGCGATTATCCTTATGATATGCTTTGCGGTTCTGGTGTGATTTTTAAATTGATTCAGGCCATTTTAAAGAAAAATAATTTTGGAATTAAAGAAGGAATGGAAAAATGGCATTTGGATATGGTAGGTCTCGCAACTATGGCTGATATGGTGCCTTTACAGGGGGAAAATAGAGCTCTGGCTTTTTTTGGTTTAAAAATACTTCGTTTGTCGCCAAGAATTGGTTTGAAGAAACTTTTGCAGAAAAATAAAATTACACAAAGATATTTATGCGAAGATGATATCGGTTTTACTATTGCTCCACGTATTAATGCTGCTTCAAGGATGGGCGACCCAATGCAAGCGTTTCAATTATTAACTTCAACCAACGAAGCAGATGCAGAAAATCTTGCTGATTATTTGAATAAAATAAATGACGAAAGAAAAAGCATTGCCGCAGTTATTGCCAAAGAAGTAAAAAAAGTTATTAAAAAGAGAACAGGTAGTGATGGTATTATGAAAAAAGTTTTGGTTATAGGCAATCCTGATTGGAAACCAGCTCTTCTTGGTCCTGTGGCCAATAATCTTGCCGAAGAATTTAATGTACCAGTATTTCTTTGGGGTAGAGCAGATGGGGAATTTATAAAAGGGTCTTGCAGGTCAGATGGAAAAATTAACTTATCTGAACTTATGGAACATACTCCGCCAGATTTATTTTTAACTTATGGTGGTCACAAAATGTCTGGCGGTTTTTCTATTTCTCACGAGAAGATTCATTTGCTTGAAAATGAATTATGTAAGGCGTATGAAATTCTTAATAAAGAAGGAATAGTAGATGATGAATTATTTGTTGATTTAAAACTTTCTGTTGATGATGTGAATTGGGCGACCCACAACAGTATTGAACAACTTTCTCCGTTTGGTGTAGGCAATGAAAAACCATTATTTCTTTTTGAAAATATCATCATTGATGAGGTGAAATTGTTTGGCAAAGAAAAAAATCATCTAGAACTAATTTTTAGAAATAACGAAGGTAAAAAAGTATCAGCAATCGGTTTTTTTATGACTCCAAAAAACTTTTCTATGCCAATTTTGCGTGGAGAAAAAATCAATTTGGTAGCAACTATGGAAAAATCAATGTTCCGCAATTTTCCAGAATTACGATTGCGGATAGTTGATGTTATTTAAAGGGGTGGATTTTTTTGTAGTATAATATGGCGATGAATCAAGTAATAATTTTCACCGATGGCGCTTCACGAGGTAATCCTGGGCCGGGGGGGTGGGGAGTGGTTATTTTAAATAATGAAAAAGTTAAAGAATTAGGCGGAAAAGAGGAACATACGACAAATAATAGAATGGAACTTAGAGCGGTTATTGAAGGGCTTCGCACGACTAAAAGTAATCAAAAAATTATTGTTAACGCCGATTCTGAATATGTGGTAAAAGGAATTACACTATGGATAAAAGGATGGATTGTTAAAAAATGGAAAACAGCGAGCAAAAAAGATGTTTTAAATCAGGATTTATGGCAAGAGCTTTTAGAAGTTTCAAAAGATAAGGATATTTCGTGGAATGTTGTAAAAGGACATTCTGGGGTGAAGTGGAATGAACGAGCAGATGAGATTGCAACATCTTATGCCGATTTATGAAATCTGATTATTTATACGCAATATTTGGCGGTTTTTTTGCGGGAATTATTTTTAGAAGTTTTGTATATTCAAAGATAGTTTTTGCAGTAGCTATTATTTTTTTATCATTGATATTTTTAATTTGGCGGAATAAAAAGGTGTTTTTTATTATTTTTATTTTTACTACATCGTTTGGAGTTGGAATGCTTCGTTATGATATTAAAGATGAAAATCCCTTAAAAAATACACTTGATAATGTAATGGGGAAGAAAGTAATGATTGAAGGAATTGTTTCAACTGATCCGGAAGCAAAAGATGACACCCTGCGTTTTGTTGTAGCTTCAAAATCAAATATTTTTGTAAGGACTCAATCATATCCATTGGTGAAATACGGCGATATGGTTAGGTTGGAAGGTAAAATAATGAAACCGGAAAATTTTGATAATGCTACTGGCAAAATTTTTGATTATGTTTCTTATCTTTCAAAAGATAATATTTATTACACTATGAGTATGCCGAACATATTAGTTATTTCTCATAATAACGGCAATCCAATAAAAGATGTTCTTTATAAAATAAAAAACAGTTTTTTGACCCAAATTGAAAAAATTATTCCAGCACCTTATTCGGCGCTAGAAGGCGGGCTTTTGTTAGGTACAAAACAGTCGCTTGGCACAAAATTGCAAGATGATTTTAGACGAGCTGGCATTATTCATATTGTGGTGCTTTCGGGTTACAACATTACAATTATTGCTGATTTTATTATGAAAATGATGTCCTCATTACCTAGAAATTACGGGGGTGGTACTGGAATTATGGGAATTATTCTTT
>CAYHTR010000021.1:0-7573 GCA_964359745.1 uncultured Candidatus Saccharibacteria bacterium | reverse complement strand
ACTTTTTCCTTCATATTTTTCGCAATCAGATTCCAATCATATTTTTCAATTGCCAGTTTTTGGGCATTTTTGATAATGTAATCGCGAGACTCTTTGTCTTTTATTAATTTTTCAACTTTTTGAGCAATACTTTTTGGATTTTTAACTTCACAAAAAAGTCCTGTTTCGCCATCTTTAATAAAATCAATAATACCTCCCACTGGCGTAGCAATTACAGGAATGCCCGCCACCATCGCTTCTATAAATGAATTACCCATACCTTCCGAAAGAGATGGACGAATAAAAATATCAGAGTAATGTAAATATTTTGGTAATTCTTTGTGTGGAACATACCCCAAAAAACTAACTCTAGTCTGCAAATTATAAGAATCAACTTGTAGTTTTAATACTTTTTCTAACGGACCAGAACCAGCAATTACTAAAGTCACATTTTCCGGTAAGTATTTCAATGCTTCAATAATATCTCCAACTGCATTTTTTTCCACCAATCTTGATGTAGTGATTAATATGGTATTTTCTTTTCCATTCTCAATAATCAATGCTCCACGTTTCATAAACCTCGCCACATCTACCCCATTTGGGATTATTTCAATATTCCCCTTATATCCCATACTTCGCGCAAAATCTGCCAAGTAATTTGAAATAGTTTGAATAATCATGGCATTTTTAAAAACTTTTTTATACAAAAAATATACCGTTTTAATTCTCCAACGATTTTTAATGTGCTCTATTGAATCGCCCTCTTGAAGAGTTAGAATAAAAGGAGTTTTCTTTACCCATTTTAAAAACAAAGCGGGGAAACCCATATACGACATCATAGCCCAAGAAAAATTGTAATTATTTTTATTATTTAAAGAACACGCCTTTATAAAAGCCAAAAAAACATAAAAAATTTTATTAAAATATTTTTCTGTGCCAAAACCAACTCTGTATACATTAACATTTCCTATTTTTTCAGTTCGTGGTGATTTAGAATAAAACTTAAGGGTAATCATATCAAACTCAAAATCGTTACCGAGTCGGTCGGTAATTTCTTTGATTGCAATTTCAGCTCCGCCTACAAATTTTGGATAATAAGCAAGAGAAAATATAAGTATCCTTTTCATTTTAAAATCTTTTTAAGAACATCTTCCGGAATTTCTTTTATAACTTCTTTTGACGCTTCTGTTTCTTTGGGATTTTTTTTCATAACAGAAGATAGTGCTTTTCGCAACTCATCCACATTTTTTTTAGATGGTTCTTTATTTGTGTTAATTACTGACCTTATGACCACTGCCGGAGCGGGCATTTCCACTTTTTTGGGAATAACTACTGGAGCTGGTGTAGGTGTTTCTACTTTTGCCTTAGGTTTTGGAACAATGACTGGAATAACTGGCTGATGCCAATCTTTGATATTTCCTTCAACAACTATACGGGATTGAGAAAATTGAGCTCGTGACTCTTCTATTACCTTATCTTTAATTGAAACTTCTGGTTCTTTAATCGGAGGCAATGTGGTGGCGGAAAAAGGTTGAGAACTTATTCCATCTATCATTAATTTCAAATAAATCTGAGCAAAACCGAGATTTACAATATCTTCAGCTGTGAATTGTGGCGCAAATTCTTTTTCTAATACTTCAGCATCATAAGACCCAACACGAAATGTAATCATTGTTCCCACGTTTCCAAATACCGCCGCTCTAACTTCCTCTTCCATTTGTTCAATATACTGATGCGCCATTGTTAGGTTTAATTTATATTTTCTAGCTTCAGAAAGAATATCGGCAAATGATTCATTAGCAAATGACTGGAATTCGTCCACAAAAAGATAAAAATTAGGCAAAGTTTTAAGGACTTTATCAGGCACATCCGCTCGACTCATTGCCGCAAGATAAATTTTTGTGATAAGCATTCCGCCCAAAAGATTAGCATTTGACTCTCCTATTCTTCCTTTTGACAAGTTTACAATAATAATCTTTTTTTCATCCATCATTTTTCTAATATCAAAAGACGATTGCGGTTGACCGATCATATTTCGGATAAGTGCATTTGAGGTAAATTGCCCGATTTTATTTTGTATTGCCGGTGTAGCTTCTTGAGCAAATCTTTCAGTGTATTTTGCAAACTCATCAACCCAGAATGCCTTCACTGAAGGGTCTTTGACATTTTCTACCACCTTTTTGCGATATTCTTTATCAGCCAACATTCTATTTACTCCCAAAAGAGTGGCGTCAGGATATTCCAAAAGTGCTAAAAGAGTATTTCCCAAAATATATTCCATTCTAGCAGACCAAGCATCTTGCCATATTTTTTTAAAAGTAGACATAAGAACATACACAACAAGATGTCTTTTATCCGCGTCTACTTTTTCTAATACATTAAAAGAAATGGGGTGTTCTAGATCAAATGGCGCGAAATAAAGCACATCTTTCTTGCGATTTTCTGGCACATATTCAAGAAGAAGCTCTGCTGTTTTACCGTGTGGGTCAATAAAAGCTAACCCTTCCCCATTTTGAATATCCTGCACTGCCATATTTTCAAGCAAAGTAGATTTCCCCATTCCCGTCTTCCCAATAACATAAACATGTCGTGTGCGGTCTTTTGATTTTATTCCAAAAGGAGTTCGCTTACTACGAGCATCAGTTTGGGCAAAATATGTAACTTTGTTTTCATCTTCATTAGAAATAGGCATTTGACGAAATTATAACATACAAATATAAAAAGCCAACGTATGGGACGCTGGCTTTCCTCGTCGCTCGACGAGAACACATGGCTACTGATTGATGACCGGCCGACCCAGTTCGATGTCTCTCCGCATTTCCGGGGTGAGTTTGGGAATCGCTGTGATTGACATCAGCGATTTCTGCCGACGTGCGAACGCTTGACGCACCCGCTCTTTCACCGTCTGCGGGGAAATCTTTGAAGAAAAGACAACATTCCTGTCGACTTGATCATACGGACTGTAGTGCTTAGCCATAACAATTTGCTTTTACCTTTCCTGCGTTTCCGCATCAGGTTTTATGTGCCACACGGCACAAGTTGTGACTTGACGCATAAAGCAGGGTATCCGACTATATATGTTACTTTAAATTAATTTTTTGTCAAGCTTACTTATCCACATAATAAAAAGGGCTGGTATCACAGAAAGTTTAGAACGGGAGGTCACAGCTCTCCTTAATTCCAAACCCTGCAAACACCAGCCCAAAATTAAACAATACCGTTTCTATTATCTATGTAAGTCTCATTTTTAGCAACTACTACTGTTTTATTACGAACATAGATAATTATTAAAACAACACCTGTCAAAAAAAGCATAAATGTTTTCCACGAGCTTGGAAAACCTAAAAACGGCAACACCATAAGCCAAATTCCCAATATTAATAATGATTGTTTTCTAGCCATGGATTTATTATAGCATAGTGTTATACTTCGGGTAGATAAAAGAAAGGATAACAAATGAAAAAATTTGAGGCATTGATTTCTTCAGAAAAAAAAGAACTCTATTCTGGAGGATTCGGGGTAACAGTCGTCAATGGAAGCATATCAGGAGGTCAAGTGTTTACCATTGAGGAAGACGAAAAAACAATTAAAATCTTTTTCCAGTATTTCGGCACCAAGATCGGAGAAGAAATACGATTCCGCCAAACCTATGAGATGAAATTTGATAAATCTGACACGTTCTCAGTTGTTGAATGTGATGGGTGTTTAATTCTCATAGAAAACGAAGAATCAAATCTGTTATTGTATCCGAACTCTTTGCACATCTTGGAAAAACATTTCAAAAAAAAGACATCTTCCTAGACACCAAATTCGCCCATCGATAAGTTCAGGGCGAATTTTTTATGGAGTGATAATTATCACAAACTCTCCACGAACTTTTTCTGAATTATTTTTAAAAAATTCTAAAAGTTCTGTTGGAGTTCCGTTTTTTATTTCCTCGTGAATCTTAGTTAATTCTCTGGCTATGACTACTCTTTTATTTGGAGCAAATTTTTGAAGCGATTCAAGTGTTTTCAAAATTCGATGTGGAGATTCGTAAAAAATCATTACTCGTTCCGAAATAGCAATTTCTTTAAATAATGTTTCTCTACCCTTTTTATGGGGCAAAAATCCAAGAAAAACAAAATCAGAAATTGGTATACCGGCAATAGAAAGTGCAGTAGTTAAAGCGGACGGTCCTGGCACTGATTCTATTTTTACCTCAGGCATTGCCTCGTTAATTTTTTGCACCAAATATGAACCAGGATCTGAAATCCCTGGTGTGCCAGCATCTGAAACTAATGCAATTTTTTTGTTTTCTTTGAGGAATTGAATAATTTTTTCAATTTTAACCCCACTTCGTTCTTCGTTGTAAGTCGTCAATTGCTTGCTGGTAATTTCATATTTATCAAGTAACCTTTTCGTCACCCGTGTATCTTCACATAGAATAATATCCACTTCTTTGAGTATTCTTAAGGCATGAAGAGTGATGTCTTCTAAATTTCCTATTGGTGTTCCAATAACATAAAGTGTTGACATAAAATTTATTTAACTAACATATCAGCTACTTTATTTGTTTCACCTGCGCCAATAGTCAAAATAACATCATCACTTCCAGCAAGTTCTTTCGTTTTATTTATTGCATCTTCAAGTGTTTTAACAAAATACGCTGGTTGGATATTTTTTTTAATTTCAGCAACTATCATTTCGGAATTAATATCTCCTGGATCTTTTTCACGAGCAGCAAAAATAGGTAATAAAATGATTTCATTTGCCTGTTTGAAACACTTTCCAAATTCCGCTAAATGATCTTTAGTGCGTGAGTAAAGATGTGGCTGAAATACCACAATAATTTTTTGGGTCGGATATAATTCTCGTGCACCTTGAAGTGTAGCTTCAATTTCGCGCGGATGATGACCATAATCATCATAAACAATTGCATTTTCTTTCGTCTTACCTCTATACTCAAATCGCCGCCATGTGCCAGAAAATTCTGAAAGCGATTTTAATGCTTGTTCATCTGAAATATTAAGTGCACGGGCAACAGCGAGCGCGGCTTTGGCATTTTCTATATTATGCTTTCCTGGAATCTTTAATTTAAAACCGTCAGGCAAATGAATTGCCGAAAAATTATTTATCAATACTCCGTCACTTGGCAATTTTGCCACAAGTTCCGCAAAGGCGCTTTTAATATCATCTAAATTTTTATAATAATCAAGATGGTCAGCGTCAATATTAGTAATCACTAAAATTTTTGGATTAAGATTCAAAAAAGCTCTCTTATATTCGCATGCTTCAACAACAAAAAACCCGCCTGAACGACCGGAGTCGTCCGGTCGGGCAGGTTCACTTCTACCAGCTATAAAATTTGAATGACTATCGGACATTAAACTTCCAACAATCACTGTAGGATCTTTTTTAGCGTCTATAAGCACCTTAGCAATCATAGCTGTGGTTGTTGTTTTGCCGTGTGTGCCAGAAATCGCAATAGTGTATTTATTTTTCGAAATAATACTTAATGACTGAGGATAAGAAAGTGATGGAATACCAGAAGATTTTATTTTTTCCATAAGCTCTTTGTCGTATTGTTCAATAGCTGTTGTGTATATGATAAGTTCTGTTTCTTTTGGAATAAAACTAAAATCTTGACCAATTTTTATAATCGCGCCAAGCTTTTGCAACTCATCAATAATTCCAGATTTACTCATATCAGATCCAGAGACTTTGGCACTATTTTGAAGCATCATCCTTGCTACAGCAGAAATGCCGATTCCACCAATGCCGACAAAATAAACATTTTTAATTTTTGAAAAATCGATATCGATCATTGAGTTATTTTATTTAACCGTGATAATGGCACTATTTTGTAACCCAATACAAATACATAAAGGGGATCCCAGTAATCTCCATGCCATATTACATTAATTGGAGTGAGACCAACAATAAACAGTCCAACAACCAACATTTGTTTATGTAAATCTTTAATTGGTTTTATAACGCAAAAAACTTTTTAATTTCTGATTTTACCCACGCTAATCGTTTATCAGAAATTCGACCTTTACGAGCAAGAATTCTTCTCTGTGAAATAGTACGCATTTGATGAATACAAAGAGAAACTTTCTTTCCCTGAAACTCAAATGGAATATATCCAACAATATCTTTAATTTTCGTAGAAAGTGGAATAACAAGAGCAAGAACTGAACCAACAACATGAATAATGAGCATCGGGCGAGTAAATGACTCTCCTTTACCATCTATTTCACTACCAACATTGATACCACACGAAACCCAACGAATTTCCCCAGCACGTGTACTTATTTTCCTCTCTTCAGAATGAATATGTTTTTTAACGCTATTCCATTTATCAAAATCTTTAAAATACATAGATTTTATACATTTACAGGCCTCCGAAGAGACCTGTTGTCGCCTTACGACGATGGTAAATGTAGTATATCATATCTAGAATTAAGGTCAATCAAACATATTTTAAAAATTCTTCTGAGCGATTCGATTCTGACTTGCATCCAAATGCGGGACTAAATAATAGAACATCACCTTCTCTAGTCATATCCATTCCCCTTTTTACTGCTTCGCCAATATCGTGGGCATATTCATGAGTAATACCCACTATACTCAAAATATCCTTATGAACTGCCGAGGTTCCAATTCCAGCAATCAATACCACTCCCGAACAATACTGATTTACATGTGATAAAAGAAATCTTATATCAAAACCATTATCATTACCACCCATAATTAAAATAATATTTTTATTTTGTGATAAAGTACGAAGAGCGGTCAGAGTAGCCATCGGTGTTTTGGAAAAAGCATCATTATATATTTCAACACCATTAATCGTTTTTATATACTGTAATCTATCCGAAAGTGGTATTATCTTTTCTATAGCATTTTTTGTCATTTCTTCTGATACTTTAAAAATTTCTGCCACACCTAAAGCAAGCGCCATATTTTCACGATTATGATATCCCTTAAAAGAAAAATTCCATTCTCTTGGTAAATCTTCAGCCCCTTTAAAAATAACTTTGCTTTTTATACCAAACTTAATAGATTTTTTTATACAAGAAAAATTGTCCTCGCCGATAACAAGAAAATTATTTGATGTTTGTCGTTTAAGAAAAAGCGTTTTGTCTTGAATATGTAATTGTTCTTTGCGATGAGCTTTATCTGAAATACTTACACACACAATAACATCTATATTAATCCCCAGCTCATCAAATTCTTTGATGTTACTTTCTTCAAATTCTATAATAATAATATCTTCACGCTTGATTTTTTTAAGCAACAAATTACAATTTTTTTCTTCACTGAACAAAAAAACAGAGGGGTTATCAACACTAACGTCAGTAAATGGATATGAATCCTTAAGTAATTCATAAATCATATAGGCCGTGGTTGTTTTACCCTCATCACCAATAACTCCAATTATTTTAATCGGCGGAGCTTTTTTAATGAACAAAATTCTCTCTTCATTATTCATGTGTCTTTACTATACCAAGTTAGAACCTATTTTCAAAATCGGTAATCACTAGCGTTCCCCCACGCGTGCTACGCACGCCTCTGTGCAAAGCACAGAGCTTTCCAAGAATGGAAAGTG
>CAYHTR010000020.1:0-7716 GCA_964359745.1 uncultured Candidatus Saccharibacteria bacterium | reverse complement strand
GCAGGCGTTGATTCTTGAGGGGATTTGTTTCTAGTACGAGAGGACCGAAATGAACGAACCTCTGGTGTGAGAGCTGTCGTACCAACGGCATTGCTCTGTAGCTATGTTCGGAAAGGATAACTGCTGAAAGCATATAAGCAGGAAGCCAACCCCAAGATTAGGAATCGTTATGAGGCTCGTGGGAGATGACCACGTTGATAGGCTTTAGGTGTAAGTCCGGTAACGGATTCAGCCGTGAAGTACTAATTCGCCCATTCCTATTAGGAAATTTGAAAATCACAACCCCGACGTAAAAAGTCGGGGTTCCGACCGAAGCGTCGGAATTATTTTCTCGCAATTTTTACCTTTGAAAACTGAAAAATATTGAAATTTTAGTTCTGGTGATTTGTCGGAGAGGTCACACCTGTTCCCATTCCGAACACAGAAGTTAAGCTCTCTTGAGGCGATGATAGTCCTTCGGGGCAAAAGTAGCTAGTCGCCGGAACTAAGATTTTAATTTATGATACAATAATCCCATGTCTGTTTGGGCTAAAAGAAGAAAAATAGTTTATTTAGGGGGAGCAGTTTTGTTTTTGGTTTTATTTATTGGTCTTCCTTTATTTAATAAGTTCTATACTCCAGCAAGTTGTTTTGATAACAAACAAAATCAAAGGGAGTATGGTGTTGATTGCGGAGGACCGTGTGTAAAATTATGTAGTTCACAATTTTTAAATCCCCTTGTTGTTTGGGCGAGAGCTATTCCTGTGACCAAGGGTGTTTATAATTTACTTGCTTATGTGCAAAATCCCAATCTCGATGGTAGAGTTAAAAAAGCATCATATGTTTTTAAAATTTTTGATAAAAAAGGGGTGTTGATTAGTGAAAAAAATGGAACTACTTTTCTTTTTCCACATAGTACCAGTCCTGTATTTGAAGGGGGGATTGTTGCTGGAGAACGTTTGCCGGCAATCGTTACTTTTGAATTTAAAGAACCGCTTGCTTGGGAAAAGGTTGATTATAAAGACCTAGGGCTTATTGTAATACAAAAAACACTTTCCGGAGAAAATAAATCACCGCGAATTGATGCGGTAGTTCAAAATCGTTCCACCAATACAATTTCACGTATTGAAGTGACTGCCATTGTTTATGATACGGAAGATAATGCTATGGCATTTTCTAAAACTCTTATTGATGAGTTGGGTGACAATCAATCAATACCAATTACATTTACTTGGCCGGAAAGTTTTCCTAAAAAATCATCTCGAATTGAAATTATTCCTTTGGCTACTCCATAATTATGAATTTAAAATTATCTGTTGATTGGATTCTTTTTGGAGCAGTAATTCCTATACTTTTTGTTGGTTTGTTTACTATGAATTCTTTTTTGGGCGATTCCCCATTGTTTGAGAAACAATTGATATGGATAATAATTTCTTTGATTATTTTTTTTGTTTTTAGTTTTTTAGATTTTCGTTTTTTAAGAAGAACTGGGGTACTCACATCTCTTTTTTTAGCTTCAATTTTAGTGCTTATTGCTATTTTATTATTTGCAAGAATAATAAAAGGCGCACAAAGCTGGTTTAATTTTGGAGGAATTTCTTTTCAACCGTCTGACCCGATTAAACTAGTGCTCATTTTAATGTTGGCAAAATATTTTTCACGAAGACATATTGAAATTGCCAATTTGCGTCATATACTTGTTTCTGGCTTTTATGCATTTGTTATTTTCATTCTTATTCTTCTTGAACCGGATTTTGGTTCTGCAATTATAATATTTTTTGTTTGGTTAGGAATGGTATTGATAAGTGGTATTTCAAAGAAACATTTATTGATGGTATTTATTGTAGGCCTGGTATCTTTTGCTGGATTATGGTCTTTTGGATTTAAGGAATATCAAAAACAACGCATCGTAAATTTTTTAAATCCGTTGACGGACATAAGAGGGTCGGGATACAACGCATATCAATCAACTATTGCCGTCGGTTCTGGTAAAGTTTTAGGCAAAGGTGTAGGTTATGGCACACAATCACGACTTAAATTTTTGCCAGAGTATCAAACCGATTTTATTTTTGCCGCTTTTGCAGAGGAATGGGGATTTTTAGGGGTCATAATTTTATTTATTTTATATGGAGTTGTTATTTGGCGGATTTTGACTAATGCCGTTTACGGAGCTACTAATTTTGAAATTCTTTTTGGTGCGGGATTAGCTATTCTTTTTATGTCACATTTCATCGTTAATGTTGGAATGAATATAGGCGTATTACCTGTTACAGGCATAACAATTCCTTTTATGAGTTATGGCGGAACTCATCTCCTTACTGAATTTATGGGGCTTGGTATTTTAATGGGCATGCGTCGTTATCGCCGCGAAACTCCCAAAGAAATGATAAGTAATGAATTTTTAGGAGTATAATTTTACAGTTTCCATAAGCATTTTAGAGAGTGAATATTCTGAACCGATTTTTATGTAGGCGTTGTGGGCGAATTCCCGGCGTTTTTCAGGGTGATTTATTAAAAATTTGATTGATTCTGCTATTTCGCGAGTATTTTTTGGTTTTATTAAAATTCCAGAGCACATATCATCAATTAAATCTGGAACATTTCCAACATTGCTTGCAATAATAGGCAATTCTGCTTTTCCAGCTTCGATTATAGTATAAGGTAAACCTTCTTTGAGTGAAGTAAGAGTAAAAATATCAAAGGCTTTTAGATATAATGGGGCGTTATGTAATTGCCCCAATAAAAATATATTATTTTCTAATCCTTTTGATTTTATTGAAGTCTCTAATTGTTTTCGTTCCTCTCCTTCGCCAATAATTACAAAAATAAAGTCAGAAATACTATTTTTAATTTCAGCAAGCGCGTTTATTATGTAAATATGACCTTTATTTTTATGAAGTTCGGCAATTGTGCCGATTATAATCATATTTTTTGCTATTTTTTTGTTAATTTGTGTTGAAATAAAATCACGGGACTTTGTGCGTGCCAAGTAACTAGGTTTAGCTATACCATTTTTAATAATTGTGATTTTATCTTTTATTAGAGGCCATTTATTAGTTTGTTCTTTTTCTTGGTTCCCTAAAATAATTACTTTATCAGAAAGTAAAACAGTAAACCATGAAAAAATGACAATAAATATTTTTGAAATAAAATTTCTATTTTCATTAAAAGTCCAGCCATGCACGGTATATATAATTTTTATTTTTTTTCTATGAGTTAGATTATATAATTGTCCGGCAAGTGCTCCAATTCCTCCAGCTTTAGGACTGTGCATATGGAGAATGTTTGGTGTTTCTTTTTTTAATAATTTATAAAACTGCAAGAATGATGCTAAATCTTTTCGTGTATTTATGTCTCTAGTAAGCTCTTCTATGGTAAGTGTTCGTATTCCATATTCATCAAGACGGGTTTTGAGAACTCCATTTCCTCCTACAACAACCGAAACGTTAAATTCTTTGGGTGATAGATTTGTAGCAAGATCGAAGACGTGTCTCTGAGCTCCACCCCAGTTTGATTTGGTGATAAAATACAGTATTTTAGCCATTTTTTGAGGGTTTTCGACCATTTATGTGGATATTATATGATATTTATTATATCATAATAGAATTATGAATATTCTCAATAAGAAAGAGCCGATTGCTTTGTTTTTGGGTGATGTCTTATTTTTCTTGATTTCTTTGTGGTTTATGCTTTTTTTTCGTTATGCTGAAGCTCCTTCGTTTGATAAAATCCAACAACATATTATTCCTTTCTCTTTTTTATTTATTGTCTGGGCGTTAGTATTTTTTATCGCAGGATTATATGAAAAAAGAGCTATTTTGCTTAAAAGTCGTTTACCTATAACACTTTTTAATGCACAAATTGCTAATAGTATGATAGCGGTATTGTTCTTTTATTTTATACCATACTTCGGTATTACACCTAAAGTTAGTTTGTTTTTGTATCTCATTATATCTTTTTTCTTGGTATTAGGTTGGAGAATATATATCTATCCACTTTTTGGAAGTCATAAAAAAGAAAAAGCTATTCTTGTTGGTAGTGGTGAAGAAATGGAAGAATTAAAAAATGAAGTCAATACTAATTCACGATATGGTCTTCATTTTGTATCTTCAATTAATTTAACGGATCTTTCTAGTTTTGATTTCAAAGAAGATATATTAAATCGTGTTTATAGTGATGATATTCAGGTGATTGTTGTGGATTTGCGAAATGATAAAGTTGAACCAATATTGCCACATCTTTATAATCTTATTTTTTCACATGTAAGATTTGTTGATATGTATAAAATTTATGAAGATGTTTTTGACAGAGTTCCACTTTCTTTACTAAAATATAATTGGTTTTTAGAAAATATCTCTTTATCGCCGAACATTCTTTATGATATTTTAAAACGATTTACTGATATTATTATTTCTTTTGTTTTAGGTTTAATTTCTTTAATTATATATCCATTTGTTTATTTAATGATTAAATTTGACGATGGTGGCGTATTATTCAGTTATCAAACTAGAGTTGGTCAAAATAATCAGAATGTTAATATTATAAAATTTCGCACCATGACTATTGCTAACGATGAAGGAAAATGGGGTAAACAGGATAACAAAATTACTCGTATTGGAAAATTTTTACGCAAGACTCGTATTGATGAATTTCCTCAACTTTGGAATGTTCTAAAGGGTGATATTTCTCTCATTGGCCCACGACCTGAATTTCCAGAACCAGTTAAGCGGTATACGGAAGAAATTCCTTATTATAATGTTCGTCATATTATAAAGCCAGGACTTTCTGGTTGGGCGCAACTTTATCACGAACGACATCCGCATCATGGTGTTGATACTAAAGAAACCAAAAATAAACTTTCTTATGACCTATATTATATAAAAAACCGCTCCTTCATTCTTGACCTTACCATCGCTCTAAAAACTATCAAAGCATTGCTTTCAAGAGGTGGGGTGTAATATAATAGCCAAATATGAAAACACGAATTATTGCTCTGATATTGATTGTTGTAGTCGGACTTATTGCATATTTTGGATATAGCTATCCCTTTAAACTTGGTCTTGACCTCGCTGGGGGGACACATCTTGTATATAAAGCGGATATTAGTCAGCTTTCATCTACGGATGTAAGGTCATCAATGGATGCACTTCGAGATGTTATTGAAAGAAGAGTTAATGTTTTTGGCGTATCTGAACCGCTTGTGCAAATAGAATCTGGAGATAGATTGATTGTTGAATTACCGGGAGAGACAAATGTGGCACGGGCAGTTGCAAGTATAGGCGAAACACCACTTCTTGAATTTAAACTTTTAAAACAATCAGATGTGGCATCTTTAGCATCAACAACAGCGTCAACATCAAGTAAGTATTTTACTGCTACAGGAATTACTGGTCGTCTGGTAGAAAGAGCCCAAGTAGATTTTAATCAAAGCAATTCTCAACCAGTGGTTTCATTATCTTTTAATTCCCAAGGCAGGGATTTATTTGCAAAAATTACTGAAGAAAATGTGGGAAATATTATTGCCATTTTTCTAGACAGTAAACCAATTTCAATGCCGGTGGTTAGAGAGCCGATTCGTGATGGTAATGCTCAAATTTCTGGTAATTTTACACCTGATGAAGCAAAAAAATTAGTGCGAGATTTAAATTATGGTGCATTGCCGGTACCAATCGAACTTATCTCTACTCAGACAGTTGGAGCTTCGCTTGGTCAAGATGCAATAAATGGTGGAATAAAAGCAGGAGTATGGTCATTTATTGTAATTGCTATTTTTCTTATTATTTGGTATAGATTGCCGGGATTTCTCGCAGTACTTTCTTTGGCGATTTATTCGGTGATTATGCTCGGGCTATTTAAATTAATTCCAGTGACACTCACCGCTGCGGGCGTTGCGGGTTTTATTTTGTCTATCGGCATGGCGGTTGATGCAAATATTCTTATTTTTGAGCGAATGAAGGAGGAATTTAAAAAAGGAAAAAATCTCCATGATGGTATTAAAGAAGGTTTTCATCGAGCGTGGCTTTCAATTCGTGATTCAAATCTTTCAAGTATTATTACTGGTGTTATTCTCTATTATTTTGGTAGTTCGTCTGTTGTCAGAGGTTTTGCTCTTGTTTTTATTATTGGTGTTTTGGTAAGTATGTTTACTGCCATTACCATATCTAGAACATTTCTACTTGCGGTAGTACCGAAGAAAAGTGAGGGAATTAAAGTATTATTCAGTAATGGATTAACAAAATAAAATATATGTGGATTGTAAATAATAGAAAAATTTTCTACACCTTTTCTGGAATTATGGTTTTAATATCAATTCTAGCTATGCTTGTTTATGGTTTTAATCTAGGTATTGATTTTAAAGGCGGTTCATTACTTGAAATAAATTATATTCAAGAAAAACCAGAGTTAATGGCGATAAATAGTGTTCTCGCTCCACTTAAAGTAGATGCTTCAGCCCGAGCTACAGGTGAAAAAGGATATATTATTCGAATGAAAAGTTTAATTGAGTCAGAACGAGTTGGTGTAATTAAAGCACTTTCATTAAATAATACTTTTAAATTTGAAGAAAAAAGATTTGATTCTATAGGTGCTCTTTTGGGAAGTGAAGCGGCAAAAAAATCAGTCACTTCTGTCGTATTTGTCATTATTGCAATTGTGTTTTTTATCGCTTTTGCTTTTAGACATGTGTCAAAACCGGTTTCATCTTGGAAATATGGAGTAGTGGCGGTTATTGCGCTTATCCATGATGTGATTGTACCAACTGGTATATTTATAGTACTCGGACATTTTAAAGGTTTTGAAATAGATACTCTTTTTGTTACCGCTCTTCTCGTTATTCTTGGTTTTTCTGTGCATGACACAATTGTTGTTTTTGATAGAGTTAGAGAAAATCTAAAGGTTCAAAAAAATAAAAAATTTGCTGAGATAGTTGGTGAATCAATAAGTCAAACCTTTACTCGGTCAATTAATACTTCGCTTACCGTGGTCTTATCACTCCTCGTGCTTTATTTCTTTGGTGGCGAAATAACACATAATTTTACCCTTACTCTTCTTATTGGTATCATCGCTGGAACATATTCTTCTATATTTATTGGCTCTCCGCTTCTTGTTACTCTTGAAAAATGGCAGAATAAATAAGGGTAGATTTATTTTTACTTGACTCTATATATGACATCTGTATAATAAGGAAATCCCTAAATTTTAGGGCAGTTAGAAAAGTGGTCTTTGAAATAGTGCAATCCCGACGTAGTAAGTCGGGACCCCGACCTAATGCGTCGGGGGTCAAAACGAATGTTTTAAAAAATGATTTCCGCTTTTTATGGTAATAGCAACAATCCATAAAGAGAAAACAAAGAGCTAGGGAATTTAAATATAGAATATTATTCTTTATTTTGTTCCGTTCAAATCTGAAGTTTAAGAAAATTAAATTTCATTTAATTTTAGAGTTTGATCCTAGCTCAGGATGAACGCTGGCGGCGTGGGTAAGGCATGCAAGTCAAGGGGTCCGCAAGGACACCGGCAGACGAGGTAGTAATAAGTAGGTATCAACCTTGAAGTCAGGAATAGCTATCCGAAAGGATAGGTAATACTTGATAGTCCCTACGGGGTAAAGATTTATCGCTTCAAGATGAGCCTGCTCGATATCAGCTAGTTGGTGAGGTAATGGCTCACCAAGGCTATGACGTCTAGGGGACCTGAGAGGGTGACCCCCACCGATGGAACTGAGATACGGTCCATACA
>CAYHTR010000019.1:0-8637 GCA_964359745.1 uncultured Candidatus Saccharibacteria bacterium | reverse complement strand
TTCGCTTAGAATTGAACCAAAAACAAAAGCTGACCAAGAAAAAATGGGTATGGCGCTTAAAAAACTTTCTGATGAAGATCCAACATTTAAAATTTCATCAAACACAGAAACTGGCGAAACAATTATTTCTGGTATGGGTGAACTTCATCTTGAAATTATGGTTGACCGAATGAAACGAGAGTTTGGTGTACAAGCGAATGTCGGCGAGCCACAGGTAGCTTACCGAGAAACAATTACTTCTAGTGCCGAAGCGGAACATAAATATATTAAGCAATCTGGAGGTAAAGGACAGTATGGTCATGTCAAACTTACTATTAAACCGATGGAAAAATTGGAAGAAGGAAAGAAAATTCCAAAAAATGTTAAACGATATGATCATTTTGAATTCATTGATTCTATAAAAGGAGGAGTTATTCCAATTGAATTTATTCCTGCTGTTGAAAAAGGAGTTAAGGAAGCGATGGAAAGGGGGATTGTAGCTGGTTTTAAAATGGAAGATATTTCTTGCGAACTGACTTTTGGTTCATATCACGACGTTGACTCTTCTGAAATTGCTTATAAAATTGCTGCTTCTCAAGCTTTTCAAGATGCGGCAAGGCGAGCAAAGCCAGTTATTTTAGAGCCAATTATGAAACTTGAAGTTGTTTTGCCAGATAAGTTTATGGGTGATGTTACTGGAAATATTTCTGGGAAACGTGGACAAATTGAGGGAATGGAAGATCGAAGCGGAATGCTTAAGGTTATAAAGGCAAAAGTGCCTCTTTCAGAAATGTTCGGCTTTACAACTGCACTTCGTTCAATGACTGAAGGCCGTGGTTCTGCAAACATGGAATTTTCTCATTACGAAATCGTCCCTCCAAATATTGAAAAAGAAATTGTGGAAAAAAGGAAGTAGTAATGCAGTTGCTAATTTTGAGGATTTGTGTATACTATAAGGTATTAACATCACTGCCACTACTCGCAAGGGTAAGGGCAGTTTTGCATATAACAATATGTTATAATCTTCAATAATAATTATGAAAAATGTAGGAATAAATAGGATAGCTATTTTTATAGACGGTGGAAATTTTTACAGAAAAATTCGCGATAATGATTTAATTCCTAAAGGTACCAAGTTTAACTATGCTTCTTTTACCGATTTTCTTGCTCGCAACAGGAAAGTTGTATCAAAATCTTACTATATTGGTATAATACGAAATCATAATAATACTGAAAAAAGTCGACAAATGGTTAGTAGTCAGCAGAAATTTTTAAGTGAATTAGAAAATTATGGTTATGTGATAAAAAGAGGAAAAGTTGTGTATGACAATAAAATTAGAGAAAAGGGTGTAGATGTACAGATTGGAATAGATTTGGTTATTGGTGCTGCTGAAAATGTCTACGATACGGCAATTATTGTGAGTTCTGATACCGATCTAATTCCAGCGATTAAGTATGTACGTTCAAAAGGTAAAATAGTTGAATATGTTGGTTTTTCTCAAGCCCCTTCTCTTGGAATGATTAAAGAATCAGATGCGAGAATTTTATTACTCCAGGAGCAGATAGGGGTTTTTAAGATAAAAGATGTGCTATAATTATAGGGTATGAGACGCTTTACTATTTTTGTTTTTGTTGCTGGGGTGTTAATTTTTCCATCTTATGCTTATGCTGATATTTTTTCTGACATTGGTGCCTTTTTAAATACAATAATAGGCAAAGAACAAGAAGCTTCAGTAAGTGTTAGTGTTTCTACTCCTATAAGAAGATTTATTTTAGATACTAAGGGTAAAAATATAAAACTTGAAGGTGACAATAAGGGCGTACTAACCGAAGTATCAGATGCTGGCAATTACATAAGATCGTGGGATATTGAATACGAAAAAAAAGGAAACAGTCGTGATTCCTGCAATCCGCCTGTGCTTAATCTAAAATTTGATAAAAAAGACAAAAAAAATCAACCTAAACCGTTGTTTAATGGGATGACAACTTTTTTTGGAAGAGATTCGCTTAATTATCAAAAAATTCGTCTTGTTCCGGACTGTGAAATATGGGAATCAACACAATTTATAGCTCCAACAGGTATTAATGTATTACTCAAAGAATATTTTATATACTCTCTGTTTCGTTCATTTGGAGTGCCGACACCTGATGTAGTAGCTTTTGGAAGTATTTTATTTAATTCAACTGATACTAATTTTGATAAAAATAAAGAGTATAAGTATTTGATGCTTCAACGCAGTAATGAACCAGATGATCAAATTCCTCTTTTGTCACAATATAATCTAAGTGAACTAGTTGAAGCAAGCGGTGCTGGAAAAACTTCAAGTTATCAAAAAACAGGAGACCATTTTTTCTCCATACATTATGAGGAAGGAAAGATTAAAAAAGATATTAAACTTGACCCAGAAAATGCCATTAGATATTTTCTGCTTTCAGATTTTGTAAATCTTAACGATCATTTTCTTTTCCAGAATGAAGATTATGGGAAAGATAAATCAACTGGTTTATGGAAGACAGTGCCGTTTGATTTTGATATGTCTTTTGATTGTGGTTTGCCGGTAACACCAGCTGGAATTGAAAAAGAATTGGAGAAATTGTCTCTAGAAGAAAAAATTAAATACAAAAATATCTATTATAAAATCAGTCGAGAAATTTTTGATAATCCAGAATCTCTTAATAAAATGCTCTCAATAGTAGATCGTTTTCCTTTTATAGGTAATAAAGAGCCATTAAAAAATTATATAAGAGTTGCGTTCTATAATTACGCTTTATACTTTGGATTGCCTGAGTTTTCAAATTATATCGGCAAGACACATATACCGTTTATTAATGAAGAATCCAATATAAAAGCAGTAGAATCAATTAAAAATATAAATACCCTCAATCAATACTGCGATAATGCGTATAAAACAAGAATTAATAATTCATTAACTTCTTATTCAAATTCAAAAATTAAACCCACTCAATTAAAAAGTGTCGTAACGAATAATCCATCTATGTCTATGGTTGAAGTTTCTCCTTTTTATTCTTTTGTTTTTTCACCAAGCTCGGCGATTGCTGGTTCTAAAGTAATACTTTATTGGCGTGGGGCGGTGGCGACTGATATAGAAAGCCTCATCACATTTAAGAGCAAAATGTATCAATTTACTCTAAAAAGCAAATCACGAGATGGTATCTCTTTCGAACTTATTTTACCATCTATTCCTGATACTTATGCGGGTATTTATGATGTAACTGTTTCAAATGAACGCTTTGGTGCGAGTGGTTCAAGAACATTTAATATTCTCGTTACTCAAAATTCACCCCCAACAGAAATTCCTCTTCCACTTCCAATTACTCCAACAATTTCAGGCACTCCCAATCTTATTGTCAACTCCATATCTGTCAATGGCAGTTCCACAGGTGTTGCAAATCAGATTTACGCAGGAAGTATGACAATCATAGGTAGTATTACCAACAATGGCACAGCTTCATCACAAGCTTTTACAGCAAAGTTCCAATATTCTACAAATAATGATTATTTCGTTGATTGGATACCTAAATCAGTTTCAGCCTTATCCCAAGGACAATCTCAAACCCTTTCTTACACCTGGACTGGAGGAACAGGAATCTACTACTTTAGATTATGTACTGCTGATATGATTTGCTCTTCACCTGTTAGGGTGGAAATTATTGCTAATCCTAGTTCTTCTCCGATATCAGAAAGGCATTATATCTTTTTTATGACAAATATTTTTGAAGGAATTGAAAGTTTGTTTAAATAGAAGATTTGTGTAGTATTATGAGATGTTAGAGTTTTCGGATAATGAACTTATAGATAAGACGCGAAAAGGGGATAATGAAGCGTATGGGATTATTGTCAGGCGATATATCAAGTCGCTTTATGATTTTGTGATGCGACTTTCTGGAAATAAAAGTGATGCGGAAGATATAGTGCAAGATGCTTTTGTAAAAGCATGGAAAAAAATAAAAAGATTTAACACTCATCGTAGTTTTAAGCCGTGGCTTTATACAATCGCTAAAAATACTTTTTTAGATTCAATAAAAAATAAAAAAGAAATTCCTATTTCTTCATTTGACACTGAAGATGGAAATTTTATTGAAGATACAGTAATTGATGTTTCACTAAGTGCGGAGGATATTTTTGATACTTCGCTAAAAGTTCAAGATTTGCAAAAACATATTAATACGCTTTCACCTATATATCAAATTGTACTGACACTTCATTTGAAAGAAGAGCTTACTTTTCAAGAAATAAGCGATATTTTAGGAGTATCAATAGATACTATAAAAAGCAGATATCGCAGAGCTTGCACCAAATTAAGAGGTTTAGTCGTATAAAGTATATGGAAATGCCAAATGGTTTATATGAAAAAGTGATGCAATGCATCGCGTATGAGTCAGAAAAAAGGCTTAAAATAAGGATATATTGGTCGTTATTATTTGTAGTTACTACAAGTTTATGGCTTTATAGAGACCTAATTAGCACTGGTTTTATAGAATCCTTCAAACTTACTTTTACTGACAGTGCAGTAATAATAGTTTATTGGAACGATTTTGTGTCAGCACTTATTGAAGAGTTGCCTTTTATGAGTGTTATGGCGTGTTTGATAGCGGTGTTTGCTTTACTTAAATCATTAAAAAAATATTATGAATCATCATTTTTCCAACCCACAAAAATTTAAAGTTGCTATTATTATTTTGGTGATCATAATAGTGTCTCTCGGTTCTTTTAGATTAGGAATGACAATGGGATATCATAAAGCCATGTTTGGAACAATGTGGGATAAAAATTATGATAGGAATTTTTTTGGTAAACGAGAATTTATGAATAGTCATGGCACAATAGGCACAATAATAAAGATTGATAATGATATTATTGCTGTTTCCAGCCGTGAAGGAAAAGAACAAGCAGTAGTTATTACAAAAGATACATTGATAAAAAAGGAAGTGGATAATGTAGCTATCACTGATTTGAAGATTGATGATACAGTGGCGATTATTGGGGTACCTACCCCAGATGGAAAAATTGAAGCAAAATTAATTCGTATTATTCAGAAAAAATAATCCAATGAATATCCACAAAATATTACAACATACAAAGATACAGAATATAAAAATTAAAATAAAAAAACATAAAATCCTTTCGGGTTTTGCGTTGATAATTATTTTACTTATAGGATATTATATTTATGGAAAAATAAGTAATTCATCCACAACTGTTTCTTATGTTTTAAGTAAAGTAGAAAGAGGAACAATTATATCTTCTGTTTCTGCCACAGGACAGGTTTCAACTTTAAAGCAGGTAGATATAAAACCAAAGGTCTCTGGAGATATAGTTTTTGTTCAAGTAGTAAATGGTCAAGAGGTAAAAGCTGGAACGCTTATTGCTACTATTGATCCACGAGATGCAGAAATAGCTCTTGAAAGTGCACGAATTGCGCTGGCTAAACTAACACAACCGGCAGATGCGGTTTCTCTCATACAGACACAAAATGCTCTTGAAAACGCTATTCAAGCTAGTCAAAAAGGAGCTGATGATGGATTTAGCGCAGTTTCTAACGCTTTTCTAGATATGCCAAATATTGTTACTGGTCTTTCTGATCTTTTTTATAAAAACGGAAGTTATCTTAATGAGCAAAATGTATTATATATTGGTGATACCGCTCGAGAATATAGAGACAAAGCAGTAAAAAGCATTGGAATCGCCAATACCAAATATGATGCGACTCTAGTTCAATATAAAACTCTTAGTAGAACAAGCGCTACTTCAAGCATTGAATCACTTATTATTAATACTTATGATACTGTTAAAAGTCTTTCTGATGGTATTAAAGATGCCAAAAATACCGTTGATTATGTAATTTCACAAAAATCGGACCGAAATCAATCTTTAGCTGTAAGCACGATTGCTGATATAAATAGTTGGACCGGAAAAATTAACAATAATCTTCTTAATTTGCTTTCAATTAAAGATAGTATAATAAATTCTGTTAGCACTTTGCGTGAAAAACAGCAATCACTAATAAAATTACAGAATGGTCCTGATCCTCTTGATATTCGATCACAAGAATTGTCTGTTAGACAAAAAGAATATGCTTATGCTGATTATTTTATTAGAGCACCGTTTGATGGAATTATCGCAAAGCTTAATGTGAAAAAAGGAGATTCCTCATCATCTGGTACTGCTATTGCAACATTAATTACTAATCAAAAAATTGCTAATATATCCCTTAATGAACTAGATGCAGCAAAAATAAAATTAGGTGATAAAGCCACACTTTCATTTGATGCTGTTCCAGATCTTTCAATTACAGGAGAAGTTACAGAAATAGATACAATAGGCACTGTTACTCAGGGTGTTGTGACTTATTCTGTGCAAATTACATTTGATACTCAAGATGAAAGAGTTAAATCAGGTATGAGTGTGTCAGCGTCAATTATAAACGACTCAAAACCAGATGTACTTATTGTTCCAAATTCAGCAATTAAAACTTCTAGAAATATTAGTTTGGTTCAAATATTAAATAATGGAAAACCTAAAAATATAACTGTAGAAGTTGGTATTTCTAATGACACGCAATCGGAAATAACATCTGGTGTTAATGAGGGAGATTCTATTATTATACGAACAATTAATTTTTCTGCACAAACAACTGCTGTAGCTACGCCTAGGACATCTAATATATTTAATATTGGAGGAAATAATAATCGTAGAACACAATAAATGATTGAGTGTAAAGATATTAAAAAAACATATGTCAATGGAGATGTGGAAACTCCGGCGCTTAAAGGAGTTTCTTTCACTATAAAAGATGGTGAATTTGTGGCAATTATGGGTCCATCTGGTTCAGGTAAATCAACACTTATGCATATTCTTGGGGCACTAGATACACCAACTTCAGGAACATATCATCTAGATGGTGAAGATGTATCAAAACTTTCTGATGATGAACTTGCCGATATTCGTGGAAAGAAAATTGGTTTTGTATTTCAATCATTCAATCTTCTTTCTCGCACCACTGTGTTGCGTAATGTGATGTTACCGCTTGTATATGCAAATATCCCATTAGTTGAGAGAGAAAAAATAGCAGGGAAAGCACTTTTTTCTGCGGGTTTGGAAGAAAACAGATGGAACCATCTTTCCAATCAACTTTCTGGGGGTCAAATACAACGAGTGGCCATTGCCCGAGCCCTTGTCAATAATCCATCACTTATTATGGCAGATGAACCAACTGGAAATCTTGATACAAAAACAGGCGAAATTGTGTTAGGAACATTTCAACGACTTAATAAAGAAGAAGGCAGAACTATTATATTAATAACCCACGAGCATGATGTCGCTGAACACGCAAATAGAATTATTCATATAAGAGATGGTTTAATTTATGACAATATCTGATTTATTACACGAAACATCAATAGCCCTTCTTGGAAATAAAGTAAGATCAGGACTTACTATGTTGGGAATTGTGATTGGTATTGCCTCAGTTATAGCTATGCTTGCTATAGGTCAAGGAGCAAAAAATCAAATTCAATCAAGTATTGAAGGTCTTGGTTCCAATCTTCTTACTATTCTTCCGGGAGTTATTCAACCAGGTAGGGGAATTGTTTCTTCTGGTCGTGGTTCAGCTCAGACCCTTAAAAATGAAGATGTAGATGCTATCCAAACAGTTCCAGACATAGCTTATGTTTCGCCAGAATCGTCTCGTAGATTTCAAATTGTAGCTTCTACAGGCAATAATACCAATAGCACTGTTACCGGCGTGGCAACAACCTATGAAGAAGTGCATAACACTTCTATTTCCGATGGTTCTTTTATTTCTGATGCCAATGTCAGGAGCATTGCTCGCGTGGCAGTATTGGGGGCGACTATTGCTACTGACTTATACGGCGCAGATAGTCCAATTGGGAAAAAAATTCGCATAAATGGAAGCAGTTTTACCGTTATTGGTTTATTAACCGCCAAAGGCGGGGCTGGTTTTTCCGGGCCGGATGATATGGTTATGGTTCCCATTTCAACTATGCAAAAAATATTAAGCGGGAGCGATTACCTTTCAACAATCGCTGTTAGTGTTACGAATAAGAATGAAATGAATACCGTTCGCAATTCCATTAATGATATTTTAATGACTAAACACAGGGTGGCAGAAGCTGATTTTTCTATTATTTCTCAGGAGGATATTCTTGGGGCGCTTTCTCAAGTGGTTACCACTTTTACTTTATTTTTGGCGTCAATTGCCGGCATCTCTTTGGTGGTGGGAGGAATTGGTATTATGAATATGATGCTTACAACCGTGACAGAACGCACTCGAGAAATTGGCTTAAGAAAGGCTATAGGCGCAAAAAAGAAAGATATTAATGTGCAATTTCTTGTTGAAGCGGTTATGTTAACATTTATCGGTGGATTTGTGGGCGTAATTCTTGGTTGGCTTATAGCGTTTATTGTTTCGTCAACAGGTATTGTTCAAGCAAGTGTCAGTTTATTTTCTGTGTTACTTGCTTTTGGTGTGTCGACATTTATTGGTATTATTTTTGGATATTATCCCGCTCGTAGGGCATCGGGGCTCAATCCGATAGAAGCGTTGAAGTATGAGTAAAAAAAAATCCATCCCCCAACCCCCTTCCTTTACAAAGGAAGGGGGCGAATGCAATACA
>CAYHTR010000018.1:0-10671 GCA_964359745.1 uncultured Candidatus Saccharibacteria bacterium | reverse complement strand
CTCGCGAAGCGAATTTTGGTTTCTTTTTTGATCTTGCGATAACTGATGTTTTTGCCATAAAAAATAGAATTGGTTAGCTCCCCGTTTATCTTATCTTGGGTCTGCTTCCAACTACTTATCCGCTCAAAAGCGTATCCACATACTACCAAAGCCGTATATTTAAGTCAATTACTTCTTATTTTTCCCCACCTTTCGTCTTGCTACAATAAATTGATTTGAGTATTTTTTTGGTGTTCGAGATTTTTGTCCTTTGCCCACTGGCTTGCCCCAACGAGTTTTTGCTCGACGTAATCCTCGTCCAGTTCGCCCTTCACCTCCACCGTATGGATGGTCTACAGGGTTCATTACGCTACCTCTAACAGTAGGTCTGATACCGAGCCATCGACTTCTTCCTGCCTTACCTATATTCACAAGTCGCGATTCTTCGTTTGATACAGTTCCAACACACGCCCAGCCATCTTCCGGCACTTTTCTAATTTCTGTTGACGGCATTTTTAAATGAGTGTAACCAGCATCCTGTGCAATTACTTCAACAAATGTTCCAGCTGAACGAGCGATAACCGCACCGCTTCCTGGTTTAATTTCAACATTATAAATAAATGTACCAACTGGAATTTTTTTCAAAGGCAATCTATTGCCGGCCGTAAGTGGAGCATTCTCAGAAACAATAAAACCATCACCCGTTTTTAATGTTTTAGGAATTACTACATATCGCTTTTCTCCATCTTTGTAATTCACCAAAGCAATATATGCTGTTCGGTTTGGATCATATTCAACTGTGGCAATAACAGCAGGAATATCTTTTTTATCGTAATGAAAATCAATATCTCTATAGAGTCGTTTATGTCCAGCACCTTTATGACGAGTAGTCAAACGACCATAGCTATTTCTTCCCACAGACCTTACAAAACCATGTGTAAGTGCTTTATGTGGCTCATTAACAGTAACAACATCTCTATAAGGAAGAGTTGTCATATGTCGTCTTGACGGTGATGTTGGTTTATACTTTTTCATATTATATAAACTCTATCTTATCTTCTTTTTTAAGATAAACAAGAGCTTTTTTGACTTTCGGTGTCTGACCCCATTTTCCTCTTATAGAGACTTTTTTTGAAGGCAAATTCACTATATTAACCTTTAATGGAGTTACTTTGTATAAATTAATGATCGCTTGCGCGATTTGTGATTTTGTAGAATCTTTCGTAACTTCAAAAGTGAATATATTTTTCTGCTCCGAAGCAATCCCTGATTTTTCAGTCACGCGAGGTTTAAGAAGAACACTATTTTTTTGTAAAACATTATTTGTCATATTTATATCTTATTTTCAATCATTTTAATTGATTCATTTGGATTTACAATAATCAAATGTTTATAGTTAAGCGCTGTTACGGGATTAAGATTTCTTAATTCGCTAACAAGCACATTTCCGATATTTGAAAAACTTTTTCCCACAGCTTGAGATTTATTTGAAAGACCGATAAAAGCCGAATTTTTTCTTTTGCCCGCTAATTTTTCATATCCCTTTATTTTTGAAAGTGAAGCAAGAATGTTTCTTGCGTCTTTTGTTTTTGGAGTAATTATTGAAAAATCTTCCACAAAAAGTACTTCTCCATCTTTAAATTTTTTTGAAATAATAGCGTAAAGTGCCTTAGCTTTCATTTTTTTGTTTACTTTGCGATCAAAATTCTTGTCATTCCTAGGACCGTGTGTAATACCTCCACCAACCCAAATCGGCGAACGAATAGAGCCGTGTCGTGCCCGACCAAGTCCTTTTTGTTGCCAGGGTTTCTTTCCCCCTCCCCTAACTTCACCTCTTGTTTTGGTATGAGCAATCGGATCGCGAGAATTAGTCATTATTGATGTCACAACTTGATGCACCAAATCTGCATTCCAATTAACACCAAAAACACTTTCTGGTAAAGAAATTTTTCCCGCCTCTTGTCCATTTTGGTTGTATACTTTTGTTTCCATATTATTTATCCTTTTATCTCAACCAGAGTTCCACGCTTTCCAGGAATAGCGCCTTCGATGTAGAAAGAGTTTGTAGCTTCGTCTATGTGAACGATTTTTAGATTTTTGACAGTAATACGATCGCTTCCCATTCGCCCTGCCATACGCATATTTTTTGGCACTTTGTTTCTTAAACCACCTCCAATAGAACCAGGCTCGCGTTCCGAATGTTTCTGACCGTGACTTCTAGGACCTCCGTGGAAACCATGACGCTTCACCACACCCTGAAATCCTTTTCCTTTCGAAACTGCAGAAACAGTAACCAAATCGCCAACCTTAAATATTATCGGTTCAATTTTTTCATCAATAGAATAAATTTTCTCACTATCATTTCTAAACTCTTTTTTAATTTTTTTTGGACCAAAAGTAAACTGAACAGCAGAATAGCCGTCTTTTTCTTTAGTTTTTAATTGACTGACAGTCAAAGGCCCAGTTTCCACAATAGTAGAACTATGGGCTCTGCCTTCGCCATCAAAAACCTGCGCCATATTCACTTTTTTACCAAGGATAAATTTCATAATTTAGCTTATTAGGTTGTAGGTCATTAGCTTATTATAAAATCTTCTAAAAAGCTAGTAAGCTACTTCCTAGTTTCTAGTCATATCATTTTTACATCAATATTCACTCCTGAAGGCAAACTCATATTAGTTAGAGCTTCAATTACCTTGGCATTTGGATTGATGATATCAATTAGTCTCTTATGCACTCTCATTTCAAACTGCTCACGCGCATTTTTGAAAATAAACGCTGAGCGATTTACTGTATATTTTTTAATTTCAGTAGGAAGAGGAATTGGACCATAAAATTCCGCATCATAACGAAGAGCTGTGTCCATAATCTGTTTTACAGACGCATCAAGAATTTTACTCTCATAAGCACGAACTCGTATTCTAAGCTTTGAGCCGTCTTGTTCTTTGACAACAACCCTGCTTTTCACTCGTGAGGTTGCTTTTTGTTTTTTGATATCTTTAACTGGCATATTTATGCAACAATCTTCGTAACCACTCCAGCGCCCACTGTTTTACCTCCTTCTCTAATTGCAAATCTTTGTTTTTCTTCAAGTGCAACTGGAGCAACAAGTTTAACTTTAAAAGTAATAGTATCTCCAGGCATTACCATTTCTACTTTTTCAGGAAGCGTTACTTCTCCAGTAACATCAGTTGTACGAATATAGAATTGCGGTTTGTAGCCATTGAAGAATGGTGTATGTCGTCCACCTTCTTCTTTCTTAAGAATGTATACTTCTCCTTCAAAATCCGTATGGGGGTTTACTGATCCTGGATGTGCTAACACCTGTCCTCGATGTACATCATCTTTTGCTGTACCTCGAAGAAGTACCCCTGCATTGTCTCCAGCAATACCTGAAGCAAGAGATTTATTAAACATTTCAATACCAGTTACTGTGCTTTTAGTCGTTGGTTTGATACCAATGATTTCAATATTTTCGCCAACTTTAATTGTTCCTCTTTCAATTCTTCCTGTTACCACTGTTCCACGGCCTTCAATAGAAAAGACATCTTCAATTGGCATAAGAAATGGTTTATCAACTTCTCTAACCGGAATTGGAATAAATGTATCAAGGGCATTCAATAATTCATCAATTTTCTTTGTCCACTCAGCATCACCTTCAAGGGCTTTGAGTGCTGAACCACGAATAACAGGAGATGCTTTTCCATCAAAACCGTGTTTAGTGAGAAGTTCTCTTATTTCTTCTTCAACAAGATCAATAAGATCCTTATCGGGCACCATATCGCATTTATTTAAAAATACCACAATTTTTGGCACACCAACTTGTTTAGCAAGAAGAATATGCTCTCTAGTTTGAGGCATAGGACCGTCCACAGCAGATTCTACAAGAATAGCACCGTCCATTTGTGCCGCACCGGTAATCATGTTTTTCACATAATCAGCGTGGCCCGGACAATCAACGTGAGCATAATGTCTTGATTCGGTAGAATATTCAACATGAGAAATAGCAATAGTAATAATCTTAGAAGGGTCTCGACGACCATCTTTTTCAGACGCTTTTGCTACTTGGTCATAACTAATATTATTCGCAAGACCTTTTTTTGCTTGCACCGCGGTAATCGCAGCAGTAAGCGTTGTCTTGCCGTGGTCAACGTGACCAATTGTTCCCACATTTACATGGGGCTTTGAACGATCAAATTCTGCCATAAAAATTATTTGTTTAACCCCGACGCATTAGGTCGGGGTCCCGACTTACTACGTCGGGATTGATAATAAATTAAAAGTACGCAAAAATGCGATAATTACAATAATAGCAAGTCCTATAAAGAAGTCAAATCCTTAAGTTCTTCCTCGATATGCTCTAGCTTTTTTTCAACATCTTGAAGAACATCTACTTCGCTTTTTAATTCAGCTTCTGTTCTTTCAATTATTTTTTTCTCTTTTTTCAAACCAGTCATCAATATAGTATCTCCCACAAAAAATGAAACAAATAAACCTGTCAAAAGAAGAACTGAAACGCTTAAAATAACCGATATTGGACCTGATAAAAGAATACTCCATATACCACCTTTTGCAGCTAAAGTATCTACAATCTCCCATATTCCGCGCCAAAAAACAACAATAGCAACACCTCCGATGATCGTATAGATAATGGGGTAATGACTTAATTTTGCCCTAACTTTATCTTCAAGCTTGTCAAAAAAATTAAAAAATTTCATATATATTATTATATCACAATTATACCGTGCTATAATTTTTATATGGATTGTATTTTTTGTAAAATTATAGCAAAGCAAATTCCTGCCGATATTGTCTATGAAGATAAAGATTATTTAGCATTTTTAGATATTCACCCACAATCATCAGGACAAACATTAATAATTCCCAAAAAACATTATCGCTGGGTCTGGGACCTGCCCGTGCAGGCGGGTATGCCAAATATCGGGAGTTATTTTGAAGTTGCTCAAAAAATAGCACTTGCTCAAAGAAAGGCTTTTAGTGTTGAACTTATTCGAAGCAATGTATACGGTGAGGAGGTGCCTCACGCACACATTTCAATGTTTATAGACATAAAAAATAATAAAGGAGATAAAATGGATTTTAAAGGAAATATGGAAAAAATAAAAGAAAATCTAAATCCACCCCTTTGAGTTCCCCTCCTTTATAAAGGAAGGGCTGGGGAGGATTTTATCCTAGTGCCTCAATCCCCGGTAATGTGCCGTCTGCTAGATATTGAATCATTGCCCCACCACCAGTGGAAACAAAAGTAAATTTATCTTCAAGACCAAGTTCAGAAATAGCAGAGAGTGTATCCCCTCCACCGATTACCGACTGAACACCACTTTCTGCAATAATTTTTGCCAACTCAAGTGTGGGGTTTTTAAAACCATTTTCATACTCCCCAAGCGGACCATTCCAAAGTACAAATTTCGATTTATTTATATATTTTTTAAGTTCCTCTACAGTTTTTGGACCAGCATCAACTATTGAATTGCCTTTTCTTTCAAAATCAATAGGAAGTATGAGTTTTGGGTTATTCAAATAATCTTTTAAATTAAAATTTTCGATAGATACACGTGAAGTACCGATATCCATTCCCTTTTCTTTTAAAAAATTATTAGCAAGCGCTCCGCCAACAAAAACATAATCAGCAATATTTAAAAACTTTTTTATAAGAGGAATTTTAGTGTCAAATTTTGCGCCACCTAAAATAAACATGAATGGTCGTAGCGGATTGAAACACCTTGAAAGATATTTTACTTCTTCTTCAAGCTGAAATCCAGCATAGCTTGGCAAATATTTTGGAATTCCAACAATCGAAGCATGTTCTCTATGACATGCAGAAAAAGCATCATTAATATAAATATCAGCCAGAGAAGCAAGTTCTTTAGCGAATTTTGAATCATTATTTTTTTCTTCTTGCCAATTGCGAATATTCTCAAGAAGTATCATTTCACCATCATTAATTTTTTCCAATTCAGTCAAAATATTTCTATAATTTTTAACAAACGTAATCTTAAAAAACTTATTCAAATATTCCGCTACCGATTCTAATGTTTTATCAATATGGCTTATAATAATGGTTTTTGCGCCATTTTGATATAAATATTTGAGAGTTGGTAATGCTTTTCTAATGCGAAAATCATTAGGCACATTAAGATCAAGTCTCAAAAGTACCTTCACACCTTTTAAATTTTGAATATCTTTAATTGATTTCATTTACCGCTTTTATAATTCCCCTAAATCCATCTTGGTTAGTGCTTTCATGCCCAACCAAAAGCCCATCGACTTTTCCTTCTAAAATAATATCCCTTGCATTTCTAAACGTTACCGATCCACCATAAAGTACTTTTGTTTTTATAGCTTCTTCTTGACCGTATATATCTGAAAGTGTTTTTTTTATAAAAATAGTCATCTCGTAAATATCCGCCGAAGTCATAGCTTTTTTTGCACCTATTGCCCAAATTGGTTCGTAAGCAACAATGATATCTTTTATATACCGTCTTTCCACTCTATGAAGTGATTGTTTAATCTGATTTTTAAGAAAATCCAAATAAGCCACTTGAACATCGCGTTCTTTTTCACCAATACATAAAATAACTTTCAAACCAGCTTTTAGTGCCGTATGACTTTTAAAGGCCACAATTTCATCTGTTTCCCCCATTATTCTGCGTTCTGAATGTCCAATAATACAATATTCCGCACCAACACTTTTCAACATATCCGCACTTATTTCTCCCGTAAAAGAACCAGAATATTCATTGGACATGTTTTGTCCGCCAATAGCTATATAATCTCCCACATAAAGCTTTCTACATTGCTGTAAATAAGTAAAAGGTGGACAGATAATAGTAAAAACATTTTTCGCTTTTATTGCCTGTCTTTTGACTGATAAAAATACCCTTCTCGCTTCTTCAATGGAATTCGGATTCATTTTCCAATTACCCACTATGATTTTCTGATGTTTTTTTGGCATTGGAATAAGTATACCAAAAGTCGTCCTTTCGGGCGACTTTTGGTATTATTGACCAAATTTCAATTGAAATTTTTCTATTTCTTTTACCCCTTCGTCAATATAATAGCTTTCTTTTGAATTTATTAAATTTTGTCCGCTTTTTACTTGACGCAAAACAGCAAAAGAAACACCGACAACAATCGTTGTTACGATAAAAATAAAAAATATAACCGATGTAATCATCGCTTGCCCATTATTTTTTCTTAATTTTTTTATCATGTATTTTTTCATAACTTCTTCTTAATACTACAGTATCATAAAAATTCTCTTCTTTTATTCCTGCTTTTAGCACAATATCTATCTTTACAGCTTCGGAGGTAGTGGCATTTAATTGATGAAAAACAAGATTAGTTATCAATACATTATTCGGAGTTAATGGTCCTTGAAAAACGTCATCTCTATCCATCATAAGCTGAGAACTTGTTAAATAAAAACGGACCGTGCTGGAAGCATCATTATAAACAGTATTTAATTTCAATTCATTTCCCGCGGTATCAATACTTTCTGCTTCGCGAATTTCTTTTACCATAGTTTCAAGCCCAACAGACAGCGCGCTTTGAATATCTTTGGCATTACGAAAAGACGAATAGGAACGACTTAATGTCAAACAAACATTCACAATAAGAATCATTGTTGCTGACATAATGGCTACATAAATAATCATTTCTATAAGAGAAAATCCCCGTTTCATATCAATTTTTAAATAAATTAGCGATATAAGTGGAAAGTGTTTTTGTACCGACAGTAACATCAACTTTTTTAACATTTTCATCGCCGTTTACTGAAGATAATTTAAAAGAACGACTGAAATCATCTATAAGTTGCGGAGTCGTGGTGCTTGTCCATATAGTTCCGTCCCAGTAGATATAATAATCTGTATCGTCAGCCATATTGGCTATATTTTTTGTCCAGCTAGAATCGCGCAAAAAACGGACAACTTCTAATGTTTCCTCCGCCAAATAGACGGCTTTTACCGACTCAATATTTACCGATACAGCTTTTAAATGGGCTCTGTAATTTGAAAGAAGTGATATAAGGGAAATAGAAATAATCGCTAAACCAACGACTATTTCCACAAGTGCCATACCTTTATTGTGCTTCATGTTATGTGTTTCATACTTCATGTTTTCAATTTCTTTCAATTAATCCTGTTTTATAAATCACAATTTCTTTTTTCAAATCAGGGTTAGAAGATAACGAAATTGTTATTGTGCCATATTGTTCGGTAAAGCCAGTCATTTTATCAAAAACAATATCATTTCCACTACCGTTAATATCTGTTATTGCATTAACAGAACTAGGTAATGTATATATTTCATTATTCTCAGTTATTTCATTTATAGAAAAATGTACTGTGTATCCAAAGGAACGAGCGTCTTCAAGCAACGATTCAATTTTCAAAACGCTTTTATCAAGAGTTTCTTTTCTACTATAATTTATCAAAGAATTAAAACTAATCGTAGTAATAACAGCTAAAATTGCTATGCCTATTAATATTTCAACAAGAGTAAATCCTTTCATTTTATATATTATTCATCACTGTGTATGTTGGACTAATCATTGACACCGCAAAAAATCCAACCGCCAATCCAATAACAATCATAAGAAACGGCTCCACGATTGTAGACATATCTTTTGTTTTTCTTTCAACTTCATCTTCATAAAAAAGTGCTACCTGAAGCAAAATATCTGAAAAAGCGCCAGTTTCTTCTCCAACACCCATCATTTCTCCAACAAATATAGGATAAAGATTTTCTTTCTTAATAAACAAAGTTGAAAGTGGAATTCCTTTTTGAACTTCTTTTTCTGCTTCCTCTAAAACTTCTTTGTAATATGAATTTTGCAAAACCATTCCCGTAATTTGAACTGATTCAATAAGCTCAACACCGGAAGAAAGAAGTGATGCGAGAGTACGAGCTGTTCTGGCAGAGTTTATTTCTTTCACAATCGGCGATATTAACGGCGTGTGCAAAGCGACATAATCAAAAAATCTTTTGCCTGCTTTTGTTTTTCTAATTATGTAACCACCAATGGAAATACCTACAAAAATTATTAGTGACAAAAGGTAGTGATTTCGCAAAAAATCCGATATAAAAATAATAACTTGGGTGCTAATCGGCAAAGCAACATTAAGCTCTTTAAATGTTGCAGTCAAAGTGGGTACTATAAAAATAAGCATTAATACACCTATTATTAGCATCGTACTCAATACTATAATTGGATATACCATTGCGCTTTTAATCTTTTTCTTTAAAAGATAAGAACTTTCCATTTGCTGGCTAACAATTTTCAACGATTCTGCAAGATTTCCACCCTGCTCTCCTGCCGAGACCATTGAAATAAAAAGTGGCGAAAAAACATCCGGAAAATTTTTCATTGATTCGCTAAATGTTTTTCCTCTACTAATTTCTTCACCTAAAATGGCTATTATTTTCTTGAATTTTCTATTTTTTATTTGTCTTTCTATAACCGAAAACGCTTTTGAAACCGAAAGACCAGCGTGAATCATTGAGCCGATATTGCGAGCAAACATAATCTGTTCGTGTATTTTTACATTTCCAAAACCGCTTAATCCAGCAAATATTTTTCTAGAATTGACAGTGCTTGTTTTCACATCAGACACATCAATTACCGTATCGCCAACGTCTTTAATTTGCTTGAATAAATCAAACTTATCTTTGGCTTCTTTTTCGCCAGTGTATTTTTCCCCATTACTTTTTTGTGCTGTGAATTTAAAAAGTGACATAAATATATTCTAACATGTTATTCAACTTATGTATTGAAACCAATATGTTTTGGGGAACCGGTCACAATTTGTGACCACCTCGATTTTTTCCTCATCATTCAACCTAAATATAAAATTTTCAGGAATAAGAAAATCTTGTGTTCAATTATTTTTATATTCATTGATGAGATAATTATAACACTAAACTAATTACAAAATTTTATACAAAAATCAACCCCGATTAACAATCGGGGTTGTGTGAAGTCAAAGCCAAGGAACTCCTAGGGCTAGGACTTAGGATCTGAAGTTGAGGACTGCGAAGCGACAAAAGCGAAGCCACCCTCACGACACCACCTGCTGACAGGCCTGACGTAGTACGCGTGGAGCCAGCGACCATCGTCGTTACGGTACGCGTCCAGCAAGTCCGGAACGCCGTCGGAGTCGTTGATGGGTTCGTGCATAGTGATAATCCATACAAAACCCATTGCTTTGATGTCATTGTCCATGAAATTCTCACGGATGAGGCAAACAATTTCGGCATTGGGTGTTGTTATCTTTCGCTTGTCGGCCTCGGTGCGGATGTTCTTGGTGATTCGGTTGTCGTCGGAAAACAATTCTCCTTTGAGAACGACAATGTTGTTCTCAAAGCCTGTGGTTGGCTTGAAGTCGGGAGAATTCAAGACATCCTTTGCCCATTTCGAGAGACGGAAGCCCTTGCCCTCGAGACGCTTGATCCATTCGGGACCGGTGGTGCCGTCGGTTGCTGGGAGGGTGAAGGAAATGATGCTGTCTTGTTCGAACCAGCGTTTGGCTGGTTCGGAAACGGTGAGTTCGTCGCGGAGAAAACGGAGCGCCATGTCGTGGCCACCGAGCTTCTTGACGATGGCGTTGAGTTGACCGGCGGTGAGGCCGGCGGATGCGAATTCTGTGCTCATGATTGTATCTCCTTGGG
>CAYHTR010000017.1:0-10706 GCA_964359745.1 uncultured Candidatus Saccharibacteria bacterium | reverse complement strand
GCGGGACGAAGATTTAAGAGGGGATCGGCAACCCGAATTTACTCAACTTGATTTTGAAATGTCATTTGTTACACAAGAAGATGTCTTAAGTTTTACCGAACCGATGTTTATAGAGCTTATTTCTAAACTTTTTCCAGAAAAAAAAATTACATCTACACCATTTCCACGACTTAATTATGCCGAATGTGTAAAAAAATACGGTTCGGATAAACCCGATTTGCGAAAAGATAAAAATGATAAAAATGAATTAGCTTTTGCTTGGATTGTTGATTTTCCAATGTTTGAAAAAGATGAGCAAGGCAATATTCAAGCGGCGCATCATCCTTTTTGTTCAATTAACGAAAAAGATGTTGATAAATTTATGAAGGGCGAAGATTTATTCAATATTCGTGCCAATTCTTATGATTTGGTATTAAACGGTTATGAATTGAGTTCTGGTAGTATCAGAATACACAAATCTGATATGCAAAAAAAAGTTTTTGAACTTCTTCGAATTTCTGAAGAAGAACAACAAAGAAAGTTTGCTCATATGTTAGAAGCTTTCAAATATGGAGCGCCCCCTCACGGTGGTTTTGCTCCTGGAATTGATAGAATCGTGATGATTCTTATGGGTGAGCCAAACATTCGTGAAGTTATTGCTTATCCAAAAACTGGGGAAGGCAGAGATTTAATGATGGATGCACCGTCTATTGTAAATGAAAAACAACTTAAAGAGTTGGGGATAAAACTTGCAAAATAAACTTGACTTCATTTTTGGATAGGTGTAATATAGGAATGTAAGTTCCTCTGGTTTGGTGGTGGTAGCAAGGGCGTCCGTTGTGCATTTCGGACGCCCTATTTTTTTGTTGTATAATAAACATTATGTCATTTTTAATTAAACAACAAAGTTTTGAGGGTGCACTTGATTTATTATTATCTTTAATTGAAAAAAGAAAATTTTTTGTTAATGATATCGCCATCTCAAAAGTTGCCGATGATTATATTGAATATATAAGAAAATTTGAAAGATTTCCGATAAGCGATAGTGCTAATTTTATTCTTATTGCCTCAACATTACTTCTAATAAAATCAAAATCGCTTTTGCCAAACCTTGCTCTTACCGAGGAAGAAAAGAATAGTATTGAAGATTTGCAATTACGATTAAAAATCTATGAGCAAATTAGAAATGCCAGCCAATTTATTAAAGAATTGTTCGGCAAAAAAATAATTTTTAATTCTGACCCATTAAAAATACGAAAAATAACTTCTTTTTTTTCTCCAGATAAAAATATCTCTCTTGATAATTTATCTACTAATATTAAAGAAGTAATTCAAAATCTTCCAAAAAGCGAGATATTACCAAAAGCTATTGTTAGAAAAGTAATAAATCTTGAAGAAGTTATAGAAAATCTTGCCACCCGAATTAAATCTGACCTGAAGATGAATTTCAGAGAATTTTCATCAATAGGGAAAAAAGAAAAAGTTAATATTATTGTTAGTTTTTTGGCTATGTTGGAATTGGTCAAACGTGGAGTTATTTTGGTCAATCAAGAATCACGCAAAAAAGATATTTTTATGGAAACAGTAGATGTTGGAGTACCGAGGTATGAGATATAAATAACACCCCTCTCTGTGACTACACAGATGCTCCCCTAGTCAGGGGAGATAAAAATCTGGAAATCCCCCTTGGCTAAGGGGGCCTGCCCGACTGAAGTCGTTCGGGCGGGTGACTCGTAATCGAGACGGGGGATGTTATAATATCTCTATGATTCTTGATGCACAAATTGAAGCTATACTTTTTTGGAAAGGCGAACCGTTTCCTATAAAAAAACTTGCTCAAATTTTAAGAAAAGAAATAACTGAAATAAACGACGCCATTATTATCCTTGAAGAAAAACTTAAAAATAGGGGAATTATTCTAATATATAAAGATGATGAAATAATGCTCGGCACAAATCCCGAAATGTCGCCATTTATTGAAGAAATGACAAAAGAAGAGCTTAATCGTGACTTAGGTAAAGCCGGACTTGAAACTCTTTCTATTATTCTTTATCAAGGACCAATAACTAGGGGTGAAATTGATTATATTCGCGGAATTAATTCAAATTTTATATTGAGAAATTTGCTTGTGCGAGGATTAATTGAAAAAATTGTTAATCCAAAGGACGCCAGAAGTTTTATGTATCGTTCAACTTTTGAACTTTTGCAACATATTGGTGTTTCAAAAATAGAAAATATCCCAGATTATCAAAAAATTCGAACTGAAATAGAAAATTTTAAAAATGGACAACAATAAAAAAGAAAATATCAATATTACTAGGACAGCGATCGCAGTAGTCGGGCTTTGTTTATTGGCAATTTTAGCTTTTAAAGGAGTAAAAACTAATCCTATCCAGATCAAGCCGGTTGAAATAGTTGCTAATCCTCTGCTTTCAAAATCTCCTCTTATACTCAAAAAAAATCCTTACAAAGATATTAAAATTGAAGCAAAAAGTATCTATATTCTAGATGTAAATCAAAATAAGACAATTTTTGAATTAAACTCTGAATATCAATTACCTTTAGCGTCGCTTACTAAAATTATGACCGTTATTACCGCAAAAGAATCAATTCCGGAAGATACCACCATTATTTTTAATAAAGAAAAATGGAAGTTGGATGACCTTATTCAATTTACTTTACTTGTATCTTCAAACGATGGGGCATTTGTGTTAGCACACACAAAAGATGGTTTTATATCAAATATGAACGAAAACACTAAAAAAATGGGATTATCAAACACATATTTTATGAACGAATCTGGACTTGATATAAGTAAAGGAGTTTCTGGTGGTTATGGAACAGCAAAAGATGTAGCAAAAATGTTTGATTATGCTGTATCAACATATCCAAACTTATTTGATGTTACAAAAGAAAAAAGTCAGTCATTTATTTCTTTAAATAAGATATCTCACAGAGGACTAAATACTAACATAATAATTGATGACATTCCGAATGTCATTGCGTCAAAAACTGGTTTAACTGATCTCGCCGGCGGAAATCTGGTAATAGAATTTCTACCAAGAGAAAATCATCCTGTAATTATCGTAGTTATGGGTTCTAGTACAGAAGGCCGTTTTACTGATATGTTAACCCTTGTAAATGCAACAAAAAAATATTACACTGACTAATATTATGATTATAGATGTTGTAAAAGTCTTCATACCGACCACTCTAACTTTTATTATAGGTATAGCATTGTCATCTATAATCTCTAATTATTTATACAAATATAAACTTTGGAAAAAAAAAGCTGGCAAGATTGATATGCAAGGTAATGCCACTTTAGTGTTCAACGAACTTCATAAAGATAAAGAAATCAGCACACCAAGAATGGGAGGAATTATTATTTGGTCTTCTGTTCTAATCACAACTTTGCTTTTGTGGTCTATTGGGCATCTTTTCCCAAACAGCATCACTTCAAAACTTGATTTTTTAAGTCGAAATCAGACATGGATCCCACTTCTAACTCTTATGTTTGGCGGAATAATCGGTCTTATTGATGACATGTTTGAAGTTAGAGGTATCGGCGGACTTTCTTTAAAAAAACGGCTTGTGGTTGTTGCTATAATTTCACTTTTGTCAGCATTGTGGTTTTATTTTAAACTTGATGTGACCGGCGTTGGAATGCCATTTTCAGACGAGTTGTTTCTAGGTTGGCTCTTTATTCCTTTCTTTATGCTTGTAACACTAGCGTTGTATTCTGGAGGTATTATTGATGGTGTTGATGGGCTTGCTGGTGGAGTGTTTGCAGTAATGTTTAGTGCTTATGCAAGCATTGCCTTTTATTTAAATCAAATTAATCTTGCGGTATTTTGCGCCGTAGTTGTTGGAGGAATACTAGCATTTTTGTGGTTTAATATTCCACCAGCCAGATATTATATGTCAGAAACAGGCACTATGGCTCTTACTATCACTCTAGCAATCGTAGCATTTATGACTGACACTCTTGGCGAAGGACATGGAATTATTGTACTTCCGGTTATCGCCCTTCCTCTTTTATTCACATCATTATCAGCAATAATTCAAATCCTTTCAAAAAAGTTTAGAAATGGCAAAAAGGTGTTTTTAGTGGCACCATTTCATCATCATCTTGAAGCCAAAGGTTGGCCAACCTATAAAATCACTATGCGTTATTGGATTATCTCTGTCGTCTGCGCAATTGTTGGGGTTACCATAGCTTTAATCGGATAATCAAATGGCAAAGAAAAAACATAAATATATTTTCGTGGTGGGTGGAGTGATGTCGGGAGTGGGAAAGGGAATTACTTCGTCGTCCATCGGAACAATTCTCAAAGCACGAGGTTTTAATGTCACTGCGCTTAAAATTGACCCTTATATCAATGTTGATGCCGGTACAATGAACCCAACTGAACATGGAGAAGTATTTGTATTAGGCGACGGTGATGAGACCGATCAAGATATGGGTAATTATGAAAGATTTTTAGATATTGACCTTACTCGCACAAATTATATGACAACCGGCCGAGTTTATCTTGAAGTGATTAAAAAAGAAAGAAATCTAGAATATAAAGGCAAAAATGTGGAAGTGGTGCCAGATATACCAAAAGAAATAAACCGAAGAATAGAACTTGCAAGCGATATGGCCAATTCTGATATTACCATTGTGGAAATTGGCGGAACTATTGGCGAATATCAAAATATTATTTTTCTTGAAGCAGCTAGAATGTTAAAAACAAAATATCCCAAAGATGTGGCTTTTGTGATGGTAAGTTATTTACCTATGCCTTCAAAAATAGGCGAAATGAAAACTAAACCGACACAGTATGCGGCGCGGACATTAAACGGCGCCGGTATTCAAGCGGATATTATTGTGGCTCGCAGTGAATTACCACTTGATCAAAAAAGAAAAGACAAAATAGCTATTTTTTGTAATATCAATCAGGAGAATGTAATTTCCGCACCAGATGTTGATAGTATTTATGATGTACCAGTTAATTTTGAAAAAGATAATTTAGGTGTAAAACTTTGTAATGTTTTGAATATTCCCACCAAAAATCAAACTACTAATCTTTCGGATTGGAAAAAATTTGTAGCAAAATCAAAAAGTGTCAAAGAAGAAATCAATATCGCAGTAGTTGGAAAATATTTTGATTCAGGTGACTTTGTTCTTTCTGATGTTTATATTTCTGTCCTTGAAGCCATAAAATATTCTGCTTATACACTCGGTAAAAAACCAAAAATCCATTGCATCAACTCAAAAGATTTTGAAAAAGGAACACTTAAAATTGATGTTTTGAAAAAATATGATGGTATTTTGGTACCGGGCGGATTTGGAGAAGCGGGGATTGAAGGATTGATAAAAACTATAGAATACGCTCGCACGCATAACATTCCATATTTTGGACTTTGTTATGGTATGCAACTTATGATTATTGAATACGCGCGAAATGTGCTTGGTTGGAAAAATGCCAATACTGCTGAAATAAATCCAAAATCATCTCATTTAGTAATTGACATTATGTTTGACCAAAAGAAAAAATTAGAAGAAAAAAACTATGGTAATTCAATGCGACTGGGAAATTACGAGGCTAGTTTAAAAAAAGATACTCTTGCTCGCGAAGCATACGGAAAAGAAAAAATTATTGAACGACACCGCCATCGCTATGAAGTAAATCCAAAATATATAGAGGAAATAGAAAAGGCGGGATTAGTTTTTTCTGGCACTTCTCCAGATGGAAAACTTATGGAAATCGCCGAGCTTCCAAAATCCGTCCATCCATTTTTTCTCGGTACTCAATTTCACCCCGAGTTTCTTGCTCGTCCACTTGCTCCACATCCGCTTTTTACAGAGTTTTTGAAGGCGACGATTAAAAAAATTAAATCCTCCCCAACCCCTCCTTTATAAAGGAGGGGAACTCAAAGGGGTGGATTTTATAGAGATACTACTTCTTAAAATCTTTTTTTCTTAATCGTGTATTTTTTGGTGTAATTTCTAAATAATCATCTTCTGCCATTATTTCCATACCTAGTTCAATAGTAATTTCCCACGCAGGTGTGAGTGTAGTTAGCCCATCAGAGGCCTTTTGTCGCATATTTGTGAGTTGTTTTCCTTTAATTGGATTGACAGTCAAATCGTTTCCTTTGCTTACATTTCCAATAATCATTCCCTCATAAACCTCTACCGCTGCACCAACATAAAGCACTCCTCTAGTTTGAAGGTTATCCAAAGCAAAAGCCGCTGTCTTTCCTGTTTCCATTGAAACCATTGAACCAAGATCTTTTCTTTTAATTTCTCCAACATATTCTTTAAAACCGATAAATCGTGACGACATAATCCCTTCACCTTTAGTATCAATTGTAAATTGTCCACGATAACCCAAAAGAGCACGGGTCGGACATTCAAAAATTAAGCGAGTAATTCCATTTTCTTCTTTCATATTCATAAGTAATCCTCTTCGTTCCGTAATAGTTTTAATAACCACATTTGAAATTTCTGATCGCACATCAATAATCACCTCCTCAAACGGTTCCATTTTTACTCCATTTTCTTCTTTAATAATTACTTGTGGTTGAGAAATCTGGAGTTCATAGCCCTCGCGTCGCATATTTTCAAGGAGAATAGCAATATGAAGTTCACCTCGGCCATAAACTTTAAAATATTCACCAGCAAAATCAACTTTAAGTCCAACGTTTATTTCTAATTCTTTTTCTAATCGTTCTCTTATTTGGCGACCTGTGACATATTTACCTTCACGGCCAGCAAAAGGGGAATCGTTAACTAGAAAATTAAGAGCGATTGTCGGTTCATCTATTTTAATTGATGGAAGTGGTTCCGCATTTTGATTATCACAAATTGTCTCACCAATATAAATGTCTGGAAGTCCGGCAACCATCACAATATCCCCAGCAAATGCTTCATCAATTTCTTTTCTAACAATACCTTCAAATGTAAATAATTTTGTAATTTTTCCCGATCTTGTTTCTCCGTCAGATTTTTTTACAAATACATTTGAACCTGATTTTATTTTTCCTTCATAAATTCTTCCAACAGCAAGGCGACCAAGAAAATTGTCATACCCCAGATTAAATGTTTGCATTCGCAATGAAGCATCAATATCCGCTTTTGCAGGTGGTATTTCTTTAAGAATAGTATCCAAAAGAGGAGTAAGGTCTTTACTCTCGTCTGTAATCTTCATTTTAGCCACACCTTCCCGTCCAATTGCATAAACAGTAGTAAAGTCCAATTGAGCATCGTTTGCTCCAAGTTCCATAAAAAGTTCCAAAACTTCCTCGTGTGCTTGCTCAGGTCGTGCGGCTGGTTTATCTATTTTATTTATTACTACAATTGGCTTTAATCCCAATTCCAAAGATTTTTTTAATACAAAACGAGTTTGTGGCATAGGACCTTCTTGTGCGTCAACAATAAGAAGAACATCGTCAATAGAACGAAGCACACGCTCTACTTCCGAACCAAAATCGGCATGTCCTGGAGTGTCAACAATGTTGATTTTAGTTCCTTTATAATTGATTGAAGTATTTTTAGCATAAATGGTAATACCACGTTCTTGTTCAAGAGCGTTTGAATCCATACTACCTTCCATGGGCGCACCGGTTTGCTTCATAATAGCGTCGGTAAGGGTAGTTTTCCCGTGGTCCACGTGGGCGATAATTGCGATATTTCGTATTTCCATATGAGGTGTAATTAAAACAAAAAAGCCCCAAAAAGTCAATAAAATAAGCGAAGGCGGAAAGGGAGGGATTTGAACCCTCGAGACCCTTGCGAGCCTGCTGGTTTTCGAAACCAGTGCATTAGACCACTCTGCCACCTTTCCATATTGTCATTATATGTTATATTATATTTGTTATTTAACCAAATGGCCCCATCGTCTAATGGTTAGGACAGCAGGTTTTCAATCTGTTAATCGGAGTCCGATTCTCCGTGGGGTCACAAAATTGTGCTAATATATAATTATGCGACGGATAATAATTAAAGAAGGACCGTTGGTTTTTCTAAGAAATGTGCTTGTTATGGAAGTTGTAGCTGCTATTTTTATCTATGCTATTTCTTTTATTGAAAATTACGAAATACTTTATCAAAGCCTGGGATTAACGAAAATTATACGTTATCAGATATTTTTAATGTTAGCGTTTTCTAGTTTTCAATTAATATATATCTCTTTTCTTTTTCTTGATTGGTATTTTTCACATTATGAAATCACCGAAAAAGAAATTATTAAAAAGTTCGGTTTGCTTTTTCGTCATAAGAAAGCAGTAAGTTTGTCTGATGTGGTATCAGTTGAAATTTACCAATCACCAATTAGTCGCATAATGAATCACGCCACGATAACTATTTTCCACGGAAATAACAGAATTACAAAAATAAAAAATGCCACAAATGTGGACGAATACGCTCACATAATAAAACAAATGGCCCATAATTCATCTGGACGACTATTGAATAGAGATGTTTCTACACTTATTGAACAGGGTGAAAATCTTTTTGTGGAGTTTAAAGAAACACTTCGTTTTGATACCCGAAAAAAGGAAGTCAGTAAAGAAATGGAACATATGGTTTTAAAAACAATTGTTTCTTTTCTTAATACAGACGGTGGAACTTTAATTATTGGTGTAAATGATAATGGAGAAATTATTGGACTAGAAAACGATTATAAATCTTTACCGAAGAGAAATAAAGATGGATTTGAAAATCATTTAAGTTTGTTGGTAAAAACAATGATTGGATTGCCATTTGCAAAATATATTGATGCAAAGTTTGAAAAAATAAAAGATATTGAAATATGTATTGTTTCAATAAAGGGAAGTCATAAACCAGCATATCTGAGAAATAATGATAAAAAAGAAGAATTTTTTGCTAGAGTAGGGAACTCAACTCAACCATTTTCTATGAGCGAAGCCGAAGAATATATAAAAACGCATTGGAAATAATTATTGTAAGTGCAAATAGGAATAAATATCTTCAAGAGCTTTGATGGCGTCGCCGGAAGCGATATTATTTTGATGATAAAGTCCGTCTGTACAATCACCAGCAGCCCAGATACCAAGTGTAGAAGCACGCTGATTTTTTGAATCAACGATAATTTGACCATATGAGGTAAGTTTTACAATATCTTTTGCAAAAATTGTATTCGGTAAAAGCCCTATTTCAACAAAAATCCCATCTGTTTTTAATTTTATTTTTTCTTTTGTTTTGGCGTCTTGATATATAAACCCACTTACAAACTTATCTCCTTTAACTTCAATAGGAATTGCATTCATAATTGCTTTCATTTTTGGATTAGAAAGAACTTTTTTGACAGTGACTTCGTCAGCACGAAGTTTTTCACTTCTATTTAAAAGAGTTACACTTTTACAATAAGCGAGAAGCTGTCCGGCAGTTTCAAAAGCGGCATTGCCTCCGCCGATAACAATGACGTCTTTACCGTCAAAAAGTGGACCATCACAAGTAGCACAATATGTTAGTCCTTTATTATCAAACTGCTCTGCACCAGGCACTTCTAGTTTTCGACGTTTACTACCCGCAGTAATAAGCACGGTTTTTGTTTTAAACTCTTGTGTTTTTGTTTTTATTAGAAAACCTTCAGATATTTTTGAAATATTTTCACAAAGCTCGCCATTTTTTATATCTAAAATATCACTAGCATAAGCTTTTAAGTGCGTCTCAAGATTTTTAGAAAGCTCAGTGCCAGATATTTTTACCGTTCCAATCCAGTTTTCAATACCATCAGAGACAGAGCTTTGTCCCAAAAAATCTTTTGTGATAAAAACTGTCTTCAATCTTTTCCTTGACGCATAAACCCCTGCCGACACCCCTGCCGGCCCCCCACCAATAATTGCTAAATCATACATATTTATAAATAATAATTTTAAAATTACTTTAATTTAGATCTTCTTAAAAATGCTGGAACCGCACCCCAATCATCGTCATCAGTTGTATCTTTCACTTCTTCTTTTTTTTCTTTTGTTTGTATGGGTATATCATTTTTTTCTTTTACAGGAACAACTGGACCTGTTGAAATACTCTCATGAAAAAGAGATTTCCTTTCGCCAGTATCAGGAAACCCAGAAGCAATAACTGTTACTCTAACCTCATTTTTCTTAAGTTTATCATCACGAACTGTACCAAATATTACTTTTGCATTAGGATCTATTGATTCAGTAATAACTTTTGCAGCATCTTGAATTTCAAACATTGTTAAATCTTCTCCTCCAGCGATTGAAAACAAAACTCCTTTTGCACCATTGATTGAAAGATCAAGAAGTGGGGAATTGATAGCTAATTTTGCCGCTTCTACAGCTCTATTTTCTCCAGTAGCCGAACCAATACCCATAAGTGCCGAGCCAGCATTTTCCATAACTGCACGAATATCAGCAAAGTCAATATTGATAATACCTGGAGTAGTAATGAGATCAGAAATACCTTCAACCGCCTGCTTCAAAATTTCATCACACATTGCAAAAGCGTTTTTAGCTGTAGTATTTTTATCAATAATAGTCAAAAGACGGTCATTTGGAATTACAATAATAGCATCAACTTCTTTTCGCAATTCTTCAAGCGCCGTTTCAGCAACTTTCATCCGTTGCGTTCCTTCAAAGAAAAAAGGTTTGGTAACAACTGCTACTGTAAGCGCTCCAAGTTCTTTTGCTGTACGAGCAACAACCGGAGAAACGCCAGAACCAGTACCACCGCCAAGTCCGCAAGCAAT
>CAYHTR010000016.1:0-10854 GCA_964359745.1 uncultured Candidatus Saccharibacteria bacterium | reverse complement strand
AATTCCCGCCGAATTTCAAAAAAATCAGTCTCGGTTTTTGCGAATCCTTTTCCCAGAAAATAGTTTCGCAAAACCGAGTCCACCGAATTGGTACTAGAACTCCGTCAGTTTCTCCTTTGGAGAAACCCGCCCTCAACACCACACCAAACAATACATTGTGTGGTGGTGAGGGCGGAGCGACGGAGCGGGAACGGAGCCGAGCACATTCCTTGTGCTCGGTGGAGTGGACGCTACGGCGTGACGGAGTTCGTCGTGGAGCGTACGATTACATTTCAAACTACAATTCGCTCGGCGCGTGAGATTAGATTTAATGACAAATTTTTGCTAAAATGGGTTCTAGCCTCGTTTAAGAGGGACTCAAATTATATATATTTGTTACTCTATATTTATGCAAAAAGAAGAAAAACTTAAAAAAATAAAAGAAATAGAAACGCAAATGTCTGCGTCAAATTTTTGGTTTGATAAAACAAAAGCTCAGTCACTTATAAAAGAACTTGGTGAACTTAAAAATGATTTAGAAGGAGTTGGAAAATATGATAAGGGAGATGCAGTTATGACAATTTTTTCTGGTGCGGGAGGCGATGACGCGGAAGATTTTTCGGGAATACTTTATAGAATGTATAGAAAATACTGTGAATCTAAAGGTTGGGGAATAAATATACTTCACGAAAACGCAAATGATCATAATGGATTCAGAAATATTACGATAGAAATTTATGGCAAATCAGTTTATGGAAAACTTAAAAATGAATCAGGTGTGCATCGTCTTGTTCGCATTTCGCCATTTAATGCTAAACAACTTCGGCACACCTCTTTTTCAATGGTTGAAGTTATTCCAAAATTTGATAAAACTGACAGCAATATTATTATTCCAGATAACGAATTAGAGATCACCACTGCAAAATCAAGTGGTCCTGGAGGACAAAATGTAAACAAGCGCGAAACAGCGGTAAGGGCTACCCATATTCCCACCAAAATTTCTGTTCATGTTGATAGTGAACGCTCGCAAGGTCAAAACAGAGAAAAAGCTGTAGAAATTCTCAAAGGAAAACTTTATAAACTTCAAGAAGATGAACGAAAAGCAAAAGAAAAAGGAATGTATATTTCCAAAACTACTTCAATAGAATGGGGTAATCAGATTCGTTCATATGTAACTCATCCATATAAAATGGTAAAAGACCATCGCACAAATGTCGAAACATCTCAAGTTGACAAGGTTTTTGAAGGCGACCTTGATATTTTCATCGAAGCAGAAGCCGATTTGTAGTATAATACAAGTATGATCTACTTCGACAAAGTATCCAAAATTTATAGTGACGATTCGATTGCTCTCAAAGACGTTAGTTTTACTGTGGAACCGAAAGAGTTTGTTTCTATTGTTGGACATTCTGGAGCGGGAAAGACAACACTTCTGAAACTTTTGCTTGCTGAAGAATACCCGACTGATGGAAAAGTTTTTTTTGAATCAAAAAATGTCCATGATTTGCGGCGAAAAGATGTTACTAAATTAAGACGACGCATTGGCGCGGTCTTTCAGGATTTCAAATTAATTCCTAATAAAACAGCATATGAAAATATAGCTTTTGCTATGGAAGCGGCTGGTAAAACGGACGAAGAAATACAATCAGATGTTCCACACGTTCTTGACCTTGTTGATTTGGGTAAAAAGATTTGGAGTTTTCCACACGAACTTTCTGGCGGAGAAAAACAACGAGTTGCAATTGCTAGGGCAATTGTAAATCAGCCGGATGTTATTATTGCCGATGAGCCGACAGGTAATCTCGACCCAGTTAATACTTTTGAAATTATTAAAATTTTATGCAAGATAAATGAACTCGGCACAACGGTGATTTTAACAACACATAATAAGGGCGTGGTGGATTCAATTGGTAAAAGAGTATTGACGATGGATAATGGAATTATCACAAGAGACGACAAAGAAGGGAAATACGTATTATAATATAAATATGATTTGGACAAAAATAAAAAGAATAATTAAATCGGGATTTGTAAACTTTTGGAGAAACGGTTTTGTTTCTTTCGCCTCAATTTTAGTAGTAACAATGTCGTTGTTTGTTTTTGAGGCATTGATATTTTTCAGCATTCTTGGAACCGCTTATATAAATCAAATCAAAGACAAAGTTGATGTGAATGTTTATTTTACTACCAACGCTGTTGAATCAGATGTTCTTGCTCTTAAGAAAACGCTTGAAAACTTGCCTGAAGTGGCTAAAGTTGAATATGTTTCTCGTGACCAAGCCCTTGCTGATTTTAAGACAAGACATTCGGATGATGAACTAACTATTCAAGGTTTGAATGAATTGGGTTTGAATCCATTTCCCGCAACTCTTAATATAAAAGCCAAAGACCCATCTCAATATGAAAGTGTGGTTAAATTTTTGGAAAATAAAAATGCCTTGACTAGAGACGGTTCAACTATTATTGAAAGTATAAATTACAATAAAAATAAATTGATTATAGAACGGTTAGTTAAAATTTTGGATTCTCTGAATAAATTAGGTGTTGCTCTTACCGCTATTCTGATTTTTATCGCTATCGCTATAACTTTCAACACAATACGACTCAGTATTTATTCTTCTCGTGAAGAAATTGGAGTAATGAAACTTGTTGGCGCAAGTAATAAATATGTTCGCGGACCGTTTGTCATAACTGGAATTATGTATGGACTGATATCAGCATTTATCACTCTTATTCTTTTTTATCCGACAGTATATTATTTAGGAACAATTACCAAAAATTTTTCATCAAATATTAATTTGGTGCATTATTATGTAGTCAATTTTGGTCAAATTTTTATGATTATCGCTGGTTCCGGTATTCTTCTAGGTGCAATCTCAAGCTATTTGGCAGTTAGGAGGTATTTGAAGGTATGACTTACAAAAAAAAGATTTTAAAAAATGGTTTGCGGATTATTGCTGTGCCGATGAAAGATAATCCGGCGGTGACTATGCTCGTGATGGTTGAAGCGGGTTCAAAATATGAATCAAAAGAAATAAGCGGGGTATCGCATTTTTTGGAGCATATGTGTTTTAAGGGAACGAGAAAACGGCCGAAAGCTATTGATATTTCTCGTGAATTGGATAGTATTGGTTCTCAATATAACGCTTTTACATCACAGGAATTTACCGGATATTACGCAAAAAGCGACCCAAAACATCTTGATAAAATTATTGATGTTATTTCCGATATGTATTTAAATCCTCTTTTTGATGAGAAAGAAATTGAAAAAGAAAAAGGGGTGATTGTTGGAGAAATAGATATGTATGAAGATATGCCACAACAAAATGTTCAAGATGTTTTTACAAAACTTCTTTATGGAGACCAACCGGCAGGATGGAGTGTTGCCGGAACTAAAAAAAGCGTAAGAGCTTTAGCTCGCAATGATTTTGAAGATTATAGAAAAAAACATTATGTTTCTGGTGCCACAAGTGTTATTGTTGCCGGAAAGTTTAATGAAGAAACGATTTTTGACGAAATTGAAAAGAAATTTTACGGAATTCATAATGGCGAGAAACATAAAAAAACAAAAGTGATTGAAGACCAAAAAAAACCAGCTATTGTTATTAAAAACAAAAAAACGGACCAAACGCATATTGTTATTGGAGTAAGAACATTTGATACTTTTAGCGATTTTAATTCAACACTTAAAGTTATGAGTGTTATTTTGGGGGGAGGTATGAGTTCGCGTTTGTTTCAGAAATTGCGAGATGAAATGGGGGTTGGTTATTATGTTAGTGCAAGTAATGATGCTTATACTGATCATGGTTGTTTTCAAGTGTCAGCTGGTATTGATAATACCAGAATAAAGGAAACGGTAAAAGTAATTATTGAAGAATTTAAAAAAATAAAAGAAGATGATATTTCCGATGAAGAACTTAAAAAAGCTAAAGATTATATTACAGGCAATATGTTTTTAGGGCTTGAGACATCGGATTCTTTAGCTGAATTTTATGGATATCAGGAAATTTTAAAAAAGGAAATACAAACTCCGCAGGAAATAGCTAAAAAAATTTCTATGGTGACTAGTCAAGATATAAAAAAAGTGACTAATATGATTTTTCAAGATAAAAATTTAAACATTGCTATTCTTGGTAAATTTGAAGAAAGTAAAGAATTTAGAAATATCTTTCATATTTAATAGGCTGATGATATAATATAAAATATGGATAATAATGAGGGAAAACATATATTAGTAAAAATTACTTCTGGGACTTTAATTAAAGCTATTCTTTGCGTGTTACTTTTTTATGTTTTGTTTCTTATTAAAGATCTTATATTGGTTGTGTTTGGTGCTATTGTTATAGCATCATCAATTGAACCGATTACAAAATGGTTAGGTAGACGTAGAATCAAACGTTTGCCGTCTGTAATTATATCCTATATTATTTTAGCATCTGTTTTGTTTAGTATTTTCTTTTTCTTCCTCCCCAGGGTTCTTTCTGAAGCTCTTACATATGTTAATAATCTTCCTCAAAACATAAGTATTGATGATTTGTGGAATCCTATAAAAGAAAGCAGTTTTGCTCACAGTTTTTCATTACAGGAAATAACTGTGCAAATAAAGACTTTTATTTCAGGCACAAGCGAAAGTATTATAAAATCGGCCAATTTAATTTTCGGTGGAGTGTTGTCGTTTATGTTAATGATTGTGCTTTCTTTTTATTTTGCAGTGCAAGAAGATGGGGTTGGTAATTTTTTAAGAATAATCACGCCGATAAAAAGTCAGAAATATATAATTGATTTATGGAAGAGATCACAATTAAAAATCGGTTATTGGCTTCAAGGACAATTTTTATTAGGACTTTTAATTGGTTTATTCGTATATGTAGGTCTTGTTATTTTAGGCATTAAACATGCTCTTCTTTTAGCTACTTTAGCTGCAATATTTGAACTTATTCCGGTTTTTGGACCACTTATTTCAGCCGCTCCTGGTATTTTAGTGGCTTATGTTGATGGTGGAATCACAATGGGCTTGCTTGTGGCTGGTTTTTATCTTATTATTCAACAATTTGAAAGTCAGTTAATTTATCCTCTGGTTGTAAGAAAAATTGTTGGCATTTCTCCGATTTTAGTTATTCTTTCTCTTATTATTGGTGCAAAATTGGCCGGTTTTCTCGGTATGATTCTCTCTGTTCCGATAGCTGCGGCTATTATGGAATTTGTGAATGATATTGAAAAGCGTCGCCGTATTGTTATTGAAGAAGTAGAATTACAATAGTATTTATTTATGAAGGCGTTTTATATTACCACTCCAATTTTTTATCCAAATGCCAATTTACATATGGGGCACGCTTATTCAACGACGATAGCCGATATTATTGCTCGTTATCACAGAATTAAGGGCGAAGAAGTTTATTTTTTGACTGGGGCCGACGAAAATACAGAAAAAGTGGTTTTGGCGGCAAAATTAATTGGAAAAACAACAACAGAATATTTAGATGAAATTGTTTCTAATTTTAAAAATCTTTTTAAAAAACTAAATATTTCTTATGATCAATTTATTAGGACATCAGATCAAAAACAACATTGGTCTGGGGCGCAGGAATTATGGAATCGTATTGCTACTGTGGGGGATTTGGAAAAACGCATATATAAGGGATTGTATTGTATAGGCCATGAAGCATTTATCACAGAAAAAGATTTAGTTGATGGAAAATGTCCAGATCATAATGAGAAACCACAAATTCTTGAAGAAGAAAATTGGTTTTTTAAACTTTCAAAATATGGAAATGTGATAAAAGAAAAAATTGAAAGCGGGGAATTGGAAATTTTGGATAACGGGAGAAAAACTGAGATTTTAGCATTTCTTGAGCGAGGTTTGGAAGATATAAGTTTTTCTCGTTCTGTGGATAAAGTGTCGGTTGGAATTCCAATTCCAGATGATTTAACGCAAAAAATGTATGTATGGTGCGACGCGCTTTCAAATTATATAACCGCATTGGGTTTTGGCACTTCCGATACGAATTTATATAATAAATTTTGGCCAGCAAATGTTCATATTATTGGAAAAGATATTTTGCGTTTCCATGCTTTAATATGGCCTGCTATGCTTCTTTCCGCTGATTTGCCTCTTCCAAAAATTCTTCTGGTTCATGGATTTATTACATCTGGAGGTAGAAAAATGTCAAAATCGCTTGGTAATGTAATTGATCCTAATGAACTCATAAATATCTACGGAGCTGAATCAGTAAGATATTATCTTGCTCGTCATATATCTTCATTTGAGGATTCTGATTTGACCCACGAAACATTTAAAGAACACTATAACGCCAATCTTGCTAATGGTTTGGGGAATCTTACATCAAGGATTTTAAAAATGTCAGTTTCTAATTCCATTAAAATTGAAATAAAAGATAAAAAAAGTTTTCAAGCTGATTCTAGTTTGGAAAAATATGATATTAAATCCTATTGTGATGAAATATGGAAAGAAATAGCAGAACTTGATAAAAGTATTCAAAAAGATGAACCATTTAAAACGATTAAGACAGATAAGAAAAAGGGTGAAGATCAAATCAAAATTCTTCTTGAAAGTTTGTTTGAAATAGCATGCAAACTTGAACCAATTATGCCGGAAACATCAAGAACTATTCAAACTCTTATTTTAGAAAACAAAATGCCAGAAAAACCATTGTTTGTGAGGAAGGAATAAGGTGGTATAATGCAAATTAAAGATTATTAAATTATATATTTATTTATGAAATACCTGTTACTAATTGTCGAAGCACTTTATCTACTTTTTTTATTTGTAGCACTTTCTCTGAGTGCACATGTTGGTGGTGAAAGTTTAACAGGAGTATTTTCAAAATCACCAATGACGTTTTTTATCTTAGTATTAGCGATACTGTGTACTATTCTTGTGGTGATTGGTATTATTTTTCGCAAAAAACCCAATTACTCTAGTGATATTTGTTTTATCATATCAATGATTTTGTTTGCAATAAGTATAGGTATGTTTTTGCAACTCCGATAACATTTCCTTAATTTCATGGTTCTAGACAAGGTTTAACCTTGTCCGAAAGAGATGGATACGGTGATAGATTATACTACAAAAGTGCTAGATATTCTTCACGCGATATGCCGGCGGTTTTTAGATTGTTAAGTACGATAAAAACGGGCACTGATTTATACATAGGGATTACAATCGGTCGTTTTATATTGTCTTTGATATAAATTAAATGGTCGCCTTCTTGTCTATCAAGTGTAAAACCTTTTTGTTCAAAAACACGAACAAGTTTTCGATAATGAACAGTGCTTATCTTTGGCATAGTTAAACAACTGTTAATCGGTCAAACGCAACAAAGTGTGGGTCTCGCCATGATTTTTTTTGGCGTACAAATCCTGCTTCTTCTAAAATATCAGCCAGTGTACCTTTTTTATTTGCAGACAAAAGGAATCCACGAATTGCATCTTTTAAATTAGTTTTTGCTTTATTAGAAGTTGATCCACAAGAAGCTATGCGGAGTTCAGGATTAAAAGACACAAATTGTTTTCCTTCGCGGAATATCTGTGCTGTAAAAGTCAATTTTGGCAATTGTAAATTCATAATTTAATAATACACCTTTTTTGTGTTAAAATCAAAGTTAATGAGTCCTGAATATATTGATATACATTCGCATATTAATTTTTCTGATTATGATGAGGATAGGGGGGTGGTTGTAAAACGCGCGTTGGATAACGGGGTGTGGATGATTAATGTGGGAACAAAGCTAGATACATCAAAAAAGGCAATTGAAATCGCACATCAATATAAAGAAGGGGTTTATGCGACCATAGGTTTACATCCAACACATACAGAAGAAATATTTGACGTTGAGATTTATCGAAGTATGGCGGAAGATTCAAAAGTGGTGGGGATAGGGGAATGTGGGTTGGATTATAAGGACATGAATCATGAAGCGTATAGCGTGAAGCAGAAAGAAGTTTTTATAAAGCATATAGAATTAGCCAATGAAGTAAAAAAGCCTTTAATGCTTCATATTAGAAATTCATATAAAGATGCGATTGAAATTCTTAAAAATTATGCAAAAGTTAAAGGTGATGTTCATTTTTTCGCAGGCACAATAGAGGAAGCCAAAAAATTTTTAGAACTTGGTTTTACACTTTCTTTTACCGGAGTAATCACTTTTGCAAAACAATACAAAGAGCTTGTGGAATATGTTCCGTTAGATATGATAATGTCTGAGACGGATTGTCCTTTTGTGACGCCAGTTCCTTATAGAGGAAAGAGAAACGAGTCAGTTTATGTTATTGAAGTTGTTAAAAAAATAGCGGAAATAAAAAAAATGGATTTTGAAGCTGTAAAAACTCAACTTATTAAGAATTCTTTCAGAGTATTCAATCTTTAATGGACTTTTGTGTTATTTATGATGTAATTGTTTGATGTATTTAATTCTACTTAATAATACGCCTTAATATAAGCGTGGATTATTTGCTTGTTTTGACTATGTGTCAATAGTTGTGATTAAAAGAAATTAGGACAAAAATAGGTAGTATACTTGCAAATAAGTAGCTTGAACAATAATCAATCAGGTTACCCAAATTATTATGGCAGAACCAATCAAACCGGCTCCACAACAGCCAGTGCCTCCAGTTAAATAGTGTGGTGAAAAATCTCCGATATTATATCGGAGATTTTTTAATAAAATATTACTTAGTATCCTTCAAAGTTAAACTATATCTTAAGCCGTAAAAAACAATTACTCCAAGTGCTATGAATGAATATTTATAACCGACAAAATAGAAAGCTAGACTTGCCATAAGAGGCACGATTATGTAGGCGAGTGGGCGAGTGATTCTAAAAAAAGAAAGCTCACTCGAAGACTTACCATCAACTTTTTTGAAAAAATATGTTTCATTCATAATTTCAATCATAGCCGCTCCCACACGGGTTATAAATAGGACAAGTGCCCATAACCATAGATTTTTAATAGTTATAAAAGAAATTATAATAGTTGAAATTGCTGTAATAATAAAACCAATAGAAAGAATTTCTTTTTCACCTAGTTTTTTATCAGCAAGATTTCCTAGTGGAATTTCAAAAATAACAAATGGCAAAAGCATAATTGTGAATATTATACCGATTTCTTCCCAATTGAATCCGATATATTGATGCAAATAAATAGGTGTATAAATAGTCATCCAGGCGTAAAAAAAGTTTAATAAAATATTTGATAACGATATTCTATAAAAATCTTTGTTATGAAACATAATATGGAGCGTACTTTTTATGCTTAAGTGGTCATAATTTGGATCTCTGAAATTTCTAAAATTTTCTCGTAAAAAATAAATAAATGGAATAAGAAGAAGAACAGCCCCTAAATATATTTTTTTATAATCATTTTCACCAACCAATGCTCCGGCAATCATTGGCGATAATATCCAAGCGGCGTTTGCTACAGTCAAATATATTCCGCGAATTCCTCCGGTATGAATATCGTCAGAATGATTTTCAAGAAAAATATCAAGAGTAAAAATAATAAGATTTACCATAACCAAACTAACTATAAATAACGGAGCAATAGTATAAAAATTTTGATAATAGATAATCCCCAGAAATGCCAATCCTTCAAGGATAATCAATACCATTGTTGTTTTGTAATTGCCTATACGACGCAATATACCACTCATAAATAAAAAACAAAACACAGTCAGTATTGAGCCAATGCTGTATAGCAAACCAACTCCATTTTCGGTTGTGTATTGATTCAAAAAAGAGGAGTTTATAATTGTTGGTGAAACGGAATGGAGAGTGAAAATAAATACTAAAAGACAAATTGAATATAGAGCGTGACTATGTCCTCTGCGTATGAATTTCATAATGGATATATTATAACACGATAAAATCCTCCCCAGCCCCTCCTTTATAAAGGAGGGGAACTCAAAGGGGTGGATTTTCTTGTTTGACTAGATTCCTAAAATCACTGGAATGACGATTGGATGTTTGGCGGTTCGTTGGAATAAAAGACGGTTTACATTATCTGTTATATTAGCTTTTACAAAATCAAAATTGATAGGATTTTGACCTTTTGTTGAATCCTCAATTGTGAACTTGATAATATTGCGGGCTTCGTGGAGCAATTCTTGCGATTCGCGAAGATAAACGAATCCGCGAGAAATAATATCAGGTGATTTTTTAAGTTTTCCTGTTTGAGCGTTTACAATTGCGAAAATAATAAAGATTCCGTCTTGGGCGAGCATTTGTCTATCGCGAATAACAACATCTTGAATATCTCCAATAGAAAAACCATCCACCATAACAATTCCCGAAGGCGCTTTTTCTTTTAATTTCACTATTTTTTCACCTTTTTCTTGAATTTCAATTATGGAACCATTGTCTGGAATAACAATATCATGTTCTTTGAGACCATTGGCTTCTTTAGCAATATCGCCGTGAACACGAAGCATATAATGATAACCATGCACAGGCATAAAGAATTTTGGTTTGATTTTTCTGTGAATCCATGCAGTTTCATCTTTGTTTGCGTGTCCAGATGAATGAACATCAGCAATTCTATAGTGAATTATTTTAGCGCCTTGTCGCGATAAATTATCTTTTAATTTTTGTACTGCCCGTTCATTGCCTGGAATAACCGATGAAGAAAGCATAACAGTATCGCGAGTGTTAATTCTAATTTGCTTATGAGTTTTATTTGACATTCTCATCATTGCGGCGAATTCGTCACCCTGTGCTCCTGTTGCTAGAATAATAATTCTCTCTGGCGGATATTTTTCCATTTCCTCATTAATGATTATTGTTTCTTTTTTGGCTTTTAACAAACAGAGATGTTTACATATTTCTATATTGTTTTTCATACTTCTACCTTCAATCACAAC
>CAYHTR010000015.1:0-11918 GCA_964359745.1 uncultured Candidatus Saccharibacteria bacterium | reverse complement strand
TTTGACTTCACACAACCCCGATTGTTAATCGGGGTTGATTTTTGTATAATAAACTTATGAAAAAGAAAATTTCTAAAAAAATAAACCTTTCTGATTTGGCAACACAAAAACAATTAAAAGATGTAAGTAAAGAAATGCATCATTATGTGGGAGTGTTAGCTGAAGAATTTCAAGATAGAATAAAGCCGGTTGTGGAAATGGTTATGGGACTTCATGATAAAATTGATTCTCAAAATGAACGCCTTACTGACATTATTGATAATCACGAACGAAGAATTATTGTAATTGAAGCTAAGATTTAATATATGACAGATTTTGATAATGATAAAAACCTACCTGCGCAGGCAGGAGAAAAAAGCGAAGTGGCGCTCAAAGAAGAGCGTATTTTAAAATTCTGGCAAGAAAATAAGATATTTGAAAAATCGCTCAAAAAAAACGAAGGTAAAAAAGAATATATTTTTTATGATGGACCGCCGTTTGCCACTGGTTTGCCTCATTACGGACATATTTTACCAGGAACTGTAAAAGATGTTATTCCCAGATTTGAAACGATGCGTGGAAAATATGTTAAGCGTCAATGGGGTTGGGATTGTCACGGTTTGCCAATTGAAAATCTTGTTGAAAAAGAGCTCGGTTTGGGAACCAAGAAAGATATTGAAAATTATGGCGTTGAAAAATTTAATCAAGTAGCACGAAACGCAGTTTTCCGGTATGTTGATGAATGGAAAAAAATTATTCCAAGAACAGGACGATTTGTGGATATGGAAAATGCTTATGTGACAATGGATTCTTCCTATACGGAATCGGTATGGTGGTCATTTAAAAAATTATATGAAAAAGATTTGGTTTATGAAGGTTTTAAGGTGATGCCGTATTGCCCTAGGTGTGGGACTACACTTTCAAATTTCGAAGTAAATCAAGGATATAAGGATATTACTGACATATCAATATATGTGAAATTTGAACTTAAAGATGCTCCAAATACCTATCTTTTAGTTTGGACAACTACCCCTTGGACTTTGCCAGGCAATACTGCATTAGCTATTAATAATGCAATGACTTATGTAAAAGTAAAAAAAGATAATATTTTCTATATCATAGCAAAAGATTTAGCAAAAAAAGTATTAAAAGAAAATTATGAAATAACGGAAGAATTTAGCGGTAAAAAACTTGTTGGTAAAAAATATAAACCAGTTTTTGATTATTATACTGAAGAATACAAAAATAATGACAAGATATGGAAAATATATGCAGGTTCGTTTGTAACTACAGAAGACGGTACTGGAATTGTGCATATTGCTCCAGCTTTTGGCAGTGATGATTATGAATTGTCTCAAAAAGAGAATTTGCCTGTTATTCATCACGTCAATTTAGATGGGACATTTAAAAATGAAATTACTGATTTTGCTGGACAATTAGTTAAGCCAAAAGATGACCCTCAGAAAGCTGATATTGAAATTATAAAATACCTTGCTCATAAAGGTTTGCTTTTTGAAAAAGAAAAAATAATTCACTCCTATCCTCATTGTTGGCGGTGTGATACACCTCTTCTTAACTACGCTACCTCATCGTGGTTTGTGAAAGTTACTGCAATTAAAAATAAACTTATTAAAGAAAATAGTAAGGTAAATTGGAACCCTGAAAATATCCGCGATGGGAGGTTCGGTAAATGGCTTGAAGGAGCCAGAGATTGGGCTGTTTCTCGTTCACGATATTGGGGAGCTCCGTTGCCTGTATGGAAATGTGATGATTGTAAAAAAACAGAATTTATCGGTTCACTTGAAGAAATCAGAAAAAAAACAAGCAGAAAAAATCGTTTTATCGTAGTTCGTCATGGTGAAGCGATTCATAATATAACTGGGATGTTGAGTGGTGTTGCAAACACACCTCATTATTTGACTGATAAAGGAAAAAATGAAGTAGAAAGCACTGGGAAGAAACTAAAAAAAGAGAAAATTGATATAATTATTTCTTCACCATTTGTTCGCACAAAAGAAACAGCCGATATAATAGCAAATATAATAGGTTATCCGAAAGAAAAAATTGAAATTGATAATCGTGTTAAAGAAGTTAGTTTTGGTATTTTTGAAGGAAAACATAGAGACGAATATCATAAATGGTTTAAATCTGATGAAGAATATTTTACAAAAACACCAGAAGGAGGAGAAAGTTTTGATGATATAAGATTAAGAGTGGGGGAATTTCTTTATGATATTGATTCTAAATATGAAAATAAAACTATCTTGATAATTAGCCACGATACTCCTATTTGGCTTATGTCAGCAGTAAATCAAGGCGAAACAATCAAGCAACTTCTTTTTACCGACGATATCAAAGATGATTTCATATCAAATGCCGAAATGAAAGAAATTAATTTTGCAAAAATTCCTCATAATAATTTTTATGAACTTGATTTTCATAAACCATATATAGATAAAATTAATTTTAATTGTCAATGTGGAAGTATTATGAAACGAGTGTCAGAAGTTTTTGATACTTGGTATGATTCCGGTTCAGTACCATTTGCTAAAAACCACTATCCTTTTGATAAAAAAGAAATGTCTTATCCAGCGGATTTTATCGCTGAAGGATTGGATCAGACGAGAGGATGGTTTTATACTCTTTTGGTATTGAATGTGGCTCTGTTTGGTAAGTCACCTTATAGAAATGTTGTAGTAAATGGTATATTGCTTGCTGAAGATGGTCGTAAAATGGCAAAAAAGTTAAAAAATTATCCGGAGATATCATATATATTTGATAAATATGGTGCTGATTCTTTACGATATTTTCTTATGTCCAGTCCAGCGGTTCGGGCAGAAGATGTTTGTTTTTCTGAAAAAGAAGTTGACGAGGTTTATAAAAAAATAATTTTGAGATTATATAATGTTGTTTCTTTTTATGAATTATACAAAGACGACTCAGCCTTAACTATTAATAGTTCAAAATATATATTAGATAAATGGATTCTTGTACGGTTGCAACAATTAATATATGAAGTAACCAATGGGATTGAGAACTACCAGATTGATAAAGCAATATCACCAGTATCACTTTTTGTTGACGATCTTTCCACCTGGTATATTCGTCGTTCCAGAGATCGTTTCAAAAGCGATGATGTGGAAGATAAAAAATGTGCGCTTGCCACAACGAAGATTGTGCTTCTTGAACTTTCCAAAATAATGGCTCCGTTTACGCCTTTTATAGCAGAAGAGATATATAAAAAAGTTGGCGGCGAAAAAGAAAGTGTGCATTTGGAAGAATGGCCTACCCCCGCTAAAGCTACGGCGGGTCAAACCACTTTGTTAAGTGAAATGAATGAAGTCAGAAGAATTGTTTCTGTTGCTCTTGAACAACGCTCAAAAGCCAATATAAAAGTTCGTCAGCCATTAAGTAAATTAAAAATAAAAGTAAAAATTGCCAATGATTTAGCACAACTTATAAAAGACGAATTAAATGTTAAAGAAGTTTTATTTGATAACACTATTAAAAATGATGTAGAGCTTGATATAATTATTTCTCCAGAATTAAGAATAGAAGGCGATTATAGAGAGTTTTTGCGTTCAATTCAAGAATTGCGAAAGAAAGAAAATTTATCACAGCATAATAAAGTCACTCTTATTGTAAATGTTAATAAAGATATGAAAAAGATTATTGAAAAATTCAAACCCGAACTCTTAAAAAACGCCGGACTAGTTTCAATAGAATACGCTATTTTGAGCGAAGGAAACAAAATTGCTGTCAAAAAGTAATATGTCCCATCACATTTACACCACGCCAGGCATTATTATAGGCAGTAGAAATAGTGGCGAGGCCAATAAATATCTTTATATTTTCACTCGCGACTTGGGGATGATTGGCGCGTCAGCTCAGGGCATACGGCTTGGAAAATCAAAACTGAAATATCATTCTCAAGATTTTTGCTATTCTTCTTTTTCTTTAGTAAAAGGCAAAGATATTTGGCGCGTTACATCAGCTGGTAATGGAGATACGCTTTTTAATGAAATTAAAAAATATAAATCTTGTTTTGTTATTTATGTGACAATTTTGTCACTTTTGAAACGCCTGCTTAATGGAGAAGAAAAACATGAAGCTCTTTTTGATGAAATTATTAATGGATTTCATTTTGTTATATCGCAATCTTTTGATGAAAAAAATTTGAAGAGTTTTGAGCAAATTATAGTATTAAGAATACTTCATATGCTTGGCTATATTGGAAAGGTGAAAGAGTTGGAATCTTTTTTAAAAAACGAATGGAATATGGAAATACTCGCAAAATCTTTCGAATTTAAAAGAAAAATAGTGTGGGAAATTAATCGAGCATTGAAAGAAAGTATGTTATAATCTTTCTTATGAGCGAATCTGATAATAGGATAGAACAGCTTAAAAAGGGCCTTTATTCAAGAAAAGGAGCCGATATTTTGCATAAAGAAGGTCATCTGAGAGAACATCAAGATGATGTTGTTGATGCTTGGCCAGGTCAAACAGAAACAGAAACAAATAAAAATGAAAATCAAGATGAATATTCTCAAACAGAAAGTTCCTCATTTTTTAGAAATATTTTATGGTCGGCGATAATTTTCTTTGTGCTCGCACTTGGTTTCGCTTTTTATATTTTATATACAAATAAAAATGTCGTATCTGCGGATAATGTTAATATTTCGGTTGCCGGACCAGTTAGCGTTGCTGGTGGAGAGCCAGTATCTCTTGATATAAAAGTTGAAAATAATAATAATGTAAAACTTCAACTTGTGGACTTGTCTATAGAATTTCCTTCTGGAACAGCTGATGTCACTGATGTTACGAAGGAATTAAAACGCTTTCGTCAACTGTTGGGAGATATTACACCAAGTTCAAACGCTGATAAAAAAATAGATGTCATATTTTTTGGAGAAGAAAATAGTCAAAAACAAATTAAAATTACAGCGGAATATCGAGTCGAAGGCTCAAATGCAATTTTTTCAAAAGAAAAGGATTACAATATTTTTATAAGTTCCTCACCTGTTTCTATGACTGTGGATTCTCTTAAAGAAGTTAACGCTGGTCAAGAAACATCTTTTAATATAACGGTAGTATCAAATTCGGCCCAAACTATAAAAAATCTGCTTGTGACAGCTGAATATCCTTTTGGCTTTAATTTTAAAAAATCAGATCCAACAGTTTCATATAATGATAGTGTTTGGAAAATAGGTGATTTGCCACCAGGAACAAAAAAAATAATAAAAGTCAGTGGTGTCATTGAAGGACAGGATCAGGAGGAGAGAGTTTTTAGATTCAATCTTGGAATAAAAAATCCTCAAAATGAAAAAATTATTGGTACATCTTTTATGACTGCCCTTGCTCCGATTTTAGTTAAAAAACCATTCATCACTACAACTTTAGCTCTTGATGGAGACAGCACAGCCAATGATCATTCCTCATCTCTTGATCATCCTGTTCGTGCGGATATTTCTTGGATAAATAACACTTCTTCTGATATTATTGATTCGGTTATAAAAATTAAATTAGATGGGACGGCTTTGGACAGGACTACAGTCGTCACTGATACTGGATTTTATCGTTCATCAGATAATACTATTACATGGGATAAAACCAATACGCCGGATTTGGCTCTTGCTCATTCTGGTGAAGGAGGACATGTCAGTTTTAGTGTGACGCCTCATCTTAATAATATCGGTACTAAAAATCCAGAAATTTCAATCAGTATAAGCGTTCAGGCAAGAAGAGTTTCTGAAACAGGTGTTCCAGAGACTATATTTTCAACTGTAGATAGAAAAATTAAAACTATTTCTGAATTAGGTTTTACATCACGCATTGGTCCTAATTCTATTCCTCCTAAAGGTGATACAGAAGGTATTTATACTGTAATTTGGACAATTACCAATACATCAAACAATGTTGCTAATGCCAAAGTAAAAGCTATATTGCCTTCTTATGTAAAATGGTTAGGTAAAACAAATCCAGTCAATGAAAATATTTCTTATAACCCTGTTGGTGGCGAAGTGATATGGAGTCCTGGAGATATTCCTTTAGGCACTGGATATTCGCTTACTGCTAGAGAGGTTGCATTTCAAATTGCATTTACTCCAAGCGTAACCCAAATAGGACAAGTTCCAGTAATTTTGGGAGAAGCTTTGTTGACAGGCCTTGATCGTTTTAGTGGAGCAACTATTCAAAATTCAAAAGGTGCCCTTAATACAGTTGATGCTGTAGTTAAATAATAATTTATGAAAGATAAAAAAGAAGAAAATTTAATGGATAAAATTGTATCGCTTTGCAAAAGGCGAGGCTTTATTTATCCTAGCTCGGAAATTTACGGAGGATTTGCCGGTTTTTTTGATTACGGTCCTCTTGGTGTTGCTCTTAAAAATAATATCAAAAAATTATGGTGGAAGCAGTTTGTGACAGAACGCGAAGATATGTATGGCGTGGACGCTACAATTATAACAAAAAAAGAAGTTTTGCAAGCTAGTGGTCATGTGTCTGGTTTTGCTGATCCGCTTCCAGATGGCACAAGCTTTAATACTATGTTTAGTACTTCTGTTGGGGCAGGTAAAGACGCTACTGTTGCATATTTGCGTCCAGAAACAGCTCAAGGTATTTTTGTAAATTTTAAAAATGTAGTTGACTCATTTCATCCAAAACTTCCTTTTGGCATAGCTCAAATAGGTAAGGCTTTTAGAAATGAAATTGCTCCTCGTGATTTCGTTTTTCGCTTAAGAGAACTTGAACAAATGGAGGTGGAGTATTTTATTTACGAGAAGGACTGGAAAATTTCTTTTGAGATGTGGCAAAAAACCATATGGGATTTTATTGAAAAAGTGGGTATTAATAGAAATCAAATACATGAACTTGAAGTTGTAGATGGTGAACGAGCTCATTATTCAAAAAGAACGATTGATTTTGAGTTCGATTTTCCATTTGGTAAGAAAGAATTGTATGGTTTGGCTTATCGCACTGATTTTGATTTAAAAAATCATCAAACTTCAAGTGGAGTTGATTTGTCATATCTTGATGAGGAAACAAAAAGCAGAATTGTTCCTCATGTCATTGAACCATCGCTTGGTGTTGAAAGAACAATGCTTGCTATTCTTTCAAGCGCTTATACTGAAGATGAATTGGGAGGAGAAAAAAGAGTTTATTTGAAATTATTGCCAAAAATCGCACCCATTAAAATTGCCATATTTCCTTTATTAAAAAATAAGCCACAGCTTGTGGAAAAGGCAAGAGAGATTTATATAATGTTGAAAAAAGAATTTGATATGGTTGTTTTTGATGATAATGGTAATATTGGCAAACGTTATCGTCGTCAAGACGAAATCGGAACGCCTTATTGTGTGACAATTGACTTTGATACCCTTGAAAAGGAAGATGTGACGGTGCGAGATAGGGATACTGGCAAGCAGGAAAGGGTGGCTATCGAAAAATTAATTGAATATATTAAAATATAAAATCCACCCTGCCCTCCTTTAGAAAAGGAGGGTCTCCCTTCCTTTATAAAGGAAGGGTTGGGGATGGATTTTTTTGGTGTTATACTTATTTTATGAAAACCTATACGCCGACTATTGGGCTTGAAATTCACGTTGAATTAAAAACCAAGACCAAAATGTTTTGCAATTCAAAGAACGACCCAGATGAATTGCGTCCAAATGTAAACATATGTCCAGTTTGTATGGGGCACCCTGGTACATTGCCTGTAATAAATAAAGAAGCAGTTAAGAATGTTTTAAAAGTAGGAATTGCCATCGGCGGGGAAATTTCTGATTTCACTGAGTTTGATCGTAAAAACTATTTTTATCCCGATATCCCGAAAGGTTATCAGATTAGCCAGTATAAATACCCATTAGTAAAAGGTGGTGTGTTAAATGGTATAAAAATTACTCGTATACATCTCGAAGAAGATACGGCAACCTCTCTTCACGAAGAAGGAGACCTGCCTGCCGGTGAGGCAGGTTATTCATTAATTGATTTTAATAGGGCTGGTGTGCCACTTATGGAACTTGTAACTGAACCGGTTATTCACACCGTTAAAGAAGCTAGCGATTTTGCTAAAGAACTTCAATTGCTTTTGCGATACCTTGGAGTATCCGAAGCTAATATGGAAAAGGGAGAAATGCGTGTGGAAGCAAACATTTCTATTTCCTTGTGGACACCTGATGTCTACAAGTTAGGCACAAAAACAGAAGTAAAAAATCTTAATTCTTTCAAGGCAGTTGAAAAAGCTATTGATTATGAGATAAAACGTCAGACAGAGCTTTTGGAAAATAATGAAAAAGTTGTTCAAGAAACGAGAGGATGGAATGATTCTAAAGGAATAACATATTCACAACGCGCAAAAGAAGATTCTCATGATTATAGATATTTTCCTGATCCAGATTTACCCAAATTAAAAATTTCTGAAATATCAGAGTTTTCCAAAGAAACTCTTACAAAAGAAATAGGGGAGTTACCTTTTGCAAAACGAGAACGATTCAAAAATGATTTTGGAGCAACAGATAAAGAAATTGCAGTTTTTATTGAATTACCCGAAGTAGCAAAATATTTTGAAGAAGTGGTAAAAGGCAATTCAAACATAATTAAACTATCAATAAATTATATTCTTTCTGATTATCTCGGTTTACTTAAAAAAGAAAATAAGCCAACAACCGCTATCAATACTGATAATTTTTCAAAATTAATGATTATGATAAACGATAAAAAAATTTCATCTAGAGGAGCAAAAGACATTTTGGCATTTATGATTAAAGAAGATTCTGATCCAGAAGAGATTGCTGAGAAAAATGGATTATTACAAAAAAATAACGAAGGTGAAATTAAAAAGATAGTTGAAGAAATAATTAAAACAAATCAAAAAGTAGTTTCTGATTATAAAAATGGTAAAGAAGCATCATTACAGTTTTTAATAGGGCAGGGAATGAAAATAACTAAAGGTTCGGCAAATCCTGAGATGTTAAAAAAGCTATTTAAAGAGAGTTTGACTTAATCCTCTAAGTGTTTTATAACTAATTTTTTACGAAGCAGTTTTTTAGGTTTTACTACTACTGGTTTTATGACTCCTATCTCGATACTCTTGACAACTTTCTCAATATCTTCTAATTTATAAACTCTATAGTTATTCATCGGATGTCTAACTGCTTTCAATTTTCCATTTTTATCCCAGTTACGTAGAGTGAGAGCAGTCACTCCGATCATATTAGATGCCTCTTTAATTGTTATAAATTTAGCCATAAAACTTTAATATAGATTACTAATGATTAATAAACATTATCTTTAAATTATAATCCTTTATATATATTTATCAATGTTGATAACTTCTATTTTTATAAAAAATTATTAGCTTCGGAACTACTTTGTTATGTCATCGCACGCATATTTTCGTGCTAGAAAATTGCTCAACTCGATGCCTTCGCGTCTCCGTTACAGGCTCTGCCATAATCAAAGTAATTTCGAAGCTTTTTTATTTGACAATTATAAGCAATTATTATGATTATTTTTAAACAAGTATCAAAAGTCCTAAAAATGAAATAAACCTTATCCACAGCCATTTTATCACGAAATAGAAATTTAATTTTATAATTATCTTCAATGAACGGCGGAATCTATTTTGAAGGTAAAAAATTTATTTCAGCAAAATATGCGGCTGAGGTAAGTGGCTATGCATCCGACTATGTTGGACAACTTTGTCGTGAAGGCAAAATAGAAGCGAAAATGATCGGTAGAGCTTGGTACGTGGAAGAGTATGCTTTAAAAAATTATAAAGGAATTGTAGACACAATTGTTGATGAGAAAAAATCTTTGTCCGAGATAAAATATTCAATAGACACAAGACCTTTAATGCCAATCTTGGCTAAACGAGATGTTAAAACAGTAGAGAAAACAATTAACAAACCAAGTCCTTATGGTCATAAATTATCTCCGTTTTTAGAAAAAGGTTTTGCGTTGGCAATTTCTATGTTTTTAGTTGCCGGAATATATGGTATTTCAAACAATGACATACGAGATGGAATTGTGAAAGATTTTAATGCTACAACAAAGGCATTAGCTTCCATTAAAGATATTGATTTTCTATCGGCAAATATTTTTAGTGGTATTGTTAATAGGATAAGAGATTTTTTTGCTCCAAAAATAGTTTATGTTCCTTCACCATTTGCCACAACAACAAGGACAACTCTCGTAGAAAGAGTTCTTGAAAAAACAAATACAAATACGATTACACAAAAATTTATTGTTGGAGATATTACCAGAGCGGAAGTTGAACAGAAATTACTTCAAATAAACAAATCATTACAAACCCAGATTTTTGAAATTGGAAATGTAGAAAGAAGAAGACAGGGAAGCTTGGATAATTTTGCAAGCAATCTTGATTTAGTGCATTTTAATAAAAGTATTATTGATGAACCCACCATTAGTAGAGCTACTATTACAGGTTCGGATATTTCTAGTGCAAATATTTCAGGTTCAATAATCACAGGTTCAACATTTTCTGGAAATACTGGTGATTTTTCTGGAGCTCTTACAACATCAGGACAACTTACTGTTTTGGGAACTGGCACATCTACAGTTGCTGGTGATGTTGCTTTTGATGGAAATACTCTCTATGTGGATAGTATAAATAATCGAGTTGGCATAGGCACAAGTTCTCCATACGCAAGATTATCTGTAGCAGGTGAAATAGTAGGTGCATATTTTACAGCGACAACAACAACAAATTCTACATTTCCAAATTTTCTTGCAACATACGGTACCACTACAAATGCTACAACAACAAATCTCTTTGCATCAGTTGCAAATTTTAACAATCTTACTCTTACTGGTTCCACAACTCTTCAAAACTTTACAAACGTTAACGCAACTTCCACTAACGCCACCTCAACAAACCTTTTTGCAACCAACTCTACTTTCACCAACGCCACTTCAACAAGTTTCTTTGCAACTGTAGCAAGTTCAACTAATTTATTTGCTGGATTCGCAACTTTAGGAACAACTAATTTAACGACACTTTCTGTTTCTGGTTCCACCACTCTTTCTAATTTCACTGCAATCAATGCAACAACCACATCTGCTACTTCAACAAATCTTTTTTCTACATTTGCAAACTTTACCAACGCAACATCAACAAGTTTCTTTGCAACAGTAGCTTCATCAACAAACCTTTTTGCATCAGTTGCAAATTTTGGAACTCTAAATACTGGACCTACCGCGTTTAGTGGAGCTCTTACTGCTACTGTAGGTTCTTTGAATATTGGTAGTAGTGGAACTCGTTTCGGTACCATATATGCTGACACTGTGAACTCTACTAATTTGATAGGTACTATTGTGGGAGGTAACACAAATGCGGAAGATTGGACTATTAATTTTGATAATGCCACGAATGACACCGAAGCAATGTCAGTAACTTTCAAAAGAGGAACTGCTTCTCCAAATGCTGTTTTTGGATGGGATGTTGGCGTAGCAAAAGGATTTACTTTAAACTCCGGTTTGGTTATGACGGGAACAATTACTGCTACAAATGGATTAACTCTTTCAGGATTTACAAATGACATCATCACCCCCGCTGGAGAAGATCTTGCAATTATGTCTGGACGAAATGTTGGAATTGGAACAACTTCTCCTAACACCACATTTGCAGTAAATGGAAATGGGTATTTTTCTGGAACAGGATTTTTTGGAGGCGCAATTATTTCAACATCAACTCTAGCTATCACTGGTTCTACCACTCTTTCCAATTTTACTGCAATCAATGCAACCACTACATCTGCAACATCAACTAACTTATTTTCAACATTTGCAAACTTTACTAACGCCACATCAACTAGTTTCTTTGCAACTATTGCAAGCTCAACAAATCTCTATTCATCATTTGCAACTCTCGGTTTCGCTTCTACCACCGCCATCACTTCCACTGGATCGGCTTGGTTTGC
>CAYHTR010000014.1:0-14847 GCA_964359745.1 uncultured Candidatus Saccharibacteria bacterium | reverse complement strand
TTTATTCCTTGCTCTTTTCCAGTCTTGCTCCAATATCCAAATTTTAAATAACTTTGAAGAATTATGGCAGCTTGCAACACAGAACGATTTAACACTAGATCATTTCCAGTATATCCTCTTATAAGTTGTTCGATCGCTTCTTCATCTATCCCTCGCCCAAGAGCAGTGACGATAGCTCGAGCCAAATCCATATAGGGATGACCGAAAATTGGAATTGGATCGAAAACTGTCAAAGGTTCTGTGGCAAAGATATTTTGATACGCAAAATCATTATGGCAATAACTGCTCTCAGTAGATTCTCCAACATATTCATTCATCTTCAGAATAGCAAGAGAAAAATTCCCATGTTTATTATCATCGAGAAATCTTTCATCACTCGCGTAAGAAGCCTTGTGTTTTATTTGATAATCGAGCCATTCATTGAATCGAGAGTCTACTCCTTTTCCATCTTTTACGACTCCGAAACCTTCTGACTTTGCGGTATGCATCATTCGTAGTGTACTTCCCATTTTTACAAAGATTTCTTGCCTAATCATTGTGCCTTTCTTGTACTCTTCAGGTAAAGTTTTAGCATCAATAAATTCCATAAGCAAATAGTAACTGCCGTCTATTTTTCCTTCCTCAATAACATGAGGAACTTTAACTCCGACTTTTTCCCAGGCATTCAAAAAAGCCCCCTCACTTTCATAGAATGATTGTGAGCTCAATGGGATTTTTAAAACTCTTTTTATTCCTTCCACCTCGAGAATACAGGTAAAAGAAGCCGAGCCAACTGAAGGAAAGGTGGCCTGCACATTTTTCTCTTTGAATAGAGGATGCTGATTCAAAAAAACCTCGACATGAGGAATAAGCCCGATTCTTCGCTCATTGGATTTAACATCAACCTCATGAAGAGAAAGTTTGGGTTGATTTATGAAGGTTATTTGAGAAGATTTCATAAAAAGAATTGTATCATGGGTTAAAGTACACCGATAATCGTGATAACTGATAACCGTGGCCACCACGTTTATTAACTAATTTTTATGGTCTAATTTTACTGCATTCTCATCAAAGCTGCGGAGCCTGGATTCGAACCAAGATACACAGATCCAGAATCTGTAGTCCTACCATTAGACGACTCCGCAGCTCTGATGACAATTGTCTATTTTTCAATGAGGCGACTACCTTTAGCAGACTCGGCAATAATACATATATTATGCTACCATATTTGTGCTATAATCTTTAATTATGAATAATAATAAAATAAATACTGAGCCTTACAAAGGTGTTAGGGATTTTTATCCGGAAGATATGACAGTGCAAAATTATATTTTTGGCGTGTGGAAAAAAATTGCAAAACAATTTAATTATCAAGAATATACCGCTTCTATTTTAGAATATGCCGAACTTTATCGAAGTAAAGGAAGTGATGAAATTGTCAGTCAGCAAATGTATACTTTCAAAGACAAAGGTGATCGTGAAGTAGCCCTTCGTCCAGAAATGACACCAACGCTTGCACGAATGATTGCGGCAAAACGTAAATCCCTAAAATTCCCGCTACGATGGTTTTCTATTCCAAATGTTTTTCGTTATGAACGACCTCAGCGTGGTCGCAAGCGAGAACACTGGCAATTAAATTGCGACTTGATGGGTATTGTAAACAATAATTCTATTAATGCCGAAGTTGAAATTATTTCACTTGCGTACGAGATTATGAAAGCATTTGGTGCAAAAGATGAGGATTTTGTAATAAAAATAAACAACCGAATGGCAATGGAAACTGCGTTACTAGGGCAAGGTATTGCTAAAGAAAATATTCCAATATTATTTCGACAATGGGATAAAGAAGGAATGCCTGACGACAAAAAGATTTTATGGGCTTCCGCTAACGATTCACTGTTAAAATCATTAAAAGAAAAAGGAATATCAAATGAACAATTTGATCCATCAATCATTCGCGGTTTTGACTACTATACGGGAATGGTTTTTGAGGTTTTTGATACTAATCCAGAAAATCGTCGTTCTCTTTTCGGTGGCGGTCGTTATGACAATCTTCTTGAAATGTTTGGTGTGGAACCAGTACCGACAGTAGGTTTCGGTATGGGAGATGTAACCATTAAAGATTTCTTGATTACTCACAACCTCTCCACCTCTTCGGTGGACAAGTCCTATGAATAAAATCGTATTTGATATTGAAACTCAAAATACTTTTCAAGAAGCTGGCTCAAGCGACCCAGCCGATCTTTCAATTTCACTTGTTGGAATTTATAACTACGAAACAGATAAATATGATTCATTTCTTGAATCAGAATTATCTCGGTTATGGCCAATTATAGAAAAAACAGATATGTTAATTGGCTACAATAGCGATCATTTTGATATTCCTCTGTTAAATAAATATTATCCTGGAGATTTGACTAAAATAAAAAGTTTGGATTTGCTCAAAGAAATCAAGAATTCATTTGGACGACGAGTAAAATTAGATAGCGTAGCACTCGGAACTTTTAATAAAGGTAAAACGGGAAATGGACTTGAAGCCATAACTTGGTGGAAAAATGGCGAAATTGATAATATAAGAAAATACTGTCTTGAAGATGTGAAAATTACTAAAGAACTTTACGAATATGCGTTTAAAAATGGCTCAGTAAAATGCAAAGAAGGTCAAAAAGAATTTGATATTAAACTAGATACCAATAAATGGCATGATAAAGCGGAAAATGCAATGACTTTCACATTGCCTTTTTGATTACTTTGGCTTATCATTTATAAAGTATAGTTCTAAAAAGAAAGGAGATGGCGTATGCCACTAAGTAAAAACGAAGCAAGAAAAGTTGGACTTAGAGTAATAAGAATTGAAGGAGAAGGAGAACAACTAATTGATGTTGGAAGAATCGGTGCTATTGGCGAACCAAATGGATACAATCTTGCCGGTGGCACTATTGTAGTCGTTTACGATAAAACCGATTTACTTCCAGAAAAAATAGACGACTGTTGTTCATTCTTTGAGTTCGAAAAGACTCAAGTCTAATTGGGGGTAGTGCGCTCGCTACTACCCCTTATGTTATAATGGGTTGAATTAATTTAAAAAAAAATGGAAAAAGAAAATAACTTAATTACTATTCCTGTTGCAATTTTAATCGCTGGAATTATTATAGGAGGAGCTGTTGTATATACCAAAGGAGTACCAACAGAAAAAATGGATTCGCAAAATGCATCCGCAATAAAAAGTTCAGCAATAAATATTGACCCTATAACCGCAGACGACCACATAAGAGGAACGCCAGATGCACCAATTATCCTCGTGGAATTTTCTGACCTTGAATGTCCTTTTTGTAAAATATTTCATAGGACGATGCAAAAGATTATGGAGGAATATGGTAAAAATGGAAAAGTTGCTTGGGTCTATCGCCATTTTCCACTTTCCATACATCCAAGATCCCCTAAAGAATCTAACGCTTCCGAATGTGCTTATGAACAAGGTGGAAATGAAAAATTCTGGCAATACGTTGATAAAATATTTTCTATAACTCCATCAAATAATCAGCTTGACCCATTACAATTACCGATAATTGCCAAAGATATCGGGCTTGACCTTGTAAAATTCAACATTTGTCTTGATAGTGGAAAATATGATGAAAAGATTCAAAAAAATTATCAAGATGGAATTCGAGTGGGTATCGGTTCTATTCCAGAAACAGGCACTCCATATAGTATTCTTATAGACAAAAAAGGTAATAAAATCCCTATCAATGGAGCACAACCTTATGAAGCAGTCAAGCAGTTGATTGATGCGATGTTAGCTCAATGACACTCTTTTTAATCTACACCATTCGCATTTAGCATCATCGCAAAAAGTGGTCATTAGAGCACCAGAATTAACGGAATCAATAAGTGATTGAATTTCTGTTTTTAATTTTTCAATATCGGATTTCTCAATAGGAAGTGTTATTGTTGGACATCGACCTTTGGAATCAGGAATAATAAAAACAAGCGAAGGTATGATTTCCTTATCAAAAAAGCGAGAATCGTCTTGTAATAGAAGTTTATAAAAAACAAGCTGGCGAAAATAATTACCATCACTGTTTTTTGTACCACCCCTTATTTCATTTTCAGACATTACTTGTTTTGTTTTATAATCAAAAACAAAAACTTCTTTTTCATTATCAATAATTGCATCAAGCTTACCGTGTAGTACAATCCCTCCAAATACAGTTTCAGACCATGTTTCTGAAAAAATAGTTCCTTTCTGAGCAAAATGATATTCAAGTTCTTTAGCGATTACAGAAATATCATCAAATAATTCTTTTTTAATTCCCTCTTTTTCAAATGACGGAATAAGAGAATCGTAAAAATAATTTTCTATAGTACTTTTTAAAATATTTTCAATAGACTTGACACTTATATCTTTTGACTTCCAAACGGTATCGATGGCCTTGTGCATTGCATTTCCCTTTTCAGCAAGAGGAGCGAGGGGTTGTGGAAGTTTTAATATACTTTGATATAAAAATTCGCTTGGGCATTTTATAAAATGATTAAGAGCAGTAACTGAAAGACCAGATTCTTGGAGAATAGATTTTGCATAATCAATACATTTTTTTGCATGCGAATTTGATTTTGTAACAGCTGTTATAATAGCTTTTTTCTCTTCCTTTTTATTGAGTGAAGTGTGAGTAATATAATTAGTATTTAATTCACCAATAAAACGAAGTGGAGTTAATGATTGGCTATAGTTTTTTTCACCAAAAAGAATTACTGCATGAATACGAGCACGAGTAATAGCAACATAAAAAAGTCGGCGAATATCTTTGATATCATTAATAGTTCTTATTTCTGGCAATACAAAATAATTTCCCCAATTTCTACCCACCCATGATTCCTCAGTCGCATAAGGAATAAAAACATAATCAAACTCCAAACCTTTACTAGCGTGTGCAGTCATTACTCGAATCGGTAAATCAGGAGTTCCCACACTTATTTTTACACTTCTCGTTTCCGCAGAATATTTATAAGCGACAAGACGATTAAGAAGTTCTCTTGGATTTTGAATATTGCTTTCACGAAAAATACTTTCAGCTAAAGTAACGATTCCTCGCCAAACTTCCATATATGATGGTTCTCTGGCGATAATATTTTGAAAACCAGTCAATTCCGCAAGGTGGATAATGAAGTTCAAAGGTCCGTCTTCAGTAAATTCTCTTTGAATAATTTTTAGTATTGGAAGTTTTTTCTCAAGTTCTATATTTTTTCCTGCTTTTAATGATTTTATAAGTTCTACAGAATTATCAAATGACAATCCCCATAAACCAGAAATAAGAGTTTTAGCTAATAAATCAAATTTCGTGGGATCATAAATAAACTCAATAAGGTCAAAGAAAAGTGCTCCTGCTGGATGACTAAAAATATCAATACTTCGTTCAGAAGATACAGGAATACTTTCGACTTCACATCTATGCAATATTCGTTCTAAATCACGATTGGTTTTAGTAATAATAGCAATAGTTGTATTTTTTTTATATGAAATTTTTTTAAGTTCATCAATCAAATATTTTTCAGTCACTTCCGTATCTTCTCCTGAAATAATGTCAACTGGTTTTGGTGATTCTTTTCCTTTAGCATGGAGTTTTATTCTCAGATTTTTATACTCATCATCTGCATAATTATTTTCAATCATAGAAAAACTAGCATCCAAAATGCTTTGGTGCGAACGATAATTATCCTCTAAACGAATAATTTTTATTTCTTTCCAAACATTTTGAAATTTTAGAAAATTATCGACTGAAGCACCTTGAAAACGATAAATAGCTTGCTTTTCATCACCTACAATAAAAACATTCGGTATATCAAAAAAATCTGCAAGGAGTTTTATTATTTCATTTTGCGAATTATTAGTATCTTGATGTTCATCAATTAAAATATAAAGAAACTTTTCCTGTAATAATCGCAAAAGAAGTTCATCTTGTTTTAAAGCAATTACAACTTCGGAAATCAGATCATCAAAATCTATTTTTCTTTCTACTTTTTTCTTATTCTCATATGCTTCATATAAGTCAGCAAAAATAAGGGTTTTTTCACATTTCTCCAACTTTTTTTTAAATTCTGCCTTGAGCTCACCTTTACTTTTACCTCTAGTGGAATAAGAATCTTCATCTGCTTTAATTCTTTTTATTTCTTCTTTTACAAATTTACGAACCATATCTGGCGTATAAGATTCGCGCTTTGAATCGCTAATCGCACTAATTATTTTTTGAACATAAAAATCTGCATTACCAAACGGTCGTAAATCACTCATTTTTTTATCTTCAAGAAGATTCCGAATAAAACTTTCAGCTTCAATATCAATCAGTTGTTTTGTTTTATCAAGATGTACAAAATGATCTCTAAATTCACCAATAACAGCAGATGCAAAGCCATGAAAGGTATAGATTTTTACTTCATCCGCACGAGTACCAATAATATCCCTGAGCTTCATTCGCATCGCTTTAATTCCTGCTTCGGTAAAAGTAAGTGCCAAGATACCTGAAGGTGGCGTGTCAGTTTTTTTTAAAATATTGGCAATGCGAAGCGTCAAAATAGTCGTCTTTCCTGTCCCCGGTCCAGCAATCACCATCACAGGCCCTTCAATAGTGTCCACTGCTTCTTTTTGCTTTTTATTTAACCGTCTATATTGTTCTTCAAATTTTTCCGATGTCATAGGAATATTATATCACTTTCATACACTATAAACCGTGGCCACCACGTTTTTTTAATAAAATATGTGGTATAATTTTAATAATAAAGCTAAGTATGATATAATTAATGAAATGAGAAAAACTAACATCTTCAAGTTTTTAGGTATTTTCTTAATCGTGCTTATTTTTCTTGCGGTAACATATTCCATACAATTATCTATTCCAGTACCGCGAGATCTCGATCCGACCCCGCTTACCTACCATGTTCAAAATAACTTTCCGAAAGACACTGTCTATATTGCATTTCATATAGATACCGGTGGAGTCTGGTTTTCAAGAGAGTTTGGATTAGATCTGTATGTTCAAAATGGAGATAAGGGATTTAAACAAACGGTGGATAGCTGTAAAGAGATGACTTCGTGGGATGAAAATACAAAGGATGAAGATATGGGCAAAAGTATGATATGTGATAAAAAGACGTATACGGTAAAACTAGAAAATGGTAAAGTTGTGTTTTATAAATCAATAGCTAACTCAAAGAAAGAACTTGTAACGTCTATGCCTGTTTTGCCTGGTGCTAAAAATCTGGTATTTGTGAACAGTTATAAACTTTATTCCAATGAAACAGATAAAACTCTTTCTATTCTGGAGAATTTCTAAAATCGTGTAAACCGTGGCCACCACGTTTTTTTAATAAAATATGTGGTATAATTTTATTAATGAGATTATTTTCTCGGACATTACCCGGCAACACTATATATCATGTTTTGAATCGAGCTAATGCTCGCGTTCCCATTTTTCAATCTGAATCTGACTATCAATTATTTTTAAAAACTCTTATCGAGGCATGGGAACAAAGCGGAATGCGTATATTAGCATTTGTCATTATGCCAAATCATTGGCATCTTGTTTTATATCCACAAGAAGAAGGGGAATTATCTCAATTTATGAGTTGGCTCACTAACACTCATGTAAAGCGTTGGCAATCGGCACACAACTTAGTAGGTACTGGTCATCTCTATCAAAATTCATATAAAGTATTTCCTGTAGAAACTGATACTTATTGTTTGAATGTGATTAGATATATAGAATCTAATCCTTTTCGAGCAAAAATGGTTGATCGAGCAGAAAAATGGCGTTGGTCAAGTTTATGGATTAGAGAAAAAGGTAGTTCAAAGCAAAAAAAGATGTTAGCGGACTGGCCCATAATAATACCAGAAAATTATCTTTCTTTTGTAAATGAACAAATACCAAAAGAGCTTACTGATTCTATTCATGATTCACTAAAGAAAGGAAATCCTTTTGGAGAAGATATATGGATGAAAATTACTGCTGAAAAAATGGGAATAGTAATAAAACAAAAAAGAAAACCAAAAATTATACCATAAAAATAACAAAATAAACGTGGTAGCCACGATTTATACAATTTACTTCAAATACTCAGGAGTATTTTGTACCATCCAATCAAACATCTGGCGAGTCACTGAAGTGGCACCGACATCATTATTAGCCGGACCGCGTTCCATCATAACCACAAAAGCATATCGAGGATTTTCATAAGGAAAAAAACCAACTGACCAAGAGTTAACGTAAGCGTTTGAAATACCAACCTGCGCTGTTCCTGTTTTTACGGCAATATGAATATCTTTCATGTTAAGACTTTGCCCTGTTCCTTCGGTAACTGCCATTCTCATACCTTCTCGCACAATATCAAAATATTCTTTGGAAATTTTAACATCACGAGTATCACCAAAAAGTTGTTTTTCTCCAAGTAAAAGTTTTGGTGTAAGTAATGTCCCATAATTAGCAATTGCAGAAATTGCACGTACGACTTGAATTGGAGTAAGCTGATAACCATATTGTCCGATGACTGTATTATAAGTATCACCAATACGCCATGGGTCACCAGAAAAATTAATAACTTTCCACTCTGGTGTTGGAATAGAACGGTTTATTTCTCCCTGCAAATTTATATTAGTTTTTTCTCCAAAACCAAAAAGTTTGGAATATTTTTCAATATTAGAAATACCAATTCCTTTTTGATCACCAAAACCTCCGCCAACAGTGTAAAAATATACGTCTGAAGAAAATGCTATAGCTTCTCTCAAATCAACCCAACCTAAAGCTTTCCAGTCCTTAAAAATAGAAAATTTGGTAGAATCATAAGGATTCGGCAAAGAAATTGAACCTGTGCTTAAAATCTTTTTATTTGGATCTATAATTTTTTCATTTAAAACTCCAATTGCCATCACTGGTTTTATGATTGATCCAGGTGTATATGCTCCTTGAATAATTCTATTTAGAAACGGTTTACTTTTACCATTAATATAATTATTTATTTTTTCTGAATCATCTCCTTCAGCCAATATTTGAGAGTTGTATTCAGGATAACTTGTCATAGCAAGCAATTCCCCGCTATTCACATCCATAATTACCGCAGCCCCACCAATAAAACCGTATATTTTGGAAAAATTTTCAATCGTTCCGTATAATTTATTATTCAAATTTGAATCAATAGAAAGTAAAATATTTTCACCATCTTTTGGAGGCGTGAGAATATTTTGCGATTGGATTTTTCCAAGAGCGTTTATTTCCAGAATTTTAACACCATTTTTGCCTTTAAGCTTTTCATTATAAGCTTTTTCAGTACCCTCTATTCCTTCAAAATCCTCTCTATAATAAAAGCCGTAATTATCTTTTGAAGGATATTTTGCATATCCGATAAGATGCGCCACTCCAAGAGTTTGAATATAACGTCTTGAAGAAAAACTATCATCTTCACCACGTTCGTTCCATGCAAGTTCTACTTTATTTCTATCATAAATAATCCCTCGCTCTGAAAAAACAACTGTATTTCTTAATCTGTTATTTTCTCCTTGTTGAGCGTATATATCACCTTTATTTACTTGAAGTACCCATATTTTTGAAACATAAATAACACCAATAAGTAAAAAGAAAACTCCTAAAAAAACAATACTTTTTATTGATATGGATTTTTCCAATCTACCTTCAAATTGATGAGTATTGAATTCAGGCAAATTTTGCGAATCGATAAAAATCTCATCTGGTTCTATTGGTTTATTATGGATGTATTTTTTCATTTATTTAATAAAAAAAATCAAAATCTTTTTAAGATAAATTGAAATTATAAAAAATACTAAAGCAAGAAATGTATTTTTTAATCCTGTAGTATAAAGCGAATCCATCGCAAGACCGATAAAAATTATTTCATAAAAATCATCAAAATAAAAAAGTGCGATAATTGATAGTAACACGTAAAACCACCAAGGGAAAATTATCATCGATAGTAATAAAAATAAAATGACAACCCAGCGAATATTTTTTATTGTTTTATAACTTCCACCCATTTTATTGAAGATATATTATATGGACTTCTAAAAAACACTTTAACAAAACCATGTGCTGGATCAATCACTGTATCTTCAATAATACCAAAAATTTGTTGATTTATTCCAGGAAGAAAAACAAATTCTCCAATAGAAATTTTAGTGGCCCGCGGAACTATAACTTCAAAATTACCACCACCACGACCAATAGCAACCGCTTGAATAGTGCTGGTTCCTACTTCAACATCAGTTTTCTGGCCATTTGTGGAATATAGTCTAACCTTCGATGTTTTTTCTAAAACTTCTTCAATTTCTCCTAAAATATTATTACCGTCAATAACAACTTTATCCCCTTTAATTATTCCTTCATTTTCACCAATATCTATTATGAGATTATCATAAGGTATTGATGGTGGTTTTTGAAGCACCGACGCAATAACAGTTTTATCTTTATTAATTGTTCTATTTAATATTTTTTTAAGTTCATTATTTTCATTCTCAATAATATTCAATTTAAGATTTTCATTTTTAAGAGATTCATTGTCATTCTTAAGTCTATCATTCTCTTCAAGAAGTAATCGCTTTGACATAAAATATCCTGCTGTTCCATAACTTTCACTAATCACAACATTCTCTGTTTTCCATATAGGTCTGCTGATTATATTAAACAATGAAAAGAAAAAACGAGGGAAAATAATATGTATTAAAAAAATAACTGCGACAATAACAACCGCTTTCATTATAATGCGAAACATTTTACGATTGTCTCTGTTGTTACTTTTTAGGAGGTAATTCATCTTCGTTAGCTATTAACATTTCTTTATATTTTTCCATATCTTCAAGTATAATTCCTGTTCCTCTCGCAATAGCAGTCAGGGGATCTTCGGCAATATATATCGGAATTTTCAAAAAATTATTAATAAGTCTGTCAATTCCTTTAATAAGAGCCCCTCCACCAACAAGATAAATACCCCTTCGCATTACATCTCCCAAAATCTCTGGTGGAGTTGTTTCTAAAACTTCCTTGACCGATTCAACAAGCATGTCAATTGATTGAGACATAGCTTCCCTGACATCAGAATCAGTAATAACCACTTCTCTAGGTAATCCAGTAATCAAATCTCGTCCACGTACTTCCATTTCATCTGATTCTTCACCAGGAAGCACTGAACCAATTTTAATTTTTATATTTTCGGCAGTTTTTTCTCCAATTAAAATTTTAAATTCGTTTCTTATGTAAGAAATAACATCTTGATTTAGTTTATCGCCAGCTATGCGAAGATTTTTTGAACTAACAATTCCGCCTAAAGAAATTACCGCTATATCAGTAGTGCCTCCCCCAATATCAATAACCATATTACCCACTGGCTCATCTACCGGCAATCGAATACCAATCGCACCCGCCATCGGTTCTTCCACAATAAATACTTCTCGGGCACCAGCATTTTTTGTGGCATCACGAACAGCACGAATTTCCACATTGGTTACTCCGGACGGCACACCTACCACTACTTTCGGACCAAGCATTTTTTTTGAAAATGTTTCAGCTTTTTTTACCAAATAAGAAATCATTTCTTCCGTAACTTCAAAATCTGAAATCACTCCATCAACAAGTGGTCGCACTGCGACAATATGCGGAGGTGTTCGTCCAAGCATTTCTTTGGCTTGAGTACCAACCGCCACAACGCGACCTGTTTTTTGATTTACAGCAACAACTGACGGCTCGTTTATAACAATACCGTGACCACGTAAGTAAACCAAAGTATTTGCGGTACCAAGGTCAATACCTATTTCATTGGATACCAATGAAAAGAATTTTTTTATAAATTTTTTAAACATTTTATTAGCTTACCAGTAAATTCAGTAATTCTTTTTCATTTACTTTCTTCACATCTCCTGTTTTGCGATTCTTTAATTCAGTCATTTTTTCCGCAATCAATTTTTCACTAACCACAACTCTCCAAGGAATTCCAATAAGGTCAGAATCCGCAAATTTTTCTCCCGGACGAACATCTCTGTCATCATACAAAACTTCAATATGTTTGTCTAAAAAATTTTGATAAAGATCATCAGTGTATTTTTTAACATCCGCTTTATCATTTCCAATTAATATCAGATGAACTTTAAAAGGAGCAATTTCTTCAGGCCAGACAATTCCCACTTCATCGGCAAAAACTTCCACAATAGTCCCCATAACCCTTCCCGGTCCAATACCATAACTTCCCATAACTACTACTTTCTTCTCTCCATTTTCATCTTGATAAGTAAGGTCAAGAGCTTCTGAAAATCTAGTACCTAAATTGAATATATTTCCCACTTCCACCGACTTTTCTTGTCTCAAATCTTTATTAGTGCATATTGGACAAGCAAGAGTTTCGCCTTTTATTTCAGCATTGACGGCAATATGACATTTTTCGCAAATATGAATAGTATCTTCTCCGGCAGAAGTTATCGTTTGAAACTCGTGAGAATATTTTGAGAATACTCCACCAGAAGCGTGCGTAATATATGTTTTTTCTCCAATACCTATTCTATTAAAAATATTCACATAGGCTTGTTTTGCTTTTTCATAAAACTCCGCATGCGACTCATTATCTTTTGAAAATGAATATAGATCTTTCATCAAAAACTCCCTACCTCGCATTATTCCGCTTTTTGCGCGAATTTCGTTTCTAAATTTCGTTTGAATCTGATAAGCGTAAATAGGCAAATCTCTCCACGAACGAATGTAATCTTTCATCAATGCTGTTAGTTGTTCTTCGTGTGTAAAACCAAGTCCCAATTCGGTATTATTTTTAAGTTTTGTTTTAAACCAATTATCCACTTTTTCATCATCCCATCTGTCAGTTTTTTCCCAGAGATTTTTGTCTTGCAAAACAGTAAGAAAAACTTCTTCTCCTCCAATAGTATTCATTTCGTGGCGAATAATATCATTTATTTTATTCATTACTCGCAACCCCAATGGTAAAAGCGAATACACTCCTGCCATTTCCTTATGAATATAGCCCGCGCGAATAAGCAACTGAGCATTTTTTGAAACCTCATCCTTTGGCGCTTCCTTTCTAGTTTTTGTAAACAATTTAGATTGCAACATAGGTGTATTATACACTTAATTTTCAATCATTCAACCAAATCCAAATTTGATTTTTCAAAAATTCTTTTAGTTTGTGGGTATTAGCGTGCGATAAAACTCCAAAATATGATTGAATACTTTGCTCTAGTTTATTTTTAGAAATAAGTCCTCGTTTGTAATTATAAACCTTTAATTTCAAATTTCTAATGATTCTCTTTTTTGTTTTTGCACGAAGTAGAAGATGATGTGGAAAAATAACATATCCTAAAAAATCAATTCCTTGAATATATTTTATAATAGTCATCTTCTTGGGATGAATTTTTAATTTCAATTTTTCCAATAAAAACAATTGCAATTTGGGAATTAATTCTTTAAGATAATCTTTATTATCTGATACAATAACAAAATCATCAGTATATCGGGCATAATGTTCTATTCTCAATGTATGTTTAATAAACTGGTCAAACTCATTCATATAGATATTAGCAAAAATCTGCGAAGTCAAATTACCAATCGGTATTCCTACTCTCTCTCTCTCTCTCTCTCTCGTAAACGCGCTGTTATCCGAAGTATAACTTCTTATAATTTCTTCAATAAGCCATATTACATTGGTATCTTTAATTTTTCTCTTAAGGATATCCAGGAGAATTTTGTGGCCAACGGAATCAAAAAATTTTCTGATATCGCATTTCAATACAAAACACTTTTTTGTGTAATTGCGGCTTACTTCTCTAATAACTTTATACAAAAAATCAACCCCTTTATGGTTACCTCTATCAATACGACAAGAAAACGAAGTAGAGATAAAAGTAGGTTCAAATATACAATTCAAAACTTTAAATATAGCATGATGAAGCACCCTATCTCTTACCGTTGCTTTATAAATATGTCTCCGTTTTGGATCGTAAATATAGAAATCAGTGTATCCTCTGTGTATATAGGTTTTATTCTTCAAATTCCTATACAACTCAAAAATGTTTTGCTCGAGATTTTTTTCAAATTGTAAAACATCAACCTTGTTTCGTTTATCAATCTTAAATTCGTCCCACGCTTGAAACAATCTTGCTGGGGAAATTATTAACCAATATAAATCTTTATAAACTTTCATGAATGATTTAGATATACCTATATTAAAGAAAACCTATGAATTGTATTCAACATTCCACGAATACCGTCGTATTGTCTCAAAAGCCGATCGATTCACTATATACGAAAGAAGTGAAAATCTTATTATTGATATTATTGAATTTCTACTTGAAGCAGGATATATAAAAAGTAATAATAAGTCTATACCACTTGAAAAAGCAAGTGGTAAATTAAATACTCTTCGATTTCTCATACGCTTAATGAAAGAAACAAAAACATTCGATCTCAAAAAATACACTATTCTGCAAGCAAAAATCGACGAGATTGGCAGGATGCTCGGTGGCTGGATCCGTTCAAGCTTGATTCGATAACGCAAAAGGTGTCCTTATGGACACCTTTTTGATGAGGAAAGACTTCGGAACGAGATCAGACGCTGACCCATAGTTGTCGTTGGCATTGTCGACATAGTTCGTGTCGAACTTGACCTTGCCGTCGTTGAAGTTGAAGTAGGGAGCGCGGTCGAAGCGGACATCGGAGTCCGGATATTTGCCCCTGCCCGTCCGTGGCACCGAAGCTCGAAGGTGATCCTTGTTGGAAACAAGGCACAATCTTGCTCCTGAATTTAATCCGGCAGCACCCGCCATATAGGCTTAGTAGTCTGCCTTGAGCAAAGGCAAGCAGTATCTCCTTATCG
>CAYHTR010000013.1:0-16137 GCA_964359745.1 uncultured Candidatus Saccharibacteria bacterium | reverse complement strand
TATGTAACATTACCACGCCCCTCCTTTATAAAGGAGGGGCTAGGGGTGGATTTTATGAACCACTTCGCAACCTTTATATTCGGCAGGGAGGCGGGGACAACGAGTGCGGGTAAAATGTTCGGCGAGACGAAGAATGTTATCGTTTAACTCTTTAAACGCTTTTACTTGAGAAGTGTATTGACCTATAGCATGGATTTTTGCACGAATTTCATTTTCTGAAAGAGGAATTATATTTCCATATTCTTTTCTAAATCTTTCTACATAAGGGAAATCTTCATATAAAAAGAAATTTAAACTGGTATCCGAGTTTCTATTTTTAGCTACTTCAATAAAAACGTCGTGAAGCAATTTATGGTCAGGATGCGTGATTATTTCCCCGAAATATGAAGGTCCGTATATTGAGATATCTTTATTTGGCAAATTATCAATAATTTTTTCAATATCTAGTACAATTTTTTCTTTTAATTCAAAATTATCTTTATTATCTCTATATTGATTATCTAGAAAACCAAAATTAACAATTTCAACATTAAAAGGCATTAACGCATTATAATTTTCCATAATTCTGTCGCTTATGGCTTGATCGCTATTGTGAAAACCAGAAATAGTATCCCAATAAGTTGTTATTTTATTTTTTGGTTTATCAGTAAAAAAAGTGGCAACGATAATTTTTTCTTTTTCCTTTGCTATAAGTCCACCTAAAGAAAGCACCGCATCATCAAAATGAGGAGATAAAATAATAATCTGTGCCGATCGATCGGTAACTAAAGGAGAAATAATTACCATAAATATTACAGCAAAAATTACGAAAACTAATTCTTTTTTATAGTTTGAGTAAGTGATGGAAGTTCTTTTTTAATATTTTCTATACTCTGAAAACCATTATACACCTTGTCGTTTATCATTATTGCCGGAAGTTGATTGCCGATTTCGTGCAAAGATATAAGTGTTTGGATAGCGCTTGAATCCAGATCATAATCAAATGTGTAAACTCTCAATTGAGGATAATTTTCTCTAAGAGAAGTTAAGACATATCCTTGTTTCTGACAGTCGTCGCAGTTTCTTTTATTGGAGTAGAAATAAACAATAGCTACAGGATGTATATTACATTTTTCTTGAACCTTTTTAGTAAGAAGAAAATCTTTTATTTCAAGCAATGAATAATACTTTTTTAATTGATCCACTTCTTGCGAACCGATTTCATTATGGTCTTCAGCATATGATAATTTGTCGGCGAGGGAATTCAGCTCGTCTGTAAGTATAGAGCCGTCTATTTTTTTGCAAGATGAAGTTTCTTGTAACAATTCAAATTGAGTTTCAAGTGTCAGTATATCTATGGAAATTTTATCTTCTGATGCTCTGATATCACTCATTTTTTTATCATTAAGAGTCTGGCTTATCCAAAATGCTGTAAAGAAAATTATTGTAGTGATAAGAAATACTATTATATATTTTTTAATATTTATTCTTGCCATAATGTTTTATCTCCAGAGTGTCGTTTTAAAAGTCATTGTATTATATACGGCTTTTGTAAGCCAAAAAGGACTTATGAAACTGTAGAATAATATGAAATAAAAAATATCTCGCGAAAATTTCATATTGCCTTCGGCCATTTTTTTTCCTAATAGTATGAGAAAAATAGAAATAGCAATTACCACTACCGCTAGAATAGAAATTGATTCAGTATTTATAAAAAACCAATCAAAACGCAACCATTTCATATTAAAAGAAAAACCAATTGTATTTATTTTTATAATTTTTTCCGATATGTAATTACCTATGTTGTATAATACAGTTCCAAAAATATAAAGCGCTGTGAAAATAGAAATAAATGAAAAGGGTAATGTAAATACACCCATGTTACCATATTTCTTCTTGAAGAATATATGTTTGTAATCCAAACAGTTTTTAAGAAAACCTGATATCCAACGTACTCGTTGGGTGTGGAGTTTGTATATAGTGTCTGGGGCTACAGTGTAAACAAAAGCGTTTGAACAATTAGCAATCTTATATCCACTTTCTTGCATACGAAATGCAATTTCCATATCTTCTGTATTGTGGGCGTGTTTGTATCCGCCCAAATTTTCAAATACTTTTTTTCTAAAAATAGAAAACGGTCCTGGAGTGACATGAATTGCGTCAATTTTTGCCATTATGTGTCTTCCTAAAATTCCAAAATTATATTCTGCTTTTTGTATGAATTGAAGAATTGTTTTTGGTTTGTGAATACGAATTGCTGGAGTAACTGCCATAACATTTGGATTATCAAAATATGGAATCATTCTTTTTAATGCTTGCGAATCAACAAATGAATCTGCGTCAAGACAACCTATTAATTCACTGGTATTTTCTTTTAATCCCAAGTTTAATGCACTATGTTTGCCTCCATTTTCTTTATGAATTAATCTAATTTGAGGATATTCAGTGGTCAGTTTTTTGACAACATCATATGTATTATCAGTACTACCATCATCAACGACAAGAAGCGTCAACTTATCTTTTGGATAATCAAGATTGAGAAGCGAAAGAATTGTTTCCGTGACAGTAGTTTCTTCATTGAAACAAGGAATTGTGATATTTACGGTTGGTAATTTTCTTTGCCCAGACTCATTGATGGGCTGGTTTTTTTCCAATAGAGTAATTAGTAGAAAAATTTGAAAATATAATCCAATAAAAATAAAGATATAAAGCATCCTTATACTATAGTAGTTTCTATTCAATTCTGCAAATATTATGTATACTTCTATACAATATGATTCAATCAATGATTTTAACGACCCAAAAAAGCAAGGATTATGAGCTTTTAGATAGCGGGGAAGGCGAAAAACTTGAACGGTTTGGCGATATTATCCTCTCAAGACCTGATCCTCAGGCCCTTTGGCATAAAGAATTATCAAAAACAGAATGGGCAAAAAACAATGGGTGTTTTAGTAATGGCGAATGGAAATTAAATAAAGATGTGCCAAATAGCTGGCAAATAGAATTGGCAGGATTACAATTTTTAATAAAACCGACAGCATTCAAACATACAGGAATTTTTCCAGAACAGTTACCTAATTGGGAGTGGCTTCATGCTTCATGTTCCATGATTCATGATTTTCAACCAGAAGTTTTGAACTTGTTTGGTTACACTGGCGGAGCGTCGCTTGTTTGCGCTAAAGCTGGAGCAAAAGTGGTTCATGTTGATGGTTCAAAATCGGCAATCACTTGGGCTAAAGAAAATGCCAAACTTTCAGGGCTTGAAGACAAACCGATTCGCTGGATTCTTGATGACACGCAAACTTTTGTGGAAAGAGAAATAAAAAGAGGCAGAAAATATGACGGGATTATTATGGACCCGCCGTCATTTGGTCACGGACCAAACAATGAACTTTGGAAAATTGAAGAACATTTTTTAAATCTTATTGATAATTGTATAAAAATTCTTTCCGACAAACCACTTTTTTTTCTGGTTAGCGGTTATTCTGCTGGCTATTCTGCAATCGCTTATCAAAATAATCTTATTGCAATACAGAAAAAATTTGGCGGAACAATAGAGTTTGGCGAGCTTACAATTGAAGAAGCCCGCTCCAGTCGTTTTCTTCCTTGTGGCATTTTCGCAAGGTGGAAGAGATAAAATCCTCCCCAACCCCTCCTTTATAAAGGAGGGGAACTTAAAGGGGTGGATTTTCTGCTCTTGACTAAATAGTATCTAGTATGCTATACTATAAAGTAGTTCAAAGCACCTTGATAGGTAGCAGAGGACTTGTGGTTAAACTCAAAAAAGAAAGGCTGACCATGCAAACCGGCATGCTCGCTAATAATGAAACGCTCCGCCAAATCTGGGACGGACCGCTCAAAGACCTCGTCATTAAGTTGAATGGGGAAGATGGACCAGAAGTGTTGGTAGAACTCAAAAAGTTCAATCGTCGCGAACAGTGTTGGATTCCGAAACAGGTAGTGGAAGTCGTGGAACCGCAAGTTCCCAATCTCCGCTCCACCGGCCCCACACTCGCGGACTGGCTCAAAGCTCGGGAAGAACTGCACAAGTTTTTCACCAGAGAAACAATCGTACTGCGTGATGTCTTCGCCCTCACGGACGAACAGCTCGCGAGCACGACGCTTATGCCAGTATTCCGTCCCGCTGGTGCTACCAACCGAATGGCGGTTGAGTGGAAAAATAAGCTTGGAGTAGTGATCTACGAGGAAGCGGATGTGATGAAATACAGCGGTAGCAAAGGAACGAAAGAACCAGAGCTACTCCTAATCAACCGCTCCGTAAAGCCAGACGCCGATACTCTCGGCAATGACGCCAAGAGCCCAGACCAACTCATCGAGATTCCGAACAAGCTCTGGCTCAACCTCTTCGGCTGGTGTGATGCAGATTCCCTGTATTTCGCCATTATTGGTGAGCATCTTGACTCAGAAACCTGGACATGGTTCCCGAACGATCGTCTTTCCGACGGCAGGGTCGCGGACGGCTACTGGTATCCGGGCCGCCGCAGGGTCTACCTCGACTGGCGCTATGCCGACTGCCGCGATGGCGACTGCGGTGCCCGCTCAGCAATCAAGGTTCCCCTTAAACCTTAGTCCTTACTTCCTTACCTCTTACCAACGAGGTTCACTCACCACTGTGGAAACGCAGTGGTGTTTTTGTTATACTAAAAACGGCTGTTAAATTGGTTCCGATGATAAATGTTGGGATAACAATTTGCCCAAACAAAGAAATTGCTTGTCGTGTCTTTATACTATGCTCGCTCTACCACGGGAAAACGCAGAAAATTTTGCAAAAGATTTTCGGTGACACGGACGAAGACACGGCACAACGAGGTTCCGTCTTTCCGACGGCAAGGTCGCGAACGGCAACTGGAATCCGGACAACCGCAAGGTCTACCTCAACTGGAACTATGCCGACAACCGCAATGGCAACTACGGTGCCCGCTCAGAAATTTCTCGCAAAAAGAGCCGTTATGGCCCTTTTTGCGTTTCATAAGTAATCCAGCCGTTCAGCATTTTTCCAATTTCTACCAATTGCGCGGATAGTCGCAGATATATTTTTTCTGCAATAATACCAAGTTCATATTCTGTTCTGAAAAACTGTGCGAGTGTGTGTGATAGTACACGAGCATCTTTCAACACAACAAGTTTTTCTTTCTCGTGTAAAAACGACGCAGTAATAGCGAGCGAAAGAAGTTCTAAACAACATTTTTCAATATCCGCATGAATCCCTAGCTTATCTCTTTTCGATAATCCATGGTTTATGATATAAATATCTTTATGCAACAGCCTAATCTTGAGGATAATCGAAAGTGTTTTATCGGGGGGGGGGCATCATAGTAATGATTTTTATGGTGTAATTTCTATTGAAAACTTACTTCACGCATGGCGTAAATTTTCAGAAGGGAAACGAAGTAATAATGAAGTCGCTAAGTTTGAACTACATCTTGAAGAAAATCTCTTTTCTATGCATGAGCGACTTATGGATGATGTATGGAAAAATGATCCGTATGTTCGCTGTCGTATCTCTGACCCTAAACCGCGTATTATTCATATTGCTAGCGTGCGTGACAGAGTTTTGTTTCAAGCTGTGTATCAGAAATTATATCAGATTTTTGATAAAACATTTATACACGATTCTTATGCTTCACGAAGAAGCAAAGGAACGCACGCGGGGGTAAGAAGATTTGAGATATTTTCACGAAAAGTTTCCGCAAATTATACACAGAATGCTTTTGTCTTGAAATGCGATATAAGAAAGTTTTTTGATAATATAGACCACAGCATTCTTTTTTCACTCATTTCAAAAAGATTAAAAGATGAAAAGCTTCTTGTGTTGATTCATAAAATTATTTGGTCTTTTGAAACTACACCTAATAAAGGATTACCACTTGGTAATGTAACAAGCCAGATTTTTTCAAATATTTATCTCAATAAACTGGATCAGTTTACGAAGCATACGCTTAAAGTAAAATATTATATTCGTTATTGTGATGATTTTGTGATTTTGAATCGTAGTAGTAATGTTTTGAAAGTGTTGATTGAGAAAATAAGGGATTTTTTGCGTATTGAACTTTTACTTGAACTCCATCCGCGTAAAGTAACAATAAGAAAATTACAACAGGGGAATGATTTTCTTGGTTATGTTTCTTTACCATATTATCGGATATTGCGAACAAAAACGAAACGGAGAATGTTAAAACAACTCATTATGTTAGCTAAAAGTATAAAAAGTAAAAATGACTTTCTTTCTGCACTCCCAGTCATTCAGTCATATTTAGGTATGTTGTCACATTGCCAGAGTTTTAAAATTAAAAGAGAACTTTCAGATTTATTTAAGAGGTGGAAATAGTATTAAATATTCTTTGTGTGATAATATTGACCTATGACAAAAATATTAGATGGAAAAATAATTAAAGCGGAAGGGAAAGAAAAGCTCAAAAAAGTTTTTGCTGAACTTGGTTTTGTTCCGATACTTGCGATAATTCAAGTAGGTAATCGCGATGATTCAAATTCATATATTGCAAGTAAAAAAAAGTTTGGCGAAGAAGTTGGAGTGAAGGTTTTACATATTATTTTTCCAGAAAATGTTCAAGAAAATGAAATTGTTACAAAAATCAAAGAATTAAATAATGATAAAAATATAAATGGAATTATTGTTCAGATTCCGCTTCCAGCGCAAATTGATAAAGATAAAGTTATTAATACAATCAATCCTGAAAAAGATGTTGATGGACTTACAAGCGCTAGTAGATTTATTCCGGCGACAACACTGGGAATTATTAATTTACTTAATTATTATAAAATCTCGTTGGAAAGCAAAAAGGTAACGATTATTGGTAGATCATCGCTTGTGGGTAAACCAACAATGTTGGCGTTGTTAAATAAAAATGCAACAATTACAGTTTGTCATAGTAAAACCGAAAATCTTAAAGAACATACTCAAAATGCGGATATTTTAATTGTTGCCATTGGCAGAGCAAAATTTATAAATCATAAATATGTGTCGGCGGGGCAAATTGTTATTGATGTGGGGACCAATATAGTAGAAACTAAAATAGTAGGTGATGTTGATTTTGATGATGTCTTTGATATTGTCAGCGCTATTACTCCAGTCCCCGGCGGAGTGGGACAAATGACAGTCCTTTCTCTTTTTGAAAATGTCCTAAAATCTTGCAAAAAATAGGGCTTTTAGTATACTAGTTTCATATGGTTAATCGAATGCGGGCAACTCGGGCGCACCGAGATAATAGACGGTCACATCATGCCTTGGAAGCAAATCGTCTTTCTAAGTGTCCGGATTGCAATACTCCACACTTAAGACATAGGGTATGTTTAAATTGTGGCAAGTATCGTGGTAAAATGATAATTGATGTTAAGGGAATCATAGCCAAAAAAGAGAAAAGGACAAAAGCAAGAGAAAAAGTAGCACATTAAATAAAAAATAAAGATGAGTAATAGACACCTCTCAAGGTCAATAGTTCTTCAAACACTCTTTGAGTGGGATTTTAGGGGTCAAAATAATGGTGAAATTCCAGCTATTATTCAGCGTGATGTTGAGGAGTTTGCTCCGGGAATGGGCGATATTTCATTTGTAGAAAAATTGATAAATAATGTCTTGGATAGGCAAATTGATTTAGATAAAATAATTGAAAAGGCGGCACCTGATTGGCCGATTGATAAAATTTCCATAGCTGATAGAAATATTTTAAGAATAGGGCTTTACGAGCTTTTGTTTGCTAATAGAGATGAAGTACCGGCAAAAGTGGCAATTAATGAAGCTATTGAATTGGCAAAAACATTTGGTGGGGAAAATAGTGGTAAATTTATAAACGGCGTATTGGGTTCGGTATATAAAGAAATCGGTGAACCGGGAAAAGACGCCGTGTCAAAAAGCAGAATTAAAAAGCCAGAAGCAGTTCCTTACGAAAAAATTCCTATTAAAAAACTTGGCGGAGCTGTAGTTTACGCTAAAGATGAAAATGGCGACATATATTTGGCGTTGGTTCACGATATTTTTGGACATTGGACACTTACAAAAGGCAAGATAGAAGATGGAAAAGATGATATAGAGGAAACACTAAAAGGTGTGCGAGATGAAATCGGTCTTAAAAATATCTCTATTAAAGAAAAGCTTGGTGAAAATGAATATGTAGCTTCAAACCCAGAAACAGGCAAACTACGAAAACATGTATTGTATTTTTTAATTGAATCAAAATTTGACGAATTGAAACTTGAAGAAAAAGGAGGACTTGATGACGCCAAATGGTTTAAGCTTGCCGACATTCTTGAACTTAATTTTTATAATGATATCTTACCAATTATTACAAAAGCCATAACTATTCTTTCACAATGATTGATTTTAACCAATTTGAAAAAAAAGCAGATATTGTTTTTAATGATAAAGCATTGTTGAAACAAGCGTTTATGCATCGTTCCTATTTAAATGAAAATAAAAATTCTGGACTTGCTCATAATGAAAGATTGGAATTTTTGGGAGATGCGGTGCTTGAACTCGTAGCAACAGATTTTTTATTTAAACGATATCCAGAAAAAAATGAGGGAGAATTGACTTCATATCGTGCCGCTCTTGTGAATACTCAAAGCTTGAGCAAGGCCTCAACAGAACTTGGAGTTAATGATTATCTTCTTTTATCAAAAGGGGAAGCAAAAGATACCGGCAGAGCTCGGCTTATTATTTTGGCTGACGCGATGGAAGCTATAATTGGCGCTATTTATTTGGATAAAGGATATCTTTCAGCTAAGACATTTATTGAAAAGAATATTTTTGAGTTTATGGATATTAATGAAATTATTAGTAAAAAACTTTGGATGGATTCCAAAAGCAATTTTCAAGAAAAAGCTCAAGAAAAAACCGGTTTTACTCCTTCATACAAAACCGTTAAAGAAACAGGTCCAGACCATAGCAAGCATTTTTTTGTTGGTGTATTTATTGGCGATAAACAAGTAGCTATCGGCGAAGGCGAATCAAAACAGGAAGCGGAACAAGATGCGGCAGAAAAGGCGCTTGTGGTAAAAGGGTGGTGAGGTTATAATTAAATATTATGGATGCAAATAAATTAGGACAAGATTTTGCCAAGCTTAAAGGTGAGTTTGATAAAAAACTTCATGAGTTTACGGAGAAAAGTCGTGAATATGAACAAGAATTGCATACCAAAGAAGAAAGACAAAGAGAATTGGAAAGAGAACTCGAAAAATTGAGACCAGAAATTCCTGTACTTAGACATAATCTTGATCATCTAAAAGAAGAACATAGAAATTATGAATCGCAATTTAGGCAATTAGGGGGAAGATAGAAAAATGGTAAAATAGAACTATGTATTTGAAAAATTTGGAAATATCCGGATTCAAGTCGTTTGCCAAAAAATCAATTCTTGAATTCAAGGCACCGATTACCGCTATTGTTGGACCAAATGGTTCCGGCAAATCAAATGTTGCGGAAGCTTTTCGTTTTGTGTTAGGCGAACAATCTATAAAATCACTTAGAGGAAAACGAGGAGAAGACCTTATTTTTAACGGCGGAGAAGGAAGTCGTTTTAATCGGGCGGGTGTGAAAGTTATTTTTGATAATAAAAAACGATCTTTCAATATTGATTTTGATGAAGTTATTATAGAACGAATTGTAAATCGTGATTCTTTAAGTGAATATCTTATCAATGGTAGCCAAGTTCGATTGAAAGATATCGTTGAACTTTTGGCAGTGGCACATATTGGCGCATCCGGTCATCATATTATTTCTCAAGGCGAGGCGGATAGAATTTTGAACGCTTCAATCAAAGAACGACGCGAAATGATAGAAGATGCACTTGGTTTAAAATTATATCAATATAAAAAATTAGAAAGTATAAGAAAACTGGAAAAAACACAGGAGAATATAAAAGATGTCGAGTCCTTGAAGCGAGAAATTGCGCCACATTTGAAATTTTTAAAAAAACAAGTAGAGAAAATTGAAAAGGTTTTAGAAATGAAAAAATCACTTGTAGGTTTCTATCAAGAATATTTCAAGCGAGAAGAGATGTTTTTGCAATCACAAAGAAAGAAAATTGAAAATGAACTTGTAAAAGCCAGAGAAACATTAATTATTTATCCCGCCAAAGGCGGGATTGACAAAACATCTTTTATAAAACAAATTGATATTTTTTCGGAAGAAGGGGAAAAAAGCGAAAATATAACAGAAATAAAAGATATTTTAAAAAAAATCAGGACTTTTATTAAAGAGTTTACAATTATTGATGATAAAGAAATTGAGATTAAAAAATTACAAATTAATTTTCTAAATACTCAAGAAAAATCTCTTATTTACGAGGAAGAAGCGTTTAAAAAAGAACTTTCCGAAGCTTATGTGATAGCTGGGAGAGAATCGGTGGATTTTCATAAACTTAATTTTGAGATTGAAGAAAACAGATTATTACAAGAAGAAAGGAGAAAAAATATTGAAAAAATTAAGATTAGGATTGAAGATTCTGGAGCAAGTAACAGTGCAGATGTTGTTAAAGAATATAAAGAAGTGGAAGATAGAGATATTTTTCTTACTCGCGAACTTGATGATTTGCGTAAATCGGCGGAGACCTTAGAAGGACTTATAAAAGAATTAGATGTTCGTTTGGATACAGAATTTAAAAATGGAATTATTAAAATAAATATTCAATTCAATCATTTTTTCTCGCTTATGTTTGATGGAGGAAGTGCTTCTCTTGGGTCTGCATATGATGAAGGGGAGGGCCTTGAGATAAATGTTAATTTACCTCGCAAGAAAATAAAAGGACTTGAAATGCTTTCTGGTGGTGAACGAGCTCTTACTTCAATTGCTCTTATTTTTGCCGTTTCTCAAGTCAATCCTCCGCCATTTATTATTCTTGATGAGACAGATGCGGCGCTTGATGAAGCTAATTCCCGAAAATATGCCGATATGATAGAAAACTTATCTCATTATTCCCAGCTTATTTTAATTACCCATAATCGCGAAACAATGTCCCGTGCAGGTGTTTTATATGGTGTTACAATGGGTTCCGATAGTGCTTCAAAACTTCTATCTATCCAATTTGAAGAGGCAATTAAAGTGGCGAAATAAAAAACATCCCCTGTCTCTGATTACAGAGTCACCCGCCCGAACGACTTCAGTCGGGCAGGCCCCCTTAGCTAAGGGAGATTTTCATAACTAAAAACCAAACACTCGGTGTTTGGTTTTTTAAATTTCTTCTGACTGGGGGGGTATCGCGTATTCGCGGGGGGGGTGTTATGCAAGTAAATAATCCAGTGTCTTTCTATCTAAATCGGCGGATTTTACTTTGAAGCGGATTTTACCGCCAAGTTGATACATTTTACCAGTTTTGGTGCCGATAATTGCGTATTTCTTTTTATCTAATTCGTAAAAATCATCATTCATATCGCGAAGTTTTATCATACCTTCCGAACGAGTTTCTTCTTCCTCAACATAAATACCCCATTCAGTAACGCCGGAAATAATTCCTGTAAACTCTTGACCGACTTTTTCTTTCATATACTCAACTTGTTTGTATTTTTTTGATGCCCGTTCGGCTTCAGCGGCGGCGATTTCACGCTCAGTTGATTTTTGGGCTATATGACTATATTGGATAAAATCTTTGTCTCCCATTTTCGCACCAGACAAATGCGCTTGGAGAATTCGTTGAACTAACAAGTCAGGATAACGACGAATAGGGGAAGTGAAATGTGTGTAGTATTCAAAAGCGAGACCGAAGTGTCCAACATTGTCTACCGAATAAATAGCTTTTGCCATTGAACGAATAGCTGCGGTTTTAATAAGTCCTTCTTCAGCTTTTCCTTCAATTTTTTTAAGAAGGGCGTTAATGTCTCGCTGAGAAACACCTTTTTCTTTGATTGGCAGTTCATAACCAAGTGCTTTTACTAAAATCGCTAGATTTTCAATTTTTTCTCTATCAGGAGTGTCGTGAATTCTATAAATTGACGCAATACTTTTTCCACCTTTTTTCTTAATTGAATCGTAAATGTATTTCGCAACTTCACGATTAGCAAGCAACATATATTCTTCCACAAGCTTATGCGTATCCAAACGAGCCTTTTTATAGACGCCAATGGGTTTGAAATTTTCATCAAGTTTAAATTTTATTTCATCTTGTTCAAACTCTATTGCTCCGGCTTTGAATTTTTCTAATTGAAGTTTTTTTGCAATTTTATTTAAAATCTGCAATTCTTCGGTGTATTCGCCGCCCTTATCAATAGATTCTTGAGCGTTTTCATAAGTAAAGCGTTTGTTGGAGTTAATAATTGTTTTTCCAAACCATCGTTCATGAACAACTCCTTCCGTATCCATCACAAATACCGCAGAAAATGTTAGTTTATCTTCGTTGGGGTTTAAGCTACAAACATCATTTGAAAGGACTTCAGGAAGCATAGGAATAGTTCGGTCCACTAGATATATAGAACATCCTCGTGACAGGGCTTCTTTATCGAGAGCAGTGTTGGGTATTACATAATGCGAAACATCGGCAATGTGGACACCTATTTCAAAAAGATTTCCTTCTAGCTCTTTAAATGAAATAGCATCATCAAAATCTTTTGCGTCAAACGGGTCAATTGTGAAAGTTAATGTATTTCTAAAATCTTTTCTTTGATTAATTTCTTCTTGAGTGATTTTTTTATTATTTTCAATTTTTTCTGCATCTTTTTCCACTTCTGTAGGAAATTTAATGTCAAATCCTTTTTCTAAGACGATAGATTCCATTTCCACATTATGTTCACCTTTTTCACCAAGTATTTTAATAATTTCTCCTTGAGGATTTTTTTGTGATTTCTCCCATTTTGTAATTTTTACTTGGGCTTTGACACCAGTTTTTAATTGAGGACTATTTCCTTTTTGCAAAAAAATATCAACATACATTTTACGGTCATCAGCCACAAGAAAACATAAATTTTTTGAACACTCTAAAACACCAACAAAAGTGTCTTTTGCTCGTTTAATTATTTTTATAACTTCGCCACTTTGTCGTACTCCTTTTGTGTGAGGATGAAGGATAATCTCAACTTCATCGCCATTTAAAGCGGTATTTAAGAATGCTGTTTGGATTTCAATATCTTCAGGTAATGGGTTTTTTTCATCATTTATATAACCAACCCCTTTGCCTGTGGTGGATATAATTCCTCTTATATTTTTCATAATATAGTGTTATTATGATATGTATATGATAAATACACAAGATATTGAAAAATTGGCTAAACTTGCTCGTATTTCTATTACAGAAGATGAAAAAAGCGGATTAGTAAAAGAAATTAGCTCTATTTTGGCGTATGTTGATGAAATTAAACAAGTTGCAAAGACCAGTAAAGAAGACAGATCTGAAGAAATAGGAGCTGTGTATAATGTAATGAGGGAGGATTCAAATCCGCATCAATCGGGTATTTACACAGAAAAGATTTTGAACGAAGCGCCGAAAAGAGAAGGGGATTATGTAAAAGTGAAAAAGATATTGTGATCGATCTAAAAAACTTAACAATTAAAAAAGTTCACGAACATTTTTTGAAAGGTGATTTTAGCGCTCTTGATCTGGTGAAGGCGTATTTAAAAAATATTGAAGGTAAAAATAAAGATTTAAACGCTTACCTTGAAGTTTTTGATGATGTAAAAAAGCAAGCTGAAGTGGCTGATGAGAAAATAAAATCAGGTAAAGCAGAAACGCTCACAGGTATTCCTTTTGCTATTAAAGATAACATTTTAATTGAAGGTAGGATTGCCAGCTCAGCATCAAAAATTTTAGAAAATTATCATGCGACTTATGATGCGACAGTAATTAAAAAACTTAAAGAAGCTGGAGCAATATTTTTAGGACGAACAAATATGGACGAGTTTGCGATGGGTGGTTCAACCGAAAACTCGGCGTTTGGAGTGACAAAAAATCCATATGATACAAGTCGTGTTGCTGGAGGGTCTTCTGGTGGTTCCGCTAGTGCGGTGGCTATGGATGGTGCTCTTGTATCGCTTGGTTCTGATACTGGAGGTTCGGTTAGGCAACCAGCAAGCTTTTGCGGTTTGGTGGGATTAAAACCGACTTACGGTTCAATATCCCGTTATGGACTTATGGCAATGGGTTCTTCACTTGACCAAATTGGTCCAATTGCCAAATCTGTTACAGATGTGGAGATTATTTTTAATGCAATTCGTGGTAAAGATATTATGGATAGCACAACTATTTCAGAAAATACTTATTCTAAAAAGGACTTGAAAAATAAAAAACCGATAATTGGTATATCAATGGATTTTATGAAAAAAGGAGGTATTGATAAAGATGTATTGAAAAATTTTGAAGCATCAATCACAAAATTAAAATCTCTTGATTATGAGATTAAGGAAATTTTATTGCCAAATATTCATTATTCTCTTTCAGCTTATTATATTATTATGCCAGCCGAAGTGTCCGCAAATTTGGCGAGGTTTGACGGTGTAAAATACGGATTGCATAAAGACGGTAAAAATCTACTTGAAGATTATTCACTGACTAGAGGCGAGGGATTTGGAAAAGAGGTAAGAAGAAGAATATTATTGGGAACATATGTGCTTTCTTCTGGGTATTACGATGCTTATTATAATAAAGCTAATAGTGTGCGAAAAATAATAAGAGATGATTTTAATAATGCATTTGAAAAAGTAGATGCAATACTTACACCAACAGCTCCAACTCCAGCATTTAAAATTGGCGAAAAAAATACTGACCCGTTGCAAATGTATCTTGAAGATATTTTTACGGTGACTGCCAATTTGACAGGAATGCCAGCGATTTCTATTCCTTCAGGATTTACAGCTAGTGGATTGCCTATAGGAATGCAATTTACTGCCTCACACGGAAGAGAGGATATTATTTTTTCTGTAGGCAAAGAATTTTTAGGAGAAATGATGTAATATTAAATATATGCAAAACTCTTTATCAAACCTTCCACAAATAGATTACAAGATGATTTCCTCAAAGATCTATGGTTTTTTTCATAATTTTAATTTTGATTATTCTGGATGGAGTAATAACTTTTTTTTATTTTTAAATTATTATCAAGGTATCTCCACTTTAGTTACACTTTTTTTATCTGTGGGTATTTTTTATTCAATAATTCGCCTTGTTCAGATAAGAAAAAAAGAATCTTTAATTTATTACCCTCATATTTCTGAAGTTGAAGTAGAGCCTGAAAAAAATAAAAAATGGGAAAAGATATTAACTCATTTAGAATCAGCCAATTTGAATGATTGGAAAGTGGCGATTATTGAGGCCGATATTCTTTTGGGGGAAATACTTGACGAGGTTGGTTATCAGGGAGATAGCATAGGTGAGAAATTAAAAAGGGTTGAAAAAGGTGATCTTTCTACTCTAGACCAAGCATGGGAAGCTCATAAAGTTAGAAATGAAATTGCTCATCAAGGAGCTGAATTTGCTCTTAATCAACGAGAAGCAAAGCGTATTGTGGCTATGTATCAAGCGGTGATTGAGGAGTTTGAATTTGCTAAAGTATAAAAACTACGATAATATATAAATGTAAGTAATAGCGGGGTAGAGTAACAGTAATTCGCAAGGCTCATAACCTTGAGATCTGGGTGCGATTCCCGGCCCCGCAACCATTTAAAATAGAAAAACTCCGCACAAAGCGGAGTTTTTCTTCTGCGCGGCCGATGGGACTTGAACCCACGGTCTGCCCCGTGACAGGGGGCTGTGTTAACCAGCTACACCACGGCCGCATTTTTTAATCTTCTATACTTCTCAAATACTATTTTCTTACGTTTAAGAAAAAGACCTTTTAACCTACTACACCTATGATTATACATAAAATCATATAATTTCAAAGAGTCCATTGCACTGAACTGCAATCGAGAGTAATTTCTTTTTGATTGATATAGTGAGCCACCATGCAAACCTGACATAAGAAGTTTTTTATGAAATTGTTTTAAAAACGTAGTTGAACAAGAAGTAAACATTGTCATGATAGTAAGAATAGGTATTTTTCTATTTTTATGAAGTAATCCAAACCATACATTACCATCTCCATCAAAATAACCTCTAACGAAATCAAAGAAGTATTTTTTGGGAATATTTGGTATAACAAGACTCGCTGAATTCAATAAGTAATTGCAACACCAGTACGGTCTAATAATACTTCAAGCGG
>CAYHTR010000012.1:0-17783 GCA_964359745.1 uncultured Candidatus Saccharibacteria bacterium | reverse complement strand
TATCGTAGATTTTTGATTTTATAGTTCCATCTGTTGCCATTATGCCTACTTTTTTTATTCCATTATAATTTTGCATTACATACTTAACACTTTCTTCTACCATATTTATTATCGGTATATTTATTTTTGATTGTATTTCATTGTAAAAAAAATGAGCGGTATTGCATGGTATAGCAATAGCTTTTACTCCTTTTTCTTCCAATAATTTAGTATCTTGTACAATTTGTGAAATAAAAAGTTCATAATTTTTTGATTCTATGGTTTTAGTTCTGTCAGGAATACTGCAATGATTCAATATAATCATATCAATATGTTCTTGATCAGATGAAGCATCTGTTTTTTCTACAATTCTGCTAAAAAAATCAGCAGTTGCCTCAGGTCCCATCCCCCCTATTATTCCTAGTTTATAATTAAGCATAGTATTTTTTGTATTTAATAAAATGACTAAAATGAGATTTTAAAAGATAAAATAATCTTTTTATTTTATAATCGTCTTTATAAAATAGTGGATTTATGACATTCTTATTTTGTATAAGCAGTTTCATTTCATCTTTTAATTCTATAGGTTTTACATATTTGAATGCCACTTTTATCGGTACAACAAGCCATAATTTCTTATTTTTTACAATATTAAATTCAAGTTCTTTATTATAAATATAATCTTCTACTATATATTTGGCTATATTATATCCAGCGCCGGTAACATAAAAATTGCTTCTGCCTTGTCTTATATTTATTTCAAAAACCTTATATTTATTATCTCTTATATCATATTTTATATCAAAATTTGAAAATCCACAGTAATTTATATCTTCCAAAAACTTTTTTATTTTATTTATTAATTCTTCATTAAATTCATTTATAATAACAGCATGATTCCCTAATCCGTGAGGGGTGTGTTCTTCAAGAAGAACATGACCAAGTGCCATCATTTTAACTTTTTTATTTTTATCAGAATAACAAGTCAAAACATGCATAAAAGTATCATCTCCCGGTATGTAATCTTGTATTATTAATAAATCACCATATCCTGAATCATAAATTTCTTTCATAACTTTATTTAATTGCTCCGAAGTATCTAATTTATAGACCTTCTTTTGGCTATTAAAAGAATGATTCCAGTAATCAACACTATTTGAAGGTTTTACAATTACAGGAAAATTAAATGGCAATATAAAATTCTCCGCCATTTCTTTTTTATATATAAAAGTGGTTGGGTAATCAATATTGTGTTTTTTGCACATTTCATAGAATTTTTCTTTTTTAATAAGTTTTTCCATTAATTCGTAGTCAATATATGGGACAATAAAATTATTTGGAAGTTTATATTTATTTTTACTTATTAAACTAATGTAATTATCTCCACAACCAATAAGAATCAACTTTTTATTTTGGTTTTCTATTGAAAGTTTGTTCATTACATCTAAAAAACTATTTTCTTCATCTATAGTTTTTATTGCTCTAAAATCTATAATTTTACTATTACAGCTGGGGCCGTTGTTATACTTACCTATTACTATTGATTTTATTTCATATTCCTCATGAAATGCTCGTGCCATACTATAGGTATTAATATCATTACCCAACAATACTGGAATAAAATTTAATTCTTTTATTTTCATAGTTTTACAAAAAATTCTTCATACCATACTAAAAATGTGAATATAGCCCATATTTTTCTTGAATTATTTTTTCCTTTTTGATGTTCGTCTAATAACTTCAATATATCTAATTCATTAAAATATTTTCTGGCGATATCAGAAGTAAAGTATTTTTTTATAATATTATAATATCTATCTTCCCGCAACCATTCTACTAAAGGTAATGGGAAAGCCATTTTTTTTCTATTTGCATTTACATTATTTATTTCTTTATTTGCAGCTTCACGCAAGGCTAACTTGGTATTTTTTTTACTTACTTTATATATAGTTGGTATTGTACTTGCTAGTTTAAATATTTCAATATCCAAAAACGGCACTCTTAATTCCAATGAATGTGCCATACTCATTTTATCTGCTTTTAGTAATATTTCTTGGACCATCCAAAAATGAATATCTATATACTGCATTTTTGTAATATCATCGTTGTTTTTTACTTTGTCATAAAAAGGTTTTACATATTCTTGAGGCGATTTTGCTTCATATTTATTTTTTAATATTTTTTCTCTTTCTTCTATATTGAATAAATTGCTGTTGCCTATATATCTTTCTTCAATTGTTTTGCTTCCTCTTATTATAAAATTTTTTCCTTTGAAATTAGGTAATTTTTCAACCAAAAAAGCCAAAACTTTTCTTATTGTTGGAGATATTTTTTGATAATTTTTTAGAGATAACGGTTCTTTATAGACATTATAACCACCAAACATTTCATCGGCTCCCTCTCCAGACAAAACAACTTTTACATCTTTTGAAGCTAGTTGTGAAACGAAATATAATAAGTTAGCGCTCGGGTTTGCTAACGGTTCATCAAGATGATATTGCACTTTTCCGATATTAGCGAAATATTCTTCAGAAGAAACAATTTTTGAATAATTTTCCAAACCAATTTCTTGTGCAAACTTTTTTGCATCATCAGATTCGTCATATGATTTATTATCAAATCCAATTGAATATGTTTTTATTTTTCCTAATTTTGCAAGTTCTTTTGTAACATAGCTAGAATCCACTCCGCTTGATAGAAAAGCTCCGACTTCAACATCACTGATCTTGTGAGCAGTTACCGATTCCGTAACAGAGTTTGAAATCTGATTTACAAAATAATCCATATTTTTATCATCTTTTATATTAAATTCAGGCGTAAAATAACGAGTTATTTTTAACACATTGTCTTTGTATTCTAAATAATGTGCTGGTGGTAATTTATATACATTTTTGAAAAATGTTTCATTTCCTGGTACACAGCTAAATGTTAAATAATCTGGCAGTTTTTCTCCATATAATTCCTTTTTAAAATTAGGATGCGACAAAAAACCTTTTATTTCTGAACCAAATATAAAATTTGAACCCATTTTTGCATAATAAAATGGTTTAATTCCAAAAAAATCACGGGCAGCAAATATTTTTTTTTCTTTGTTGTCCCATATTACAAAAGCAAACATTCCTCTTAATTTATTGAGAAGATCTGCACCGTATTCTTCATATCCGTGAATAAGTACTTCCGAATCACTTTCTGTGCTGAAAATATGACCTTTTTTAATCAATTCTTGCCTTAAAGTTTTATAATTATATATTTCTCCATTAAAAACCAAAACCTTTGTCTTATCTTCATTAAACATTGGTTGTGAGCCGTTTTTTAAATCAATAATGCTTAATCTTCTAAATCCTAACGATATTTCATTATCCACATAAATATCTTCCGAATCAGGTCCTCTATGAGAAATGACCTTTAACATGCTAGAAAGCACGCTTTTATTGTCTTTAGTAGCTCCTGTATATCCTACAAACCCGCACATATATTGAGGAGTATAGCATAAAACTAAGTATTAAATCCGATTGGTTTGGATGGTTTTAAAGGTGTTGCGAGAAGTTTTTTAATGACGTCGAAGACGACGCGAAATTGTTGATCGTATTTTTTCTCCAGTTTTTCGATTTGATCTCGAAGGTCTTTATTTGAAGCAATAAGTTCACGGATTTTGGTAAATGTTCTGATGATTTGAATATTTACTTGAATTGCTCGTTCGCTATTTAAAACACTGGAAAGCATAGCGATTCCTTGCTCGGTGAAAGCATATGGTAATTTTCTTAATCCCATTTTATCTGAATTGGAAGTCACAAAATGTGACTTCCAATTTTCAAACTCATTAATTGATAATTTAAACATGAAATCTGTTGGAAATCTTGTTATATTTCTTTTTACTGCTTGATTAAGTTTTTTATTTTCAACTTCATAGAGCTTTGCTAAATCTCTATCAAGCATAATTTTTTTGCCTCTTATAAAAAAGATTTTATTTTCTATTCTGTCGTGAGGTAATAATGCGATAGATTTCATATTAATTTAATTATTAATTTGCTTTGGTCGATACTGCAAAGCTTCAGCGATATGAGATGTTTCAACATTTTCTTTTCCTGCAAGGTCGGCAATGGTACGGGCCAATTTTATAACTCGATGATAAGCGCGAGCAGAAAGACCTAGTTTGGTTGCCGAAGTATTCAAAATATTTTTTACATCATCTGAAAGTGGCACGAGTTTTTCCAATTCCCTAGCATTCATTTGGCTATTATTTGTAATTTTCCTTTTAAGGTTTTTAAAACGAATTCCTTGAATTTGTCTAGCTTTTAGTACACGAGCTTTAATTAAATCTGTTTTTTCTCCAATATTTTTTATATCGGAAAGTTTTTTATGGTCAATTGACCCAACTTCAATCCATAAATCAATACGATCAATAATTGGTCCTGATATTTTTCGCTGATATCTCATAAGATTGGAAGGTGTACAAGTGCATTCTTTATCTTTTACTCCAAAATTACCGCACGGACAAGGATTCATCGTTGCGATTAAAATAAAATCAGCTGGAAAATGAGCAGAACCTTTAACTCGTGAAATACTTATAGTTTTATCCTCTAGTGGTTGACGTAATGCTTCAATAACTCTTCTGTCAAACTCTGGAAATTCATCTAGAAAAAGTACCCCTCGATGAGCTAATGTTATTTCTCCTGGTCTCGGTATTGTTCCTCCCCCAACAAGCGCAGTATATGAAGCTGTATGGTGTGGAGAACGCAAAGGTGGTTCAATTACTAAATCATCTAATAATGCTCCGGCGACTGAATGTATAGCAGTGGTCTCTAAAATTTCATCAAAACTAAGTGGTGGAAGAATATGACAAAACGCCTTGGCGAGCATTGTTTTTCCAGTTCCTGGTGGTCCATACATTGCTATGTTATGTCCTCCAGCAGCTGCGATTTCAAGGCCTCGTTTAGCTGTTTCTTGTCCTTTAATATCAGAAAAATCAATATTTAATTCTTTGTCTTTGTGGTGTATTTGGGTTCTAGGTTGTTTTTGTAATGATATTTTTTGACGAACACTATTATCTTCCATTCTTTTTTCATTTATATGATGAATAACATCAATTAGAGTATCTGCTCCATATATAGTTATATTTTCAATAAGGGCCGCTTCTGTAGTATTTTCTTTTGGTAAAAAAATTTCTGTAAAACCTTTTTTCTTTGCTTCTTCCACTAAAGGTAAGACGCCATCAATACGACGCAGTTCTCCGTTAAGAGATAGCTCACCTAAAAATATTTTCTTTTCTGGATTAAATCTAATATCACCAGAGGCTAACAAGTAAGCCATAGAAATACCTAAATCAAAACTTGCCCCTTCCTTTTTTATATCAGCTGGGGCTAGTGACACAACAATTTTTTGATTTTTACTTTTCGGCGAAGCATAGCCGGAATTTTTTACTGCTGCTGAAATCCTATCTCTTGCTTCTTCTACACCTTTGTCTGGAAGTCCTACTATAGAAAAAGCGTGAAGTCCTTTTGATAAATCAACTTCAATGGAAACAATATATGCTTTAAGGAGTGTTGTTTGTGCACTGTATACTTTTGCGAAGCTCATTTTATGGCGTATTAATCTTTCATATCCGCTATACAAGTAGGTGCCGCTGGATTTGCTTCAAGTCGCTCATCTTCTATTTGTTTGCCGCATTTTTCGCATATTCCGTATTTTCTGTCGGCAATTTTTTGCAATGCCACTTTTATTTCATTAAAACGAATTTCAAGTTGTTTGAGGATAGCACTGTTATCCTCATATGCTTCAATATTATCGGCAGTGATATTTTCATCAGCATCATCCTCTGTGTCTTTTGGCGGATTAGCTTCCCAATCGGCAGGGTTTGAAGGATTGATATGTCCAACACTCTTAAGTTCATCAGTAACAATTTTTAATTCCTTTTCAAGTTGATTTTTATATTTATTAGTATCTATTGTTATCATAAGGACAATAATAACAGATGATAATTCAAATGCAACTGTTTTAATATGATATAATTACGAAAAAGGAAACATGTTTAATATTAATTTATAAATTTATGAAAAAAAGATATTGGCTAATAGGAGGTTTAATATTTTCTGGAGTTGTTTTAGTATCTATAATATTATTATCGTTTGGGGATAAAACGAGTAACATCTTGGATTCCATAATACTTCCTGCATTATTTGTTGAAATAATCGCAATGATTCCTTTAGGTGTTATAGCGGGTGGGTTACTTGGGTTAAAAGAAAATATTTTTTTTACTGTTACTGGAGAGTTAGGGACTGGTGTGCCGACATTATTAGGATTGTCTTTTTTGATAATAATTTGGTTTGTTATAGGGGCATTTTTTGGCTGGATTTATGGAAAAATTAAAAATAGAAAAGTGGGTAATCAGAATAACATCCCCCGTCTCTGATTACAGAGCCACCCCCTTAGCCAAGGGGGATTTCCATTCTTAACTAAAAACTAAACACTCGGTGTTTAGTTTTTAAATCTCCCCTGGCTAGGGGAGCAACTGCGTAATCGCAGAGAGGGGTGTTTATTGCACAAACTTTTTATTTGTTATTCTACTCAATATTTCCTTTAGTGTGAATTCGTTTGTTGTGATGAGAATGGTTTCTTTATCAAGAAATGTGTAGAGAAGTGTAATACGGCCGTATTGATTGGTAAGAGCTCGGACATCTTTGTTTTTGATTACTAGGTCTGTAAATGGCTTGCCAGTAACTAAAATATCCGCAGTGGATTGTGCTGGTGTAATAATGCTATTTTGTGGTGAAACTGCTTTAGAAAACAATACACTCATATCATCTACTAGTGTCGTTTCCCATTTTAACATTCCGGCAAAAGCGCTTTGATAAAGAGTGGTTTTTAAAATGATAAAAGGATTATTTCCATTAAAACTATGCACTCCCAACATAAAATCTGGCAAAAGCGTTCGTATAAATTGGTCCGGTGCGTTTACTTTAAGAGATGATAAAAATTCTTGAGCATTTATTAATTTTTTTGTATTTCCTTGTCCTTTTGTAATATATAGATTAGCGATTGAATTTTCAGGAAGCAAAACTTTGTTTATTTCATCTTGCATTGTTTCAATAGTTACTTCTTTGTCAATATCAGAAACTATTATATTAGGCACAACTGTTTTATTTACAATTACAACTTTAGAATTTGGAACATAATAAAACTGATAAAACATATATAATCCGCCAGCTATCAGTAATATACTAACAAAAAATAGCAAAAGATTTTTTAATAAAGGAGATGGTGGAACAGGCGAAATTAAATCACTTTTTTCTTTTTTAACCTTTTCTGCTATAGCTATTTTAGCAACTGATATATTTTGACCTTTAATTGTATCAGCGATATCGCCCTCAAATGTGCGAAGAGGTTTTTGAAAAGGATAACTAACATTAATCTTTTGGATTTTCTGTTCATCCATATGATTTGTATTTTTGAATTAATTTTGCAATTTCTTCTAATGCCCGTTTTGCACTACCGTTTTTGCCGGTAATAAACATAGTTCCGTCTTTTTCAATATCTATTGATTCAGCGTTGCTTTTTTCTTTGATTCCATTTATGGTTTTACCTCCGGGGCCTATAACATATCCTATTTGTTCAACTTTTATTTTTACAACAATGATTTCTGGAGCTTTTGGAGAAATTTCTTTTCTTGGTTCTGGAATTTCAGCAAGAATAACATCAATAATCTTTTGTCTAGCGATTTTAGCTTTTTCAAATGCTTCTGGAAAAATATGAAGAGGGATCCCGTCTACTTTTACATCCATTTGAATAGCGGTAATTCCATTTTTTGTTCCAGCTACTTTAAAATCCATATCTCCGTAATGATCTTCTGGTCCTTGAATATCTGTAAGTATTTTGTATTCTTTTTCATTTCTCATCATAAGTCCGGAAGCGATACCAGCAACTACTTTTTTAATTGGCACACCTGCGTCCATAAGAGCAAGAGTTGAAGCACAGACCGAACCCATTGAAGTGGAACCATTTGATGAAAGTGCTTCGGATACTATACGAATAGTGTATGGGAATATTTCTTTGTTTGGGAGTATTGGTTCAAGAGCTTTTTCTGCTAAAGCGCCGTGCCCTATCATTCGTCTATTTGTACCGCCAGTTTTCCCTGTTTCTCCAGTAGAAAAAGGTGGAAAATTATAGTGATGCATAAATCTTTTTTTATGTTGCTCATCCATTCCATCAATAATTTGAGAATCCTCTGGACCACCTAAGGTGAGAGCAGAAAGAATGTGGGTTTGACCACGATAAAAGATTCCTGAACCATGAAGCATTGGCGAAATACCTCCAGCTTGAGCATAAAGTGGTCGGATTTCGTCCATTTTTCGTCCATCAGCACGTTTATTTTCATCAATTGCCAGATTATGAACATTTTTATCTATAATTTCATCAAAATAACTCTCGGCAAGGTGTTTATTTTCATCTGGTGCTTTTTCTTTAATTAACAATAACCATTTTTCTTTAAGCGAATCAATATTTTCCAGTTTTATCTGTATATTTTCATTGAAAAGATCAATAATTTCTTTTGAAACTTCTTGTTTTGGAATTTTAATTTTTTCTTTACCAATTTCTGAAATAATATTTCTTTGAAATTCTTGTATTTTTTCTAATTCTTCAGATGCAAAAGTTAGTGTTTTATTTACAGTATCTTCTTGTGTTTCATTTCCTCCAAGTTCTATCATACTTATTTTTTTGTCTTTCCCACAGGCAATTAATTCAAATTCGGAATTAGGGTTTTCTCTCCATGAAAATGTTGGATTGATAATTAAATCATTAATTTCTTTTAATTTACCTATACGAATAGCACTTACTGGTCCATTCCAAGGTATTTCTGAAATGCTGAGTGCTAATGATGCTCCGATTACAGAAAGGACATCTGGATCGTCTTCATCAAGTGAAAGGACTGTGATTATAACTTGCACTTCATTTCGTATCCATTGGTCAAAAAGCGGCCTTATTGTACGGTCAACGATTCTACCTGATAAAATAGCTAAATCTGACGGCTTTCCTTCTCTACGAACAAATCTACTACCCAGAATTTGTCCAGATGCGTAAAATTTTTCCTCATAATCAACGGTAAGTGGAAAAAAATCTCCTCCTTCTTTTATCTCTTTTGATATCACGGCAGTAGCAAGTATGACAGTATTGCCGTATTTCATAAGCACCGACCCATTTGCGCGCTCTGCCAAATCATTAAACTCTGCTGTTAATGTTTTACCACCAACTTCAATAGAAAATACTTTCTTTTTCATAATGCTATAAGTGTAGCATAAAACCTCATCGAAGCGATGTGGTTTATAGATATTTTTAATATCTGCTATAGTAATTTCTGCTTGTACCTGCCATAAATTTATTTATTAAAATCGTTTACGTGTTCTTCGGCTGATTTATTTATAAGATATTGATCAAATCCTCCATTCATTACGTCATTCTCAAAATCTTCAAGAGAATTTATTATTTTTTCTGTGCCAGTCATTTTTTTCTGTGAACTACAAAATTGATGTAGAGCAATGACCTTTTTTGTTACATCTTCAATTTTAAGAATTTCATTTATAGTCATATTTAGTTAAAAAAGTTTCTTATTTCATCTCCTGATAATTCCGCTTGAACAATAATTGATTTCAAGGTTTTCGGCGCAAGAACTCTATTGTGATACGGCACTACGACACGCAAATATGTTTTTTCAGTATGTCTCAAATGCACATGGCTACCGTGCGTGTGGTGTACAAAGAATCCAACGCTGTGCAAAATTTTACATACATCTTTCGCTGTCAGGCGCTTGAGTCTAGGCATATTACACCAAGACTGAAAGCCGAATACTTGCAATATCTCCCTCGACCGGAATTTGCTTTCTTTCTATTCCGCCAAGATAACACTCAATGGCTTCCGTCGCCATTTTGCGAGCATCATCAAGATTTCTGCCCTCTGTGACAAGACCAGGAAGCGAAGGAACTGTTACAGTATAACCATTGCTTTCATTTTTTTCAAAAAAAGCCGTATATTCATAAATATTTTTAAGTAATTTTCTCATCACCTAATTGTATCTTTTGTGAGGGTGCTTGTCGAGGTTTTCTCTCTCTTTGTTGAGGACCGCCTAATAGGTATTTTCTAGGATTATTATCAAGATCAATGAAATCATCAGCTGCTTCTATTAATTTTGATGAAGTTGATTTACCGAATGATATGACTTCTACCTGACAACCTTCGTTTATTTTTAAATATTCTATTAAAGGCACAAAATCGCCGTCACCGGTTATAAGAATCACGGTATCAAGCTTTGGCGCTAATTTAATAGCATCAACTGCAAGACCGACATCCCAATCTGCCTTTTTCGAACCGCTTGAGAAAATTTGTAGGTTTTTGGTTTTGGTCTCAATTCCCATTTTCTGAAGTGCTTCAAAAAAGGCTTTCTCATCCCCTGCTTCCGTTGTTATTACATATGCGACTGCTCGAATGAGTGCTCGTCCAGCCACTGCATCTTTAACAATTTGACCAAAATTTACTCGTGCGTTGTATAGATTTTTAGCACAATGATAAAGGTTTTGGGTATCTATGAAAATTCCTACTCTCTGCTCCTTATGTTTAATGACTGACATTTATTTTTTCTTAAGTTCTAGTTTTTTAATAATAGCGTTGTATCGTTTTGGATTTTTCTTTTCGAGGTATTTCAAATGAGTTTGACGATTAGCAACCATTGCTAACAATCCGCGTCTAGAATGATTATCTTTAGCGTGTTTTTTTAAATGTTTTGAAAGTTCCTCTATTTGTTTTGTAAGTATTGAAATTTGCACTTCTGGAGAGCCGGTATCCTTTGGGTGGATAGCCACTTCCTTTATAACTCTTTGTTTTTTTGTTTTTGTTAACATTGCTCGTCTATAGTAGCACGAATGACCTAAGATTGCAAGAAAAAGCCACCTACATATGAGGTGGCTATAAAGTTAGTTGGTTATTTTCCTTACGAGCCCAATCTGGTTGGGTAGTTCGTCGTTTATCCTTTCATTTACCTGATCTTAATTAATCAGGTTTGCGTGGCTGGCGGTGTGGGCTACTTGCCCTGGCCGACGGCGGGCGCGATGGAAGAGCAATAATCAAAATTGGCAGCGAAGCCATGACTGCAGTTGAGAACATTCATAGGTGTTGTCTCCAAACGGAATGTCTTTTTGTGTGAGTCAACAGGTGCTACATATAGCCAAGTTCCTCAAAGATCATTCCGCTTAATAGTCTAGCATATCTATATTTATTGTCAAGTATTTTTGAATGTTGTCTTTTGTTACAATATTCTTATGTCGCACAATATCTTGGATTTAAAACGGCAGTTTTTGGAATATGTAGAGATTGAAAAAGGTCGTAGTTTAAATACGATACGCAATTATGACCACTACTTAAGTCGTTTTTTGGAATACGCGAAAATATCTCAACCAAAACAAGTTACTGAAAATCTTATCCGTGAGTATAGATTATGGCTTAACAGACAAGGTAATAAAAATGGCACTTTAAAGAAAAAAACTCAGAATTATTACTTAATCGCTCTTCGTTCTTTTTTAAAATACCTAGCAAGACGAGGAGTTGTTTCTCTTTCTTCTGAATATATTGAACTTGCCAAAGTACCTGAACGCTCTCTTGACCTTATTTCTATGGAAGAATTGTCTCGACTTATGAGAGCTACAGAAGGTGATGATTTAAAGAGTTTGCGAGATAAAGCCATATTAGAGTTGTTATTTTCAACTGGACTGCGTGTATCAGAGTTATGCGGTCTGCCACGAGAATTAAATTTGAAATCAGACGAAATTTCTGTTCGTGGAAAAGGCGAAAAAGTACGAGTGGTATTTCTCTCAGAGGATGCCAAAAAATCAGTTAAAAAATATCTCGATAAAAGAAATGATATGGACGATGCTCTCTTTGTGCAAATGCGTTCGGCTTCTCGACTTACTTCCCGTTCTATTGAGCGAATTATAAAATATTACGCAATTAAGGCGGGAATTTCAAAAAAAGTGACGCCACATGTAATTCGTCATAGTTTTGCTACAGATTTACTTCGAAATGGTGCAGATTTGCGTTCAGTACAAATGCTTTTAGGTCACGCTAATATTGGAACAACACAAATTTATACCCATATTACGGATAAAGAGTTAAGAAATGTGCACAAAAAATTTCACAATAAATCTTCTACTTGACCCACGAGACCTGTTACTTCTCCCTGAAAACCGGTAACATTACCCTTTAAACCGCTTACATCACCATCTATATTAGTCACTGTTCCGCTAATATTACTTACATCTCCTCGTAAATCAGTTACATTTCCTTCAATATTAGTAACATATCCCTTAATTTCATCTACATTACCCATAAGATCACTTACATCTCCTTTTATATTAGAAACATCTCCACGAATATCAGTCACACTACCTCTAATATTACTTACGTTTCCAAGTTTTCCTGATAAATCGCCTGTAATATTTGTCACATTACCCTTTATAAGAGTAAGGTCTCCGCGAATATGAGTTACGTCTCCATTTACATTACTCACATCTCCCAATACACCAGATATGTTACCTTTTATATTACTCGTATCACCTGTAATTTTATGCATACTGACATCACCGTAGATATTAGCCACATTTCCTCTTAAATATTTGAAATCGCCCCAGATATTATTATGAAGTCCGGTTACATATTCAGTATTCTTTTTTATATGCTCACGAATGTATGAAATAGTCATGTTATGATTATATCATATGAGAATTATTTCTTGGAATGTAAATGGAATACGGGCTTTGCACCGCAAAGGTTATTGGGATTGGATAATTAAGGAATCATCAGATATTTTTTGTCTTCAGGAAACCAAAGCAAACCCAGAACAATTATTGGAAGAAATTAGAAATCCCAAAGGTTATTATTCTTATTTTGATTTTCCTAAAGAGAAAAAGGGTTATAGCGGTGTTGCTATATATTCAAAAGTAAAACCAGAAAAAGTGGAATATGTTATGGGTAATGCCGTACTTGATAATGAAGGACGACTTATTGCAGTTTATTATCCACAATTTGTTTTAATTAATGTTTATTTTCCTAATGGCGGAGGAGGACCAGAAAGATTGCAATACAAACTTGATTTCTATAAAGAGTTTCTTAAATACGTGAATAAATTGCGAAAACAAAGGCATAAAGTAATATTTTGTGGAGATATAAATACAGCTCATAATGAAATTGACCTTGCTAGACCAAAGGAAAATGAAGATAATACTGGCTTTTTGCCGATTGAACGAGCGTGGCTAGATGAAGTGATCAAAGCTGGTTATATTGATACTTTTCGTCACTTTTATCCAGACAAAAAAGATGTTTACACTTATTGGGATATGAAAACTTTTGCTCGCGATCGCAATGTTGGCTGGCGTATTGATTATTTCTTTGTTTCTTCTGATATTTTAAATAATATAAAAGGCATTAAAATTCTTAATCAAGTATCTGGTTCTGACCACTGCCCTATTCTATTGGACATCAATATCTAAGTTATCCACAGTTATGTCCTTTACATGTCTTTTATGGTGAGTATAATAAAGGACAGATCAGTGAGACCTTGTAACCGAGGCAAAAGTCACACATCGTTCTTTGAGATCTTTTCTCTCTTAGGAAAACCATTGTATTTTTTGAGCTTAGGAAACATTTTTCTTCACTATTTTATTTTTTGAGATATATTGTTTCTTCTCCTCTAATCATCAAAGGGTTATTCCTTTCTTAAAACCGCTTATTTGCACATTTAACCTCGCAAGTCGGCGGTTTATGTTTTATATCTACTTAACCCAGTATTTTTTTCTTATTTCTTCTAATTTTTCTGCCTCAGCTTCATCTTTTTTGTCTTTTCCTTCTTCTCCTATCTTTTTAAGTTCTATATCTGACAGTTTTATAAGCTCCTGTGCCTTTTTTTCTAGGTATTCTGATGTATTAAGAGTTGGATTTTCTAATATTTCTTCAAGTAAAGCATTTAGTATTTGTCCTATTTTAGGTCCAGGTGTTACATGTGTAACCTCCATAATTCTTTTTCCATCAATTTTTAACATACCAACAGAGATCGGATCTGTTAATGCCTCCTCAATCATTGATTTATACTTTCTAAGACGATAAGGGTCCTCCTTTGGTCTTCCTGTACCAATTCGATCGCAAATACGCAGATTCATAAGATCCCATATGTTTTCACGCGAAACATTTACAATCATTCTTCGTACTGCAGAAAGAGTAATTTGTTCAGTATCACTAAAAAACATATGCCAACGGACCATTTTAGTTACTTTTTCTACAATTTTCTTTGGAAATGCTAATCTAGTGAGGATTTTTGCTGTTACACGTGAACCAACTACATCGTGACCGTAAAATGTCCACTCTTTTTTATCCTCTGCCCATCTTCTTGTCTCAGGTTTTGAAATATCGTGCAATAAAGCCGCTAAACGAACATCAAGAGGCCATTTTTTGTCAGCGGAATGTTGTAATGAACGCAGTAAGTGTTCCCATACATCATATGAATGAGCTTGATTTTGTTCAACTCCAACTGATTTTTCTAATTCAGGAATAATATATTTCAAAATTTCTAGATTTTGAGCCATTTGTATTGTTTCCATTGGTCTATCGGACATAATAATACGAACGAATTCATCACGAATTCTTTCTTTAGCAATTTTTTCTAAAAGACAAGCATTGTCCTTTATAGCTTTTTGAGTATTTAGTTCAATAGAAAATTCTAATTCAGCATGTAATCTTAATGCTCGTAACATACGAAGAGCGTCTTCATTAAAACGATCTTGTGGATTCCCCACTGTTCTTATTATTTTAGCTTTTAAATCAGTTTGTCCATCAAAAAGATCAATAATTTCTTGTTTATTATTTCCTATATCTCTTAATGCCATTGCGTTTATTGTAAAATCACGTCTTTTTAGATCATCTTCTAAACTAGCATTAAAACTGATAGAATCAGGTCGTCTAAAGTCAGAATATGTGCCTTCAAGACGGTATGGTGTTATTTCAATAATCTTAAGAGTTTCGTCTTCTGTGGTCTCATTAACTACCCCAACTGTTCCATAGGTATTTTCATAAAATGTTTTCGGAAATAATTTAATTATTTCTTCAGGTATTGCATTAGTTGTAATATCCCAGTCCTTTGGTTTTTTATCTATAAGCAAATCACGAGTGCAACCACCAATAATATATGCCTCAAAACCAGCTTTTTCAAGTGTTGAGGTTACATTACTTACTTCATCAGGAATTTTAACGCTAAGCGTCTTTTTTAGGCCATTAGTCATATAATAATTGTATTATATCTTTTGATTTTTGACTAATATAAGTTATGATAATGAAGTCGCAATGCACCCATAGTGAAATGGATATCATACCGGTCTTCGGAACCGTTGTTCCAGGTTCGAATCCTGGTGGGTGCACTGCGGGTATGGTTTAGTGGTAGAACACGTCCTTGCCAAGGATGAGACGGGAGTTCGATTCTCCCTACCCGCACAGACAAAAAATATACACAAACGGGGATAACTCTGTGGACAATGTGTATAAAGGACATAAATAATGGCTTATATTCGTGTCTTATAAAATGTCTTATTGATATTATGTTTCACGTGAAAAATATAGTAGGAAAGGCAGGAGAAGATATTGCTTGTGCGTTTCTTATGAAACAAGGATATAAGATAGTTGAACGAAATCATTTACAAAAATGGGGTGAGCTTGATATTATTGGCTTGAAAGGGGATATACTTCATTTTTTTGAAGTAAAGACAGTTTCTAGGGATTTAAGTGTTACATATGAAACTAATGATTCATATAAAGCAGAAGATAATATCCACTTATGGAAAGTAAAGCGACTTAAGAGGGTAATTCAAACATATCTATCGGGCAGTAATATGAAATGCAGAGACAATTGGCAATTTAATATTATTACTGTTCTATTGGACACTGTTCATAATCTAAACAAAGTAGATCTTTGGGAGGATGTGATTTTATAATGGAGTTTTCTGTGGTGATATGTTAAGATTTGGAAGTTATATCGGAGTGTGGTGTAACGGTTAACATTCCTGTTTTGGGAACAGGCGACTCAGGGTTCGAATCCCTGCACTCCGACAAATTATCTTATGGTAAAAAGTTTTACACGAACGATAGAAGATTTTACTTGTGGACATTGCGGGAAAGAAGTGAAAGGCGATGGGTATACCAATCATTGTCCGAAATGTTTGTGGAGTAAGCATGTTGATGTAAATCCTGGGGATAGGAGAGAAGTGTGTGGGGGACTTATGAATCCTATCTCTGTCGAGAAGAGAGGAGAAGAATACTTTGTAAATCAAAAATGCGAGAAGTGTGGTTTTGTTAAGACGAACAGAATAGGGGAGAAAGATAACTTTGACAGTGCTATTGCAATTTCTAATAGTAATGTATAATTATAGTGTTAGTTTTAATGATCTCGGTTAATTGAAACTAGCACTTTATCATTTAACTTAAACTAGTATGGAAACATGCCAAAAGTGTGGGAAGCCCATGGATAAGTGCGAGTGTGAATAGTTTCTAAAATAAAACTCCCCATTGTGGGGAGTTTTATTATTTGATATAGTTTTTCTATTGCGGGATTAGTTTAGTGGTAAAACAACAGTTTTCCAAACTGTGGTCGGGTGTCCGATTCACCCATCCCGCACAAAGTAAACAAAAAAACAACCAATTGGTTGTTTTTTTGTTTACAAATTATCAAAATTTGTTATTTAACTGCGTCCTTCAACGCCTTTGCGGCTCGGAACTTAGGCACTTTCATTGCTGGAACGCTTATTGCTTCGCCAGTTCGAGGATTTCTTGCTTCTCTAGCTGCTCGCATTTTTACTGAGAAAATACCGATACCAGCAATTGATACTTCCTCTCCTTTCTTTAGAGTATCAATTATTGAGCTAACAACTTTCTCAACTGCCTGCTCGGCTTGGACTTTTGTTCCGCCGATAACTGTATGTACTGCTTCTATAATTCCTTGTTTATTCATAAATATATTTACTTTACGCTAATAAAAATGATGATTTTAACCTCCCGACCATTATATATCAAGCCGTTTTATCGTGCAACCTCAACAGCACGCATTTCGCGAATGACATTTACTTTGATTTCGCCTGGATATTTTAGATCGTGTTCTATTTTTACAGCAATTTCATGAGCCATTGTCTTAGCTTCAAGGTCGGTTACTTGATCTGGAGTGACAAAAATCCTTATTTCTCGCCCTGCTTGAAGCGCATACGATTTTTCGACGCCTTTGAAAGAATTTGCGATAGCTTCTAGGTCTTCAAGTCGTTTTAGATAGTTTTCAATAGAATCTCGTCTTGCGCCAGGTCTTGCTCCCGATATGGCATCAGCAGTTTGCACTATTATGGATTCAATTGTTTCATAAGGATATTCTTCATGATGAGCTTGCATTGCTTTAACAATTTCTTCGCTTGCGCCAAACTTTTGCAAAATTCTACGGCCTATTTCAACATGAGTTCCAGCAACTTCGTGGTCTACTGATTTACCAATATCATGTAGAAGAGCCCCAGCTTTTGCTACAGAAACATTTGCACCAAGCTCTTCAGCAATCATTCCAGCGATATGAGCCATTTCTATTGAATGTTGAAGTACATTTTGCCCATAGCTTGTTCTAAAATGAAGTCGGCCCAAAATAGCCATAATTCGTGGATCAAGATTAAATATTCCACATTCATAAGCGGCTTGTTCACCTTTTTCTTTAATTGTTTTTTTTATATCTTGTTGGGCTTTTTCTACGATTTTTT
>CAYHTR010000011.1:0-18879 GCA_964359745.1 uncultured Candidatus Saccharibacteria bacterium | reverse complement strand
AAATCCACCCCTTTGAGTTCCCCTCCTTTATAAAGGAGGGGTTGGGGAGGATTTTATCGTTTTGACCACTGTGGGGCTTTTCTTGCTTTCTTGAGACCGAATTTTCGGCGTTCTTTGGCACGAGGATCGCGTTTTAGAAAACCAAGTTTTTTAATAGTTTTACGCAACTCTATATCATAATCAATCAATCCTCTAGCGATACCGTGTCGCACTGCTTCTGCTTGAGAATGAACTCCCCCACCTTTTACTATCACGCTGATTTTAAATTTTTGAGCTATTTTTGATTTATTTAAACTTTCCAATGAAACCATTCTAAGTTCTGCTGTTGGAAAATAAGTATCAATATCTTTATCATTTATAACAAAAGAATTTTTTGCTTGCGGAGTTATGCGAACACGAGCGATTGAAGTTTTTCTTCGTCCCACTGTTTCAATATATTTATGTGTTGTTTCTAACATATTATTCGGTAATTATTAAATTCTTCATCATTCCTTTTGTTAATTTATTATGTGGAAGCATACCATAAACTGCTGTTTTAAATACTTCACTATAACCTTTTTCTTTTATCATCTCCGCCATTGTTTGATTGTATAGACCGCCCGGATAACCAGTATAAGTCACATAAACCTTTTCAAGTTTTTTCTTTGTATCTATTTTTGCTAATGAAGTATTGATAATTTGAACTTTAACATCTGGCGTTTTATTTCGCACAAAATCAACTCTATCTTTACCCATAAGAAAACTTGCCGCTTCGCTAGCGATTCGTCCCAATTTTTTTCCTTTTGCGTCAATGGTATGCATATATTTATACAAATTCAATTATCGCCATTTTTGAACCATCTGATTCTCGCCTCGGCAATTTAACAATTCTAGTATAACCACCATTTCTATCTTTATATTTTGGACCAAGTTCTTTCATAAGCGCCACTACGCCCTCATTATCGCCTATTCGTGAAGAAATTAATCGTCTCATAGCCAAAGTACCGCTTTTTGATTTAGTAACCAATTTTTCCACAAAAGGCCGTAATTCTTTCGCTTTTGCTTCTGTTGTTTTTATTTTTTTATTAACTAATATAGATAACGCCAAAGATTTAAGAAGTGCTTTTCTCTGATTTTTTTCTCTTCCAAATTTTCTGGTGTTATTATGGTGTCTCATCTTATCTTAATGTAATACCGTAATTACTTAGGGATTTCTTGATTTCTTGAATTCCTTTAGTACCGAGGCCTTCAATTTCCATAATATCAGCTTCTTTCTTTCTAGCAAGCCCGCCGACTGTTCTAATATTTGCATTAGACAACGCCTTGACGGTTCTCGCTGAAAGACCAATAGAATCAGTTCTTGTCTTCATAAACTCAACATCAAACTCTTTCTTTGAATCAGCGTCTTTCTTTTCTTTTTGAGTTTCTTCTTTTTTTGCTTCTGGTTCAACTTCTTCTTTGAAACCAACGATAGCTTTAAGTTGATGTATCATTATTTCAATGGACTTGGCAAGTGCTTCATTTGGCAAAATCGTCCCATCAGTTTCAATAAATATTTTCAAACGATTAAAATCCGTTCTATCACCCACTCTCATATTTTCAACTTCATAATTAACTCGTCTAATAGGGGTAAAAATCGCATCTAAGGTAATATTACCGATATCAACACGATCTTTTTCAAGAATATCTTTTGGAACATAACCGAGTCCTTTTTCAACAGTCATTTCAATATCAAGATCGCTATTTTTGTTAGTTAGATGAGCTATAGAAAGATCTGGATTTAATACTTCAACCTGTCCAGGGTGTTCTATGTCTCCAGCAGTTATGTCTTTAATTCCTTTTGCTTTAAGTGTCAAAGTTTGCGGTTCGTCAGTAAGCATTTTAATGCGAACTCGTTTTAAATTAAGAATAATTGTAATAACATCTTCTTTTACTCCCTCAATCGTTGAAAACTCATGACTGACACCATCAATCTTTACTCTAGTGATAGCCGCTCCTGGAAGAGAAGATAGAATAATTCTTCGTATTGAATTTCCTAGTGTATGACCGTAACCTGGATACAAACCGTCAATTTCATATGTTCCAGTAAAACCTTCTTCTTTTATAATCTTCGGCTTTGATGGTAACAATACATTTAAGTCAGACATATTGATAAAAAAATATTAAAATTGCTTTTAAATTGCTTAATAAAAACTATAACATTATCTGCTATAAAACTCAAGTATTACACCAACATCAAACAATAATTCGGTTCTTGCAATAGTCGGTACACCTTGGATTTTCCATTCTGTTTTTTCCAAATTAAAAGCAAGCCATGATGGTGTATTGTATGTTTTCATCTTTTCCGCAAGTGTTGAAAACATTGGACTTTTCTTGCTTCCTTCACGAATAGCGATGATATCTCCAACTTTTACTTGGTATGAAGGAAAAGTAGCTTTTTTACCATTTACTAAGATATGACCGTGTGTGACAATTTGACGAGCAAACGCTCTGGTTGTGACAATGCCAGATCTTAATACTGCATTATCAAGTCGTGACTCAAGAGTAGAAAGTAAACTATTAGCAGAATCACCTTTGTTCTTTACAGCTTCTTTAACATAATTTGAAAATTGCCTTTCTCCCAATCCATAGCTATATCGCGCCTTCTGTTTTTCAAGTAATTTAAGTCCATAATCTGTTTTGGCTCTAGGTTTTGATGTTTTAGCAGCTTTTTTTCTAGCTTCACGCATAACAAATTTCTGTGTCTGTGTTTTCTCAAAAACAGGCGCTCCTACTTTTCTTGCAATTTTGTATTTTGGTCCGAATTTCATATTTTTTAAACTCTTCGTGGTTTTTTAGGTTTAGGTCCATTAAATGGCACAGGCGTAACGTCTTTTATAGAAATAATATTTATACCTTTTGATGTAAAACCACGAATTGATGATTCTCTACCAGAACCTACACCTTTTACGACTACTTCAATTTGTTTTATACCAAATGTTTCCGCCGAAACAGCAAGTGTTTCCCCGACCTTCGCAGCGGCAAATGGCGTACCTTTTTTTGCGCCTTTAAAACCAAGTGAACCGCTTGATGACCATGCCAAAGCGTTTCCTTTAGGGTCAGTCAAAAGAACTTTGGTATTATTGTATGTTGATTGCACAAACAAAATACCAGATTCAAATTTCTTTTTTGAACTTACAGCTTGAGGATTTTTCACCTCTTTATTTTTATCTCCTTCTTGTGTTACGATTCTTTTTTTTCCCATTTTATTATGTCTTTTCTTCCTTCTTTCTTCCGCTACCCATTGTCTTTCTTACATTACCTCTAACTGTACGAGAATTTGTTTTGGTTCGTTGTCCTTTTACAGGCAACTTTCTAATATGTCTTATTCCACGATATGACTTAGTATCTTTAAGACGTTTTATATTAGCTCCAATTTCTCGCTTTAGATCTCCTTCAATTTTGTAACTTTCAACAATTTTTCTAACCACATTTTCTTCCTCTGGAGTCATATCTTTTGATTTCTTACCATAATCCACTTTGGCTTTATCTAAAATCTCTTGAGCACGAGAACGACCCACTCCGTAGAGAGAAGTAAGTGCCATCTCCATTCTTTTATTATCTGGAAGTGTGATTCCTAATATTCTCATAAATTTATCCTTGTCGTTGCTTATGTCTTAAATTGGCCTTGCAAATGACATAAACATAGCCCCTTCTTCGGACTACCTTGCATTTTGAACACATTTTTTTTACAGATGCTTTAACTTTCATATTATAATCTCTTTGTAATCCTAGCTCTTCCACCATAAGGGTCAAGCTCAACAGTCACTTTATCACCAAGAAGAATTCGAATGTGATGCATTCTCATTTTTCCCGCAAGATACGCAAGAACAACTTCGTCCTTGCCGTCAAGCTTAACTTTAAATAAAGTATCCGGCAGTGTTTCTGTTACAACACCGTATGCTAATGTATCTTTTGATTGTGCTTGTTGCATTTACAAAATGAATGTGCGTTTTTCATCATAGCAGACCACGAGCTACGGTGTCAACTTCTCTATTATTATCTTATTTTCATTCACAGGAAAAGAGCGTTTCCAGAAGGGTCTAATTGATACTTCTGCACTTTTAATGCCAGGATAATTAGTAAGAGCAGTTGTAATATAATTTGACGATTTGCCAGCTAAATCCTTTTTTAATTTATCTTCCGAAAATTGCCATATCATAGATAATTGGCCTTTAAGAGAAAATAATAAATTACCGCTATTTTTAAAAGAAACATCTTTATTCTTAACAGTAAATTTCAAACTCTCAAGATTTTCGGCAACTACTTCATCTTTATCAATATTTTGAGATAATTTTGGAGATATTTTACTTTCAATATCTTTTTTATTAAATAAAACAGCATAAAGAATAGCTTTTTCACGAACTTTTACCTTACCTTCTACTGCCGATGAAATTGGTAAAGATTCATACTCTATTGAATAAGCATTATCAAAAAGAACAAAATTATCCGGTTTTTGAACAAACGCTTCTTTCAAAACAGTCTCTTTGAGTTCTGAATCAATGATAACCCTAATATCTTGCAAAGTTTTATCGTCAGGAACTAAAATCATTCCATTTTGCCCTCCCTTAATATCATTTTTTAGACGAGCAAAAAACAGAGTATATTTTGGCGAACCTTTAAATCCAGGTATTTTGAAATCTCCGGTCAGGTCGGAAAGAGACATATTGTAATCGCTTCCCGCTTGATCAGCATAAACCATGGCTGTAGTACTTCCGTTAGCCGATATTGTTATGGTTTTTTGAATTCTATAGATTTTACCTTCAGTATTTTCAAAACGAGTATTTTGAGTAAGGACTTGGGAATTAGTACTTGAATTATATATAACAATTTCTCCAGATGCTTTAGTTGAAACATTTTTCTTTATATTTGCGTCAATAGTCAACTCTTTTTCCTTCTCAATTTTCATACTGTTAAAATTTGCAGTGTAGTTTCCATCCACAACTACCACATCTTTTTTGGGAGTTATTTTAATTAGAGCTGATGAGAATAATAAAGTTACAGAGAAAATAAGAAAAACTATACACACTAGAGCCACCAACCATATGCCGATTTTATTTTTATTATTTCGAGGATTTCTAGTGCGTCCTTTTTTATCTATTTTTTTATTTATCTTAACTTGCCTATATTCAGGAATAGAAATTTTTTTTATATCTCTCATAATTTGTCTTTCCATATTTATTTATTATAACATTTATTTAAAGCTAACGCCTCAATGAATAAAACAACATCATTCACCGCCTTACCTCCCAAAATACAATAATTCTTTAATTTTTCTTCATCTAATGCAATAACATTAAATAATTTACTGTCCACAGCGTTTGCGAAAAAAAGACTAAAATCATTATTTACCAATAAAAAAATCTTTTTTGGCAAAGTAATACCACCAATCAACCCCAACCATCTTTTTTGTATTTCTGAAAAAATTATCTTCATTTTTTCACCCATTTCTGGTCCAATACTATTATTTAAATATGTTTTTACCAAAGATTCTGAAACACTTACTTCATTATTGAGCACTGTAGAAATATGTCTAATCATTGAGTTTGAACCAAACGGAAATGTTGTACTACCTACACTGGTAAGTTCTCCATTTATATCAATAACAACGAAATCTTTTTCATCTGGAAATATGTCACTAATAGTCGAACAAGATAAAAGCGTAAATGAATGCGAAGTGCTTTTACGAAAATTAAAAAATTTTGCCACCGTACGTTCTATTGCAGAAAAAACATCTCTACTAACGGCGCTAGCTAATATAGGAAGTTCAATTAAATGGGCTTTTTTACCAATTGGATCCATAACTTCATATCCATTTAGTTTTATATTCAATGATTTATGCTCAATAATAAGCATATCATCATTAAATTTTATTTCTTTTTCTTGTGATTCTAAAAGATGATTCAAAAAAGAATGAGTTATTTTTATTTCTTTATTTTCTTTATGAGTAAAACTTTTTGTTTGAGAAATAACCCATGGTGAAGAAAAAACATAAAAAACTTCTTCAATTTTGCCTTCTTTAAATTTAGCGAGTTCCTCTGTCACTTTTTCAAGTGAACGCAACATTTCTGAAAGAAGTTTTTGGGAGTCAGGTTTTTTTTGAAAAAGAATCGGTTGTCTATTTGTAAAAATAATTTTCGGTTCTTTTTCGCTAGAAAACTCCATCAAACCTCCCCCAACTGTTCCACTTGCAATATCATAAACAATAGATAAGGACATATGTCCTAATATTATACCACAACATAAAAATAACCTGCAAAGGATTTTTTGTAGGAGCCAGGCTCCTACAGATTTTTATTGTAAAATTGCTTTGATACGACGCACACCGGCAGAGACAGCTTCTTCTTTGATGATTTTAAAGGTTCCCAATTCTGAAGTATTTTTAATATGTGGACCACCACAAAATTCTTTTGAAATAGGAATACCGTTTTTATCTTCAATAATATAAATAGAAACGATATCAGGATATTTAGCGCCAAATTCCATTTCTGCGCCTATTTTTTCCGCTTCCTCAAGTAGCATTTCTTTATGAATCACATCAAGACCTAATTTTATTTTTTCATTCACCCAATCTTCCACTTTTTTCTTTTCTTCGTCTGTAAGTTTATGGTCACAAAGAAAATCCATTCTCAATCGCTCATCTGTAATATTACTCCCCCGCTGTTTTATGTTTTTATTTACAATGATTTGCAAACCAGCTAAGAGCAAATGGTGTGCAGTGTGCAGTTTGATAGTTTTTTCATTATGATTTGCAAGACCTCCCTTAAACATTCCTGCAGAAGAAGTTTGGGAAAGTTTTTGATGTTCCGTCATTTTTTTATTAAAATCTCCAATATCTATAATTTTTCCTTTTTCTTTGGCAAGTTCTAAAGTTAATTCAATTGGAAAACCATATGTTGTAGCCAGAACGAATGGATCAGTGTCTTTTTCAAATTCTTTTAATCCATGTTCCAGGGTTTGCCTAAATTTATTTTCCTCTTTTTGGATTTCGCCTTTATCGTCAAGGATATATACACCTTGATATATTTTTTTTATTTTTTCAATTTCATTATTCAGAGAATTTTTAGAAAACCGAACTGCTCGTCTAATTAATCTGCGCAATACATATCCACGACCGGTATTTGATGGCATTACTCCATCAGAAATCATAAAAAGAGATGCTTTGACGTGGTCAGACACAATTCGTTCCTCTCTAGTTTCTTCATTATTAAATAAATCCGTCTCATAAACATTTTTCTTTTTTTGTACTATAGAAACCAATCTTTCAAGACCCATACCCGTATCAACACCCATCACATCAAGTTTCTTTAATTTTACCTCTCCTTTATCAAGTTTCTCGCGTGAACCATCACAAAAATATTCATTGAAAACTATATTCCAAATTTCCACATCTTGCCCGTCAGTATTTTTGCAATAAATCTCCGTTGTCGACCCACAAGGTCCAGAATCACCAGTTGGACCCCAAAAAACTCCCGAACCATCTTCACGAATATCTTTCACACCAAGTTCCGTCCAAATATTTTTTGATTCTTCGTCTCTCGGTACCACACCTTCTCCTTTATAAAAAGTCACATAGGAAATTTCTAATCCCAATTCCTTTATTATAAACTCATAAGCGTAAGTTATAGCTTCACGCCTGCCATATCCGCCAAAAGAAAAATTTCCTAACATTTCAAAAAAAGTTAAATGGGTTGAATCTCCAACTTCATCTATATCAACGGTACGAACGCATTTCTGCACCGAAACTGTATTTTTAGAACTAAAATCACGAACGGCATTTTCTGGAGCAGTATAATACGGCTTAAATTGCTGCATTCCAGCAGTCGTAAATAAAACTGTCGGATCTCCCGGCACAAGCGAAGCAGAAGGAATTATTTTATGTCCCCTATTCTTAAAAAACTCCAAAAATTTTGCCCGTATTTCACTTGATTGCATCACCAAAATATATCACATTTTGTATTTTTTTAAAATCTCAAAATCTTTTTTTAAATTATCAATATTGTTTGGATTATAAACCGCCACACAGGGATGATAGAGAGCGATTATATTTATAGAGCCATAGCTTGCTTCTGCTTCATACGCTTTACCGTGTGCTTTGCCGATTGGTTCAATTTCCAATTCAAGGTCAAACTTTTTCATAATATAATTCATAGCGTAACGACCGAGTGTGGCAATAACACGCGGTTTTATAATTTCAATTTGCCTATCCAAAAAAGGTCCGTAGCATTCTATTTCATCAGGTAACGGGTCGCGATTTCGTGGTGGACGATCTTTTACTATATTTGTTATATAAACTGATTTTCTGGGAATATTTATATGCTCCAATAATTGATCTAAAACTTTTCCAGCCGCTCCGCAAAAAGGTTTGCCTGTTTTTGCTTCATTTCTTCCCGGAGCTTCGCCAATAAACATAATCACTGCATCCTGATTACCTTCGCCAATTACCGGAAACATTTTATTTTTCACCCGTTCATTATAAAGTGGTGATTTTTTTAAATTCAAAACTTCGTCTTTTATTTTTTTCAGCTCATCTGACTTGGACATAATATTTTCACTTCTTCAATAACCTGTTTTAAATGTTCGCCTTTTATTCCAACTTCTTCAAGAATTTTGGTATCGGTATTTATAATATTACAAGATACCAATCCCCTTTCCATCAAAATTTTCTTTTCATCAAAATTTAAAGTTGTGAGACAGGTTATTGGATGAAGTCCTGAATCCTCAATCATATCCTGTAAATTTCCTTTTACTGGATAATTCCACCCCACCATACGCAATCCTTGACATTGAGCGTATTCTATAGCGCTTGATGTGAATTTTGTATTAGTTATAAGCCAACCTTCATCTAATTTTCGCATTTTGCCATAATTAAACATCACTTGACCAAGATCTTCAAAACGGGCTTTTACATAAAGAGCTACTTTTAAATCTGACTTTATACCTAGTTGATTATGAAATTTCGCTTCAATCATAACCAGTTTATTTTCATTCCAAGCAATTACATCTATTTCGTGTTCAGTACAATGTCCTCTGACATTTTTATCTATTTCAACTGTATACCCTTTTTTTTTCCATATTTCACCTATAAATTTTTCAAATGGAAAACCTGACGGACCAAAATCCATAAGCGAACGACGAAGAGAATATTTTAATGCTAGCGGTTTTTGACTTCTATGCAATAAATAAAAAGCGTGGGAATAGATCTCGTGAGTGCTCATTCCATCTTTTATTTCACTATCAATATGATCAACTATTTTTTCAGCCGTTTGAGTATCAGCGCCAGCTTTGTAGAGAGAATTAAAAATTTTATCACGATCAAAAAGTTCTCTTTCTCCTCCAGATTTAACAATAAAAATTTCCTTTTTCATAATTTAATTATACCACCACCTTTGCATTCGTCACCATCATAAACAACAAGTGACTGACCAGAAGTTAGAGAATTCTGCAATTCATCAAACAAAACCAAACACTCGGTGTTTAGTTTTTTAATTGAGCAGGATTGAAGGGGGGCGCGATAACGGGCGCGTGCTTGATATTTTTTATTTTGATCAATTGAAGTAATCCAATTTGTGTTTAAAAGCTTGATTTCTTTTTTTTGTTCGGCAAGAGTACCTTCAGGCGACTTATGAGAAACAGTGATTGTATTTTTATCAACATTTTTTGATACAACATAATACGGCAAATCATTATTACTTTTTTTATTTATAATAAAACCATGTCTTTCACCCAATGTAAAAAATGTCGCGCCATTATGCTCACCAATTATTTTTCCATTTTCATCAACAACATTTCCTTTTTCTGATTTAATATAATTTCCTAAAAATTCTTTCATATCAACTTTTCCGATAAAACAAAGTCCTTGGCTATCTTTTTTATCTGCTGTAATTAAGTCATATTTTTCGGCAAACTTTCTGACTTCTGGTTTTTCCAAATGGCCTATTGGGAACAACACTTGTGAAAGTTGCTTTTGTGTAAGCGTCCATAAAAAATATGATTGGTCTTTGTTGGAATCCATTCCCGCAAATAATTTATTATTTTCTACTCTTGCGTAATGACCTGTAGCTACAAAATCAGCTCCTTGCCCCACTGCCCAATCAAAAAAACCGCCAAATTTTATATATTTATTACACATTACATCGGGATTCGGCGTATTACCGACCTTGTATTCAGTAATCATATAATCAACGACTTCTTTTTTATATTCTTTTTCCAAATCAAGCGTTAAAAATGGAATATCTAATTTGGCGCATACTCGCATCGCATCTAATCTATCTTCTTTCCAAGTACACCCGCCCCTATCGGTTCGGGCAGGCCCAATAAAATCAGGTTGCCAGACTTTTATAAAAACTCCAGTTACTTCATACCCTTGTTCTTTAAGTAACACGGCAGAAACCGAGGAATCAACTCCTCCTGAAAGTCCCACAAAAACCTTTTTTCCATTTTCATTTTTCATTTATTGTCCAGCAAAATAATCTTTTATGCCATTATAAGTAACTTCCGCCATTTTTTGCAAGGTTTCATCTTTTGAAATATCTGGTTCATAAATATATCCATATTCAATAAGAATAGAAGCTTTGTTGCGAGAATTATTAGCACCAATAGCAATAAGTCCCTGCGATTCTATAATAGTATCTTTTTCAAGAGGTAAAGTGCTTGGATTAAAAGAGATTTTCAATTTATTTTCAATAGAACTAGCAATGGCCAAACTCGATGTGGCATTATCATATTGATGTTCTGGAACATAAATTGAATAACCAGAATAAGCGCCAACTTTAGACATTTGAGACCTTTGATAATTGTTAAAATGAATATGTAAAACAAAATCAATATCACTTTCATTCGCCCACATATTAATACCATATAATATATTAGAAGCTCTGGTTGATGTGGTATGAGCCACAATAGGTTCATCAATTTCTAAATCGCCATTTTTAATTTTCTCTTTCATATCTTTTTTAAGAAAATTTTTGAATTCACCAATTGTCACTTTTTGTTCCTCAAAATATGTCTTAAATTCAGAAATGTAATCACCAGTTTCAATGTTACGAGTGATTTTCACATCAAAACTTTCATCTTTACTCAAAAGATCAAATATATATCCAGCAAGTTTTCTTGTTAATGATTCTTCGTTTATTCTATCAAAAGTTGTACCGACATCAAAAATATCATGTCCGGGAACTAGTAAAATCTTTACTTTTGGTTTTGGTGTCGATAACGGCGTTTTTTCTGGAATTTCAATAACCTTATTGTAAGGAATATTTAAAGAATAAAAGGCAAATAAACCTGCAATAATTACAATTCCGAGAAAAAGTCCTATAAAAAATTTACTCATTGTGTTTTGAAGTATACCTTATTGCCATACCGAAGGTCTATATAATTAATATTTTTCTTTTCTTTTAAAATAGCTATAAGATTAGTTAAAATATCATCATATGATTTTTTGTTATTGAATATTATTTTTCCAGTTTTAGATACAATCTCAAAATCACCATTATCTTTTACCGAAACAGCGATAACTAAAATATCAAGTTTTTGAATTGCCTGCACAAAAGAATCTATTTCTTTAAACTGATTTTCTTCCGAATATTTTTTACCATAATATTGAATAAAAACATTTCCCGAAAAACTAGGAGCTTTAGCAAATATTAATCCACTTTTATCCATAAAATAACATTCATTTGTATCCATCAATTCTCCCGCACACCATAAAACATAAGGTTTTCTTTCTGAAACATTAATTTCTAGAGTATTTAAATTTTTTAACCGAACATCAATATTATCTAATTGAATAAATGAACTTAGTATAGAATTGTGTATAAAACTACGAGGATATAATAATGAATTATTTTTTGGAAAAAGAAAAAAATAATTACCTGTCAATTCACTTTTTACAAAATCAACAATCTCTTTTGAAGAAACACTGACGTTACCAATTACTTCAATATTTTTAATTCTTAATATGGGCGATTTTAATGAATATGAAAAACCACCAACAATAATTATTAAGAGAAATAAAACAAAAGAAACTTTTGCAATTAGTTTTAATCGCTTCTTTTTAACATTTTTCGGAGAGAGCATAGGGATATTATAACACCCCTCCCCGCGATTACGCGGTACTCCCCTAGTCAGGGGAGATTAAATACGGAAATCCCCCTTGGCTAAGGGGGTGCCCGAAGGGCGGGGGATGTTATTTTATCACATCTTTCCCTAAATATTTTTGCAAAACTTCTGGAACCTTGATTGAACCATCGGCCTGTTGATTATTTTCAATAAGCGGAACAAGAATACGAGGACCTGCAATAGCGGTATTGTTAAGCGAATGAGCAAATTTTAATTTACCATCACTATCTTTATATCTAATATTCAACCGGCGTGTCTGAAAATCATGAAAATATGATGAGGAATGTGTCTCGCGATATTTTTCTTCAGAAGGCACCCACGCTTCAAGATCATATTTTTTTACTTGACCAAGACCAAGATCGCCACCGCAATTCAAAACAACATGATATGGAAGATTTAAGGCCTGCAAAATTTTCTCTGAATTTTCTGTAAGAGCTTCATGCCATTTTACCGATTCTTGATGACTAGCTTCGCATAAAACAACTTGTTCAAGTTTATAAAACTCGTGAATGCGAAATATGCCCTTTGTATCTTTTCCGTGAGCTCCTGCTTCTCTTCTGAAACATGGAGAAAATGAGATAAATTTTATTGGTAACTTGGATTTATCTATAATTTCGTCCATATAATATCCCATAGTTGGTACTTCTGCTGTACCAGTAAGATAAAGATCGTCTTGGGTTTTATACAAATCTTCTTCACCTTGGGGTAAATAACCAGTACCCATAAAAGCTTCTCTCCGCACAAGTGTTGGTGTAAACATTGGAGTAAAATCACCTTTTTTAACAAAATAATCAAGCACAAATTGAAAAACAGCATTCAAAAGCAATGCGCCGTCATTTTTTAAAAAATAACCGCGGAAACCAGCAACTTTTGCTCCTCGCACCACATCAACCATACCAAGCGATTCCATAAGTTCTATATGACTTTTAGGAACAAAACCAAAATCCGGCTTTTTACCCCACACTCTTACTTCCTTATTATCTGCATCATTTAAACCATCTGGCACTGACATATCTGGAATATTTGGAACCCTCAACATCAAGTTTTGCCAATCTTTCATAACTCCTTTCATTTTTTCTTCGTCAACAGCAAGCTCAACTTTAAGAGATTTCGTGAATTCAATCATTTTCAACCGAGTAACTCCATCTGTCTCACGAGGAATTTTTTCGCTATAAGCATTTTGTTCTGTGCGTTTTTTTTCAATAGCCGATAGAAGTTCTCGCCTTTTTTCATCAATAGTAATTAATTCTTCAACATCAAACTTAAGACCTTTTTTCTTTACGCCTTCTTGCACTATCTCTTTATTTTCTCTTATAAATTTAATATCAAGCATAAATATATTTCATATAATAATACCATAAATGCTATAGTATAAGAAATGTCATCAAAATCAACAATCCGCGTATTTGAAAAAAAAGAATGGCCTGAAGGTTTGTCACATATTCCACATCCACCCAAAAAGCTTTATATAGAAGGAGATATACTATCCGCTGATTTAAAATATCTTTGTGTCGTCGGTTCAAGAAAATACACATCTTACGGAAAAGAAGTATGTGAAAAACTCATAGAAGGACTAGAGGGATATCCAATTGCTATTGTTTCTGGTCTCGCGGTTGGAATAGATTCTATATCTCATTATTCTGCCTTAAAAGCCAAATTAAAGGTAGTGGCAATACCAGGTTCTGGACTTTCTAGAAAAGTTATATATCCTCAAAATAATAGAAAATTAGCAGATAAAATTATTGAAGCTGGGGGAACTCTAATTTCGGAATATGAACCAGAGTTTATGGCAATGTTACACACATTTCCAGAACGCAACCGTCTTATGGTTGCTATTTCTCAAGCGGTGCTTATAATTGAAGCCGGTCAAAAATCAGGAACACTTATCACTGCTCGGCTTGCTACTGATTACAATAAAGACGTTTTGACAGTGCCGGGTTCAATTTATTCAAAAAATTCGGAAGGTCCTCATATGCTCTTAAGATTAGGTGCCACACCAATCACTTCTTCAGCAGATATTCTTGAAGCGTTAGGATTTGAAAGATCAGAAGATGGACAAGAAATGCTTGATTTAAAATACAAAGAATGCTCAACTGAAGAAAAAGAGATGCTTGATTTATTGTGCGAGCCGGTTGAAAAAGATGAATTAATTAGAATAAGCAATAAGCCAGCCCACGAAATAAACTCCACATTAGGCATTCTTGAAATCAAAGGTTTGATAAAAGAAAGCGGTGGTGAAATATATCGTGTATAATACTTAAACAAATGAAATTACTTATAGTAGAATCACCAGCCAAAGCAAAAACAATTTCCAAATACCTTGACGGAAAATATACCGTAAAGGCGTCAGTTGGTCATATTCGTGATTTACCAAAAAGCAATAAAAAAGCCATTGACATAGAAAACGGTTTTATTCCTCATTACGAAATCTCGCCCGGTAAAGAAAAAATTGTTTCTGAATTAAAATCGCTTTCGCAAAAAGCTGAAGAAGTTCTTTTGGCGACTGACCCCGACAGAGAAGGTGAAGCAATTGCTTGGCATATCAAAGAAGCTACTGGATTAAAAAATCCAAAACGAGTGGTTTTTCACGAAATTACTAAAGAAGCGGTGCAAGAAGCAATTACTCATCCGAGAAATATTGATGATAATCTCCGAAAAGCTCAAGAAGCCCGAAGAGTGCTTGATCGGCTTGTGGGATACGACCTTTCTGGATTAATTTGGAAAAAAGTTCGTTACGGACTTTCTGCTGGTAGAGTTCAATCCCCCGCCTTGCGTATTATTATGGAACGCGAAAGAGAAATTCGAGCTTTCAAATCGGAAAAATTTTGGAATATTACAGCTGATGTTTTAAACGCTTCAAAAACTCCTTTTACTTTAGTGTGTGTGGAAGAACCACGAGATAAAAAAGAAGTTGATAGAATTGTGAAAATTAGCAATCAAGAAGCGTGGACTGTTATCGATTTAAATGAAACAGAAGCAAAAAGAACTCCACGGTCTCCGTTCATAACTTCAACTTTACAACAAAGTGCTAGCACTCGTCTTGGAATGAGTCCGTCTCGTACTATGGGGATTGCTCAAAAACTTTATGAAGACGGACTTATCACTTATATGAGAACTGATAGCACGATATTATCCAGTTATGCTCAAAATCAAATCGCAGGTATTATTGATAAAAAATATGGCAAAGGATTATATGTTCCGCATGTATTTTCTAAAAAAAGCAAAAATGCCCAAGAAGCTCACGAAGCCATTCGTCCCACGCATTTTTCAGATGAAGATGCAGGTCATACTCCTGAACAAAAAGCTCTTTATGCTTTAATTTGGCAACGCACCGTGGCATCTCAAATGGCAGATGCAAAAATTCTTCGCACAAAGATGACAGCGAACGTTACGTCAAAAAATATTCCTGATTTTGTCATAAACGGCTCTCGAGTGTTATTCCCCGGCTGGCTTTTAGCTGATCCCAACGCACGAGGTGAAGATGTAGAATTACCAAAAGTCACTGTTGGTGAAAAATTAATACTGAAAGAAATTAAAACTGAAGAAAAAGAAACTCAACCGCCAGCACGATATTCTGAAGCGGGACTTATTAAAGAACTTGAAAAAAGAGGTATTGGCAGACCTTCAACATACGCAAGTATTATTAAAACATTGGAAGAAAGAGGTTATGTGAATAAACTCAATAAAGCCCTTCATCCTACCGATACTGGAGATGTGGTGTCCAGTTTTTTAGAGCAAAACTTTGGCAATTATATTAGCGATACTTTCACAGCAGAAATGGAAGATAAATTAGACACAATAGCTACAGGAGAAATTGACTACGAAAAAACGCTTAGAGATTTTTATACACCATTTATTAAAGATGTAAAATCAAAAGAAAAAATGGAAAAAGTAACAAACTTGGGAGAAGCTGAATCATCAATTCATTGTCCAAAATGCGAATCGCCAATGGTAATAAAACTATCTAAAAACGGTAAATTTTTGAGTTGTTCAAGGTTTCCAAAATGCAACGGTGCTAGAACGATGGAAGGCAAAGAACTTGAAGGTCCAAAAGAATTAGATGAAATCTGTCCAAAATGCGGTAAAGCAAAATTAGTTGAACGAGAAGGAAAGTTTGGTAAATTTATTTCTTGTGGCAGTTATCCAAAATGCAAATTTATTAAAAAAGACGCCGAACTTGAAAAACAAAACTCTACTGGAGTGAAATGTCCTCTATGCAAAGACGGTATGATGACTGAAAGGCGTGGAAGATTTGGTCTATTTTATAGCTGTTCAAATTATCCTGATTGCAAAAATGCCATTAAAGCAAAACCAACTGGTAAACTCTGTCCAACTTGCGGAGCACTGATGATGGAAGGCACAAAAACTATTCCAGAAAGATGTTCTGTAAAAACTTGCCCAAATCACAATCCACATAAGCTCGTTTGACTTTTTATCAACAGTAGTGTATACTATGTATTAGTATGAACAAAAAGCTAAATGTAGTGTTTGTTCCATTCAACAGTTCATCTCAGTCGTTTAAACCAAAAATCGAACAAAAGACAAGCTGGCAAAATGATTGGGAAAAGGCACAAGAAGAGCGAGAAGAGCGTCTCGCTCAGCTTGTGGAAGAAAGACAAAAAAATGAAGAGTAACGCAAGAGCGCCGCATCATACGATACGGCGCTCATTCTTTTGCGTTTATTTCTGACTACGCTTTCGTTACATTTTTTGCGCTTGGGCCTTTTTCGCCGTCAACTACATCAAAAGAAAGAGTATCTCCTTCTTTTAAGGCATCAAATGTCACGCCATTCAAATCTTTTGAATGAAAGAAAAGGTCCTTTGCTTCGCCTTCGCGAGTAATAAAACCAAATCCTTTGTCCGTAAGTGTCTTGATTGTTCCTGTCATGTTTTTGCTTTTTATTTTTAAATTAAAATTAGAAATTCGACTGCATTTCTCAATATCAAGAGTATAGCATAGTATTAAAAAATTAGATAGGATTTGCAATTTTTATGGTATTATTTGAATAATGAAATTGACAAATGATAGTTATATAATTTCCATAGGCACAAAAAACTTCACCGAAAAATATTTTCGAGATAAAGATGGTTGGGTGAAAATCTCTGCAAAAGGTAATAAATTTCGTATGACAGCAGAACAGCTTCTTAATCATCTATTACCAGCTATAGCTGATGTAAAACCAGGGTTAATTTGGAAGGTACACTTTGCACGAATCTAATTATTTCTTCGCAACAATAATCATGTCTTCTGAATCTTCAGAATACGGGGTTTTATTCCAGTCTGAATATACTTCAAATTCTTCTTTATGTGAAATATCAATCATATTGCCTTTCACAAAATCTGGTTTCACTTATGCTGTTTGAGCATTTCTAATTGCCTCACTTAAATGGACTGCATTAAGTTCAACACCAGTGACATTAAATCCTTTTTTCGCTAAAGCAATACTGTATCTGCCATAACCAGACGGAACATCTAAAATTTTTTCTTCTCCTTTTAAATCTAAAAGCCGAATAATACCCTCCGCTTCTGCTTGAGTTCTTTGTTCAAGAGTTTGTTTTTGACCAGTCAAATAACCTTCTTTAGAATTATCTCCTTCAAGATAGTGCTTCCCGAAAAAGCTGTATTCTTCTGACCACCAAGCATTTTCTTTCATAAATATCAATAAATCATAGCAAAAATCATCGGTTTTTTCAAGTTTTATTTTTGGTTATAGTACACCAAAATTTTGTCTGACCTCGTTTACTATATTGACATGAGTTTGCCCTTTACTGTAATTTTTAGTATTATATAGGTATGTCTCTAAACCGAAAAAAGTACCAAAATGCCGTCTTGTATTTGTGTCGGAAACTAAAAGGTGAAGTACGCGGAAAGAAAAAATTGGCGAAATTGTTATATTTTGCTGATTTTGACTTGTACGAAAAAATTCAAAAATCAATAACTGGTGATGTATACAACGCACTTCCTATGGGACCAGTTCCTTCTGCATTAGAAGAAATAACTCAAGAAATGGCAAAAGGTAAAATGCTTGGAATTGAACAAGTTGAGGAGCGTGAAGGATACAACCCAACAGAAATTTACAAGTGTCTTACTGAACCTGATTTATCTGTTTTTTCAGATGAGGATAAAAAAATGCTTGATCGAATTGTGGTCAAATACGGTCATTTGAATGGAAAACAATTAGAAGAATTATCTCATGCAGAAGCACCATATGTTGGTACAGAATTACGCAAAGAAATACCATATGAGTTAGCTTTCTATCGTGGTACCGATTTTGGTGATTTATGATTGAATTTTTTTATCACGACGGCATTCAGAAAGAAATCGCCGCTCTAGAGCGGCGATTTCGCACTATACGCGATGGTTTATCTTCTTTCGAAAGATTGTGTGAAGTTCAATTTAATCCAACACAGCCGAAGCAAGTTATAGCTCCAGCTAAATTACATCGCGTAACTCAAAATGATATTTGGACACTCTGGAAAACTGAACTCGTTATTCCAAATTCTGGATTAAGACCCAACCAGTGGCCAAGAGTTTGGTTTGTCGTGGGAGGTGCGACAGTAGTTTTTTTATGTATTTCTTCTCATGTTGATAATTATAATGATGAGGACATGAACAATATCGCAATTTCCAGAGTGTCTGATTTTTTTTAGCCCGCCAGAATTTCGCGAACGTTTCTTTGGGTGATCTAATTGTATCCTTTGCACGAACTTTTTTCCAAACTAATCCGACTGACTAATGTGG
>CAYHTR010000010.1:0-19058 GCA_964359745.1 uncultured Candidatus Saccharibacteria bacterium | reverse complement strand
TTGAAGCAAAAGCGTCACCAGCTCCCGTGCGACTTACAGGAGGCTTGGGGTCTGGATAAATGGGATGAAACCAGTATTCATTTGTATTTCCATCAAACGCATACGCACCTTTTGGACCATCGGTAACGCAAACAATTTTTGGACCAAGTTCGTGTATTCCAGTTAGAAGCTTTTTGAAATCTGTTTCTGTTGTTTCTAGTATTTTTTGAGCTTCTTCCTTGTTGCAAAAAAATAATTCAGATTTCTCGTAAATTTTTTGCAGTTTTTTATATCCAAGATTAATTTCAAATTTGCCTGGTTGAAAAGCTAATTTAATTTCCAAATGTGTTTCAATATAATTAGCGATTTCATTTAGATAATTATCATCTCCGCGAAAAGAAGATAAATAAATCCAATTTGGAGAAATTTTTATTGAAGGTAATTTATATTCATACGGTTCGTGCTTGATAAGAATAGTGCGTTCTGCTTCATATAAAAGCACATAATGATAGTTGGTGGGTATTCCTTTGTGAACGGTAACGAGGTCTATGTTGACATTTTCATTTTTTAAAACATCTAGGCATTCTTTTCCATTTTGGTCATCACCAATATTAGTCACAAGTCCAGAATGTAGTCCCAAACGAGATGCAGAAACAGAAGCGTTTGAAGCATTACCTACAGCGTGAACTATAGTAACTGATTCGTAAGGAATTTTATCTGCAAATTTTACACATAATTTGCAGTTTTCTTTATTTACATCACAATGCACGCTCGCATCTTGAAGTTTAATGAAAGCATCAGTTGTAATGTCGCCGATAGCGAGAAAATCTAGTTTGGGATTCATAAATATATTATACATTAAAATTAAATCCTCCCCAACCCCTCCTTTATAAAGGAGGGGAACTCAAAGGGGTGGATTTTGAAGTTAAGAGTGTTATAATAAACTCATGAAATCCTTGCGTGAATATATTAAAGACGCTGAAAAAAATAAAGTTGCGATTGGCCATTTTAATATCTCAAATATTGAAATGTTGTGGGGGATTTTTCATTCTGCTAAAAATCTTAATTTACCAGTTATTATCGGAGTTTCAGAAGGCGAAAGGAATTTTATTGGTGTAAAACAATGTGTCTCATTGATAAAAAGTATTCGTGAAGAGTATGATTATCCGATTTTTTTAAATGCTGACCATACTTACTCTATAGAAAAACTAAAAGAAGCAGTTGATGCTGGTTTTGATGCTGTGATTTATGATGGTGCAAAACTTTTATTTGAGGAAAATGTAAAAAATACAAAAGAATGTGTTGAATATGCACGAAGTGTTAATTCAGAAATAATAGTTGAGGGAGAGCTTGGTTATATTGGGCAATCATCAAAGGTGTTAGACGAAATTCCAGAGGGAATTGATCTTGAAAAAGGACTCACGACTCCAGAACAAGCAGCTCAATTTGTAAAAGAAACTGGTGTAGATCTTTTTGCTCCAGCTGTTGGAAATATTCACGGTATGATGAGAGTCGGCAAAGATCCACATTTAGATATTGATAAAATTAGAGAAATCAGAAAAGCGGGTGGGGTACCACTAGTGCTTCATGGTGGTTCGGGAACTCCTGATGAAGATTTTGTAAAAGCTATTGATGCTGGAATTTCTATAATTCACATTAGTACGGAATTGCGCGTCGCGTACCGCGACGCGCTCAAGCTTTCTCTTCAAAACAATCCCGAAGAAGTGGCACCTTACAAATATCTGAAAGATGCCGTACTTGCAGTAGAGAAAGTGGTGAGTGAGAGATTAAAATTATTTAATAAAATAATATGAAAGTCTACATCACCAGAAAAATTCCAGAAATAGGAATAAAGATGCTCACTGATAAAGGTTTTGAAGTTGATATAAACCCTAAAGATCGTCCGCTTACGAAAAAAGAATTAATAAAGGTGCTTACGAAAAAACCGTATGATGGAGTGCTTACATTACTTACGGATATTATAGACGCAGAGGTGATGGACGCTTGTCCCACTGTTAAAGTTTTTGCAAATTATGCGATCGGTTTTAATAATTTTAATATAGAAGATGCAAAAAAAAGAGGTGTAATACTTACCAACACTCCCGGTGGTGGAGCAGATCGAGTTGCTGAGCACACTTGGGCTCTGATTCTTGCACTGACGTGTAGAATTGTTGAAGGGGATAGTTATATGAGAAATGGAAAATATAAAGGCTGGGACCCGATGCTTTTGCATGGAACGAAACTTGCTGGAAAAACTTTAGGAATTATCGGTACGGGGCGAATTGGTGCTGATGTCGCACATCGAGCCAAAAATGGTTTTGAAATGTCTGTTGTTTATTATGATATTGTGCGAAATGAAAAATTAGAAAAAGACCTACCTGCGCAGGTAGGTTTTGGTGCTGTTTTTTATTCAACAGTTGAAGAAGTCTTACAAATCGCTGATGTTGTCTCGATTCATGTTCCGCTTACTGATGCTACACATCATCTTATGAACGAAGCTCGCTTTAATCTTATGAAAAAAACGGCATATCTTGTAAACACTTCTCGTGGCCCCGTGCTCGACGAAAATGCACTCGTCTCTGCATTACAAAACGGCGTGATTGCTGGCGCCGGCATTGATGTCTACGAATTTGAACCAAACCTTGCAAAAGGTCTCGTTAAACTTCCAAACGTCGTTCTCACTCCCCATATCGCCTCGGCCACAATGGAGGCTCGCCTCGATATGACAACTCTCTCCGCCCAAAATATTATTAATGTTCTAGAAGGCAAACCGGCAGTTAGTCCAATATATAATAAAAATTGACCTTTACACACTCTTTTGCTAGTATACGATTATGTTAAAAATACGATTACAACGAGTAGGACGGGTGCATGCAACGGCGTTTCGCCTTGTGCTTACAGACTCTAAAAATGGTCCAAAGAGCGGTAAATCGCTTGAGGTTTTGGGTTCATATGATCCAAAGAATAAAAAAGAAATAAATAATCTCAATGCTGAAAAAGTAAAATATTGGATTTCAAAAGGAGCGCAAGCATCTGACACAGTTTACAATCTTTTGATTGATCATAAAATTTTGACTGGAAAAAAGAGAAATGCTTTGCCGTTAAAAAGACCTATTATTACTTCTCCTGTTGCTCCAGAAGCGCCAAAGGTGTAAAATTAGTGAATTAATAAAAGGTAATTACAATAATATGGAAAAAGATACTCAGTTTTTGGAATATGTGGTAAAAGCGCTTGTTGATAATCCTGATAGTGTAAAAATTAGTAGAACTGTTGATGAAATGGGGGTGTTAATGTCTCTTGATGTCAACGCATTAGATATGGGAAAAGTTATCGGCCGTTCTGGTAATACCGCAAAAGCAATCAGAACACTTCTTCGTGTTGTTGGAATGAAAAATAATTCTCGAGTTAATCTAAAAATCAATGAACCAGAGGGCGGAACAAAACCAGAAAGAACAATAAAAACAGTTGATGAAGCAATGGCAGATCTTAGAATTTAGGATGTAGGAATTAGCTTATTAGTATGAATTTCCACATCATTACTTTATTTCCACAAGCTTTTGATTCCTATCTCGGGGAGTCAATTTTGAAGCGGGCTATTGAAGACAAGAAAATTAAGGTAAAATTTTATAATCCGAGAGATTATTCTGATGGACGAGTAGACGATAAACCATACAGTGGCGGACCTGGAATGGTAATTGAAGCCTTGCCAGTTATAAAAGCCATAGAAAAAGCTTTAAAAACCAAACACCGAGTGTTTGGTTTTAAGATTATTTGGTTAAGTCCAAATGGCAAACAATTTAATAACGCTTATGCAAAAAATATTACAAAAAAATATGAGCATATAATTATTGTTTGCGGACGATATGAAGGTATAGACGCTCGAGTAAAAAAGATTTTCAAGGTTGAAGAAATATCAGTCGGCCCTTTTGTTTTAACTGGTGGGGAATTACCGGCGATGATTATGATTGATGTTATGTCTAGGCAAGTTGAAGGAGTTTTGGGTAATTTTAATTCTCTTGAAGAATCACGGGTTGCTTCAAATGATGTTTATACTCGTCCTGAAGTTTTTGAATATAAAGGAAAAAAATATCGTGTGCCAAAAATTTTGCTTTCTGGTAATCGTGCTAAAATTGAGGAATGGAAAATATCTCGCAAAAAATAAAAATAATATCACTTTTTGTTATTATTTTGGTAATATTATGGGTAATTCCCAATGTTCATAAATATGAGTCAATTTTGAACATTACCACGGTACTTGAAGGTAATAGCAAACCAGTAATTATTTTGGCATTTGGCGATCTTATGCTTGATAGAGGTGCGAGATTTTATATGAATAAATACGGTTCTGATTATCCTTTAAAAAATATTCACGAATTATTAAAAAATAACGATATTGTTTTAGCAAATCTTGAAGGACCGATTACTTCAAATCCTTCAAAAACAATAAATAAAAATAACGCACCATTGCAATTTACTTTTAGCACTACGACTGCGCTACTTTTAAAAAATGAAGGTATAACGATGCTTGGTTTAGCTAATAATCACACACTTAATTTTGGAAATGCTGGATTGAAAGAGACAAAAAAATATCTTATGGAAAATGGTCTTGATTATTTTGGAGATCCTTCAAATACTGGTGAAATTTCAATAATAAAAGAAATAAATGGAATGAAAATCGGTTTTGTCGGCTATCACGAGTTTAGTTATAAAAATTATGATAAAATTATTTCTGAAATTATTCGCTTGCGTTCAATAGCCGATTTTCTTATTGTTTCAGCGCATTGGGGAATTGAATATAATAAAAATTATACGAAAGACCAGCAGAAAAAAGCCCATCAATTTATTGATGCTGGAGCAGATTTAGTTATTGGCGCACATCCTCATGTTGTTGAGCCGGTTGAAATATATAAAAACAAGCATATTTTTTATTCTTTAGGCAATTTTATTTTTGACCAAGATTTTTCTTATGATACCACTCACGGTTTAGCTGTTCGTATTACAATACCTGCTAAAAATATAGGAGAAACAAAATATGACCTTATCCCACTTTCCATAATCAAATCACAGGTTTCAATTACAAATTAGACCACAAAAAACTCTAAATAAACGTGGTGGCCACGATTTACACAATTCTCTTATCTGTGATAGTTTTTGTTTTCATAAATATGATAAAATATTGGTATGCAAAAGAATTTTGACGGAAAAAGTTTCAGTCGGTGGTAACCCATGAAGATGTACACGGGTTTGCTCTTCTTGATCAAATATGAGTGCTTGATTCAAAAAGGTTATTGCGTAAAATTGGTACAGTAGAACAAAATGAATTTTTAGTGATGAAGAAAAAATTAAACAAGCTTTTATTATAAAATCGAAACCCCGCTGTAAAGCGGGGTTTCTCGGAGGCCGAAGCCACTGTGTACTTATATACTATCAGATTGCTTTTATTTGTCAACAACAATATGTTGACAAGAAAATGGGGAGGTGTATACTGTGGATAACTTCAGCGCGATTGTGTTATGGGTGAAAGCACGAAGGATTACAAGGCTAATTGGTCCTCATTGCTTAAAAAAATATAAATTAACTATTAAATACCGTAACCTTTTAAATGAAAAGGGCTTTTTTGTTTGTCTATAATAATATGAAAAAAAATAAAAAATATTTTGGTAAATATAAAGAACCACTGGCAGTGATGCCGAATTTTGTGGAAGCCCAAACAGAATCGTTCAAATGGCTTATTGAAAAAGGTTTAGAAGAAGTTTTTAAAGAGTTTTCGCCGATAAAAGATTATTCGGATAAAAAATTTGAATTATCTTTTGTTGGTTTTGAATTATCACAACCGCAATACGAAGAACATTACGCGAAAACAAATAAACTTTCATACGAAGCGCAACTTAAAGCAAAAATAAAACTTAAAAATAAAACTATTGATTCTGTTAAAGAGCAGGAAATATTTCTCGCTGATTTTCCAATGATGACTAATCACGGAACATTTATTGTAAATGGAATTGAAAGAGTTATCGTCCCTCAACTTGCCCGCTCATTTGGGGTTTTTTTTACTGCAAATGAGAGCAAGGGAAAGAAATTTTTTGGAGCTAAAATAATTCCCGCTCGCGGAGTATGGGTAGAGATTGAAAGTGATGCTGACGGCACTATATATGTGAGAATAGACAGAAAACGAAAATTTTCAGTCACATCGCTTCTTCGAGTGCTTGGCGCTGAAACAAATGAGCAAATACTTTCTCTTTTTAAGGGTGATAATGATGCTAAAGCAGTAATGGAATTGACTTTTGCAAAAGATCACGCCAAAGCAGTCGGTGATTCATATATGGAAATTCACAAACGCCTTCGCGATGGTGATTTGGCAACGGCAGATAATGCCCGAGAGTTTATAAAAGGAATATTTAGCGAAGAGAGATATGATATTTCAAAAGTAGGCAGAATGAGATTTAATAAGCGATTTGGCCTTGGTATGACAGAAAAAGATATGGCTAAAAAGCTTATAACAGTTGAAGATATTTCCATAATTATAAGCAATATTGTGAAGCTTAATAATACTCTAGATGCTCAAGAAGACGATATTGACCATCTTGGTTCAAGACGAGTGCGATTAGTGGGTGAGCTTCTTCAACAAAAAATGCGAGTTGGAATGTCGCAAATGAAAAGAAATATTCAAGACAGAATGTCAACGGTAGATCCTGATATTACACTTCCAGTGCAGTTTGTGTCGCCTAGACCGCTTCAAGCCAGAATTAAAGAATTTTTCACCACCAACCAACTCTCTCAATTTATGCAACAGGAAAATGTTCTTACTGAATTGGAGCATCTCCGACTATTTTCTGCTCTTGGTCCAGGGGGATTGACTAGGGAACGAGCTGGTTTTGAAGTTCGAGATGTACATCCTTCTCACTACGGGCGACTTTGTCCAATTCATACTCCAGAAGGTCCAAACATTGGTCTTATTCTTCACCTTTCAACTTATGCAAGAATTAACGAATTTGGAATGATAGAAACTCCGTATTCAAAAGTAAAAAATGGTGTAGTGACAGAAGAGATTGTTTATATGAATGCGCTTGAAGATGAGAATTATAAAATTGCTCACGCAGCTATTGAATATGATAAGGATGGCAAGATTACAGATGATGAAGTGGAAGTTCGAGTTAATGGTAAATTGGAATTTATTAAAAAGAATGATGTGGATTTTATTGATGTGTCTACTATGCAACCTTTCTCTGTTGCCACATCCTTGATCCCATTTTTAAATCATGATGATGCAAACCGAGCGTTGATGGGTTCTAACATGCAAAAACAGGCAACACCTTGCATCATTCCAGAGGCGCCACTTGTAGCTACTGGTATTGAAGGCAAGGCGGTTGTTGACACAGGAAGAATTGTTATTGCACCTGCAGATGGAACGATTATTCATGTAGATGCACGAAAAGTATCGTTGAAGGACAACAAAGGTAAAGTTTACGATTATAATCTTATTCATTTTCAAAGGACAAACGGTTTTACAGCATTTCATCAGCGACCAGTTGTTAATCTTGGAGATAAAGTAAAAAAAGGCGATGTTCTTATTGATACATCAACATCTGATAAAGGTGAAATAGCTCTCGGACAAAATATCCTTGTTGGTTTTATGTCGTGGTCTGGTTCCAATTACGAGGATGCTATTATTCTTTCAGAACGACTTGTTAAGGAAAGCAAATTCGCCTCATTTCATATTGAAGAATTTGTAGTCAATGTTCGCGACACAAAACTTGGTCCAGAAATTACTACTTGCGATATTCCAAATGTTGGTGAATCAAAACTTAAGAATCTTGCGGAAGATGGAATTATAAGAATTGGCGCGGAAGTTAGACCTGGAGACATCCTTGTTGGTAAAATTACTCCAAAAGGCGAAACACAACTTACTCCAGAAGAAAGACTTTTGCGTTCAATTTTTGGCGAAAAAGCTAGAGATGTGAAAGATACATCAAAACGAATTGAAAATGGCAAACGAGGGCGAGTTATCAGTATTAAAATATTTTCTAGGGATAAAGGGGATAAGTTGGAATCAGGAATTATTAAGAAGATTTATATTGAAGTAGCGCAACTTAGAAGTGTGTCAGTGGGTGATAAATTAGCGGGACGACATGGAAATAAAGGAGTTATTTCACGAATTCTTCCAGTAGAAGATATGCCATATATGGCTGATGGTACTCCTATAGATATTATTTTGACACCACTTGGCGTGCCTAGTCGTATGAACTTGGGACAAATCCTTGAACTTCATCTTGGTTTGGCAGCTCATACTCTTGATTATCAAGCTATCGTGCCTCCATTTGCCGGTGCTACAGATACTGAAATCAAAGAAGAATTAATGAAAGCTGGATTTAAAGAAGATGGGAAAATAGAACTTTTTGATGGACGAACAGGCACAGCTTTTGAACAAAAAATTGCAGTTGGATATATGTATATGTTGAAACTTCATCATATGGTTGAAGATAAAATTCATATGCGTTCTATTGGTCCGTACTCGCTTATTACCCAACAACCTCTCGGCGGTAAGGCTCAAGGCGGAGGACAAAGATTTGGAGAAATGGAAGTCTGGGCTTTACTTGGTCACGGTGCAGCGCATACTCTTCGCGAAATGCTTACTATAAAATCAGACGATATTATTGGTCGTTCAGCCGCTTTTGATGCAATTGTTAAAGATGAACCATTGAATCAACCTGGTACACCGGCTTCGTTTAATGTGCTTCTTAATAGTTTAAGAGGATTAGCCCTTGATGTAGAGCTTAAAAAAGAATAAATATATGAATAATTCTAAAACAAATATAAATGATTTTGAAGTGGTAAATCTTAAACTCGCATCACCTGATCGAATTAAGGAATGGTCTTTTGGCGAAGTCACAAAACCAGAAACGATTAATTATCGAACCCAACGATCTGAAAAAAGCGGTCTGTTTGACGAAAAAATATTTGGTCCAGACAAAGATTACGAATGTTATTGTGGAAAATACAGAGGTATTCGTTACAAAGGAATTATTTGCGAAAAATGCGGAGTTGAAATCACTAGATCAATCGTAAGACGCGAACGAATGGGTCACATTGAACTTGCCACACCAGTCTCTCATATTTGGTTTTTGCGAAGTATGCCTTCAAGAATCGGTTTGATTATGGGTATGGCTACTGGCGATTTGGAAAAAGTTGTTTATTTTGCTGGTTATATTATTACCACTATACATCAAGAACAAAAAGAAAGATTTCTAAAAGAACTTGATAACGAATACAAGACAAAAGTGAAGGGAGCTAATGATGAAAAGACCAAATTAGCACTTAAAGAGCTTTTTCTAAATGCTAAAAGAGAAATTGATAGTATTCAGCTAGGAATGGTTCTTGATGAAGCACAATATCACAAGTTTGGAATGAAATACGGCACAATTTTTGAAGCAGGTATAGGTGCAGAAGCAATCCATACAATCCTTAAAAATATTGATTTACAAAAATTACAAGAATCTCTCATTAAAGAAGTCGATGGTTCAGGCGCAATTGATAGAGAAAAATTAAATAAGCGACTTTCATTAGTTCGAAGTATGATTATTTCTGGAATAAGACCGGAATGGATGTTTCTTACTCGTATTCCAGTCATACCACCAGCTCTTCGTCCAATGGTTCCTCTTGATGGTGGAAGATTTGCTACATCTGATATTAATGATTTATATCGTAGAGTAATAAATAGAAATAATCGCCTTCTCAAATTAAAAGAAATCAATGCTCCGGATGTTATTCTTAGAAACGAAAAAAGAATTTTGCAGGAAGCAGTTGATTCTCTAATAGATAATTCAATTCGTCATGGAAATAATCTTTTTTCCGGTGTTAATCAAGCGCAAAAAAGAACTCTTAAATCGCTCTCTGATAATCTTAAAGGCAAGCGTGGATTGTTCCGTCAAAATCTTCTTGGTAAGCGAGTGGATTATTCTGGTCGTTCAGTGATTGTTGTCGGACCAAAATTAAAACTTGACCAATGTGGTTTGCCAAAACATATGGCACTTGAACTTTTTAAACCGTTTGTTATTTCTGGACTTCTTAAAAAAGAACTTGCATATAATATTCGCGGTGCTGGAAGACTTATTGATGATGGAATTCCGGAAGTTTGGGCTATTCTTGAAGATGTTATTAAAGATAAATATGTGCTTTTGAACCGTGCACCGACATTGCACCGACTCGGTATTCAAGCTTTCAAACCAACTCTTATTGAAGGAAATGCAATTCAAGTTCATCCATTGGTTTGTACCGCTTTCAATGCTGACTTTGATGGTGCCCAAATGGCTGTTCACGTTCCACTTGGTGTGGAAGCCCAAGCCGAGGCCAGAGAAATTATGGCTTCAAATAAAAATATTTTAAAGCCAGGAAATGGTGATCCTACAGTTATTTCAAAACTTCTTGATATCGTGCTTGGTTGTTATTGGATGACAAAATCTGTCGATGGTGAGAAAGGTGAAGGTAAATATTTTCCTTGTGTTAATAATGCTATCACTTCTTATGATTTTGGTGTAGTAAGTTTTCGGGCAAAAATAAAGGTGCTTTCAATAGATACACCGAAATATAAACAATTTGAAGGAAAGATTTTTGAAACAAGCATTGGTAGACTTTTATTTAATTCCGTACTTCCTCCGGATTATCCTTATATAAATAAAGAGATTGATAGAAAAAGAATGTCCGCTATTATAGACGATCTTATCAATAAATATGGAATTGAAAATGTTCCGGATATTCTTGATCAAATTAAAAATTTTGGATTTAAGTACGCCACACACTCTGGAATTACTTGGGGAATTGACGACATAAAAATTCCAGCTGGTAAAAACGAAGTAATTGCTAAATCTCGTATCCAATCGGAAAAAGTCACAGAACAATTTAACGAAGGACTTTTGACTGACGAAGAACGACTTAGAAAAAATCTGGAAATTTGGCACAAGGCAAAAAATGATATTGAAAAACTTATTCCCGCCACTCTTGATAAGATGGGTTCCGTTTTTGATATGGTAACTTCTGGCGCTAGAGGTTCGATGTCTCAAATCACTCAAATGGCAGGAATGAAAGGTCTTATTACCAATACTGCTGGAGAGACAATTGAAATGCCTATTATTTCTTGTTCTAAAGAAGGTTTAACTCCAATTGAATATTTCAACACAACACACGGTTCTAGAAAAGGACTTACCGACACTGCGCTTAATACCGCAAAAGCAGGATATCTTACACGAAAACTTTTCGTGGTTGCTCAAGATGTTATGGTTGTTGAAGATGATTGTGGAAGCAAGGATTTTATAGTTATTAAAAAAGAAGGCGGAACTGGTATAGATATTCCTCTTTCAAAAAATATCAGAGGAAGAATTATTGCATCGGATATTGTAAATACAAAAGGAGATGTTATGTTCAAAAAAGGACATTTACTTACCAAAGATGAAGCTGTTGCTATTGAAGAAGCTGGAATTAAAGAGGTTTCTGTTCGTTCACCACTTTCTTGTAAAAATCTTCAAGGCGTTTGTGCTAAATGTTATGGTACTGATTTGGGTAGAAATAAACTGGTGGAAATTGGGGAAGCTATTGGTACGGTTGCAGGACAAGCAATTGGAGAACCAGGAACTCAGCTTACAATGCGTACTTTCCACTCTGGTGGTACGGCGTCTGTCGGTGGAGACATCACATCTGGTCTTCCTAGAGTTGAAGAAGTGTTTGAAAAACGTCGACCAAAAAATCCCGCAGTTGTTAATATTGTAGATGGAGTTGTTTCTGATATTCAAGATTTAGGAAAAGAAAAAATTATAAAAGTTATACCTGAACTTGAAGATAGTGGCAAAGGAAAAAAGAAAGAAGTTGAATATACGGTTCACTATAAACGAATGTCGCTTGTAAAAATAGGCGATAAAGTCCTCAAGGGGGATATTATAACTGATGGTTCAGCTGATATTGATGAAGTTTTCAAATATGGCGGAAAAGATAAGGCGCGAAATTATGTTATTGCTGAAGTATCAAAGATTTACGAACTTCAAGGAGAAACTGTATCTAGAAAACATATTGAAGTAATTGTTAAGCAAATGTTTTCTCGAAAAAGAATTAAAGATGCTGGAAACACGACTCTTTCAATCGGTGATATCGTTGATTCATACCAATTTGAACTTGAAAATGAAAAAGCCAAGGCGCAAGGGCTTGAAGAAGCGAAAGCTGACTCTGTGGTTATGGGTATTACCGAGGTGTCGCTTTCACGAAAAAGTTTTCTTTCAGCGGCATCATTCCAACATACAACCAGAATTCTTATCAATAGTGCTATCAGAGGAAATTCAGACAAACTCAGCGGACTTATGGAAAATGTTATTATCGGAAGACTTATTCCTGCCGGAACTGGTTTTGTTGGCTCGCCAAAAGCAGAAATGATATCTAAATTAATTGTGTAAATAGGCTTTTAATGTTAAGATATTAAGATAATTAATTTTTAACAAAATGGCAAAAGAAGAGATACAATATCTAACGAAAGAAAAATTTAAAGAGTTTAAAGATGAACTTGATTTTTTAAGGACAACTAGACGTAAAGAGGTTGCGGAAAGTTTAGAATACGCTAAATCTCTTGGTGATTTGTCGGAAAATGCTGAATATCAAGAAGCTAGAGAATTGCAGGCGAGCGTTGAAGATAGAATAATGAGATTGGAAATGACACTAAAGTCGGCAGTTTTGCTTTCTGATCGCCATACTGAAACCATTGGAGTTGGTTCTACGGTTATAGTAAAGAAAATGGAAGAAAAAAATACCAGAGAATATAAAATTGTTGGTTCTGAAGAATCGGATATGTCGGCAAATAAAATTTCTAATCTTGCTCCACTCGGTGTGGCTCTTATAGGTAAGAAAAAAGGAGAATCCGTTATTGTCAAAACGCCTAAAGGTGCTATTAGTTATTCAATTATTGAAATAAAATAAAGATGTCTTCATTAGAAGAGTTAAAAGAAACTCGACTTAAAAAACTTGAATTATTGAAAAAATCTGGGATAAATCCTTACCCAAGCAAGGTTCCTCGTACTTTTTGTCTTTTTGATGCTAAAGAAAATTTTTTAGATTATGAAAAAAAAGAGAAAGAAATTTCTCTTGCTGGAAGAATAATGGCAATTCGCGGACAAGGGGCGATATTGTTTATTGTTCTCTATGATGGCAAAGGTAAATTTCAAGCAGTTTTCAAGAAAGACGAAATTGATGAAAAAATATTCAAGCTTTTTATTGATACTGTAGATATTGGTGATTTTATTTCTGTTACTGGAAAGTTTTTTACCACACAACGAGGTGAACAGAGTATTTTGGTAAAATCATGGACTATGGCAAGTAAATCTCTTTTGCCTTTGCCGGAAAAATGGCATGGATTGCAAGATTTAGAGGAAAGATATAGACATCGTTACTTGGATATTTTAATGAATCCTGAAATTAAGGAACTTTTTTATAAAAAGACGAAGTTTTGGAAAGTAACCAGGGATTTTTTGGTAGAAAGAGGTTTTCTTGAAGTAGAAACTCCCACTCTTGAAGTTACAACTGGTGGGGCGGAAGCACGACCATTCAAAACACATCACAATGATTACGATATGGATGTTTTTTTGCGTATTTCTGTTGGTGAATTTTGGCAAAAACGACTTATGTCGGCTGGTTTCCAAAAAACATTTGAAATAGGTAGAGTCTATAGAAATGAAGGTTCTAGTCCAGAGCATTTACAGGAGTTTACCAATATGGAGCTTTATTGGTCATATGCGGACTATGAAGACGGTATGAAATTGACGCAAGATTTGTATCGCACTATCGCTAAAGAAGTATTTGGCACATCAAAATTTACCACGAGAGGGTATTCATTTGATTTGAATGATGAATGGGTACGAATTGATTATGTTGAAGAAATAAAAAAGCAAACTGGTATTAATGTTCTTTCTGCAACAGAAGAGGAAATAAAAACAACATTAAAAAAACTTAAGGTTAAATATGATGGTGAAAATAAAGAACGATTGATGGATACGTTATGGAAGTACTGTAGAAAAAATATTTCAGGTCCAGCTTTTCTGATTAATCATCCGATAATTGTTGGTCCACTTGCAAAATCAGTAGAAGGTAAAAATATAGTGCAAATGTTTCAACCTATTATCGCTGGAAGCGAAGTGGGTAGGGGATATTCAGAACTTAATGACCCTATTGATCAAGCAAAAAGATTTGAAGTTCAGAAAAAACTTATTGAATCTGGTGATGAAGAAGCAATGATGCCTGATTATAAATTTGTAGAAATGCTTGAATACGCAATGCCTCCTACTTGTGGTTTTGGCTTCGGCGAGCGTCTTTTCGCTTTTTTAGCCGACAAACCTCTCCGTGAGACGCAACTTTTTCCTCTTTTGAGACCGAAGAAATAAAATCCTCCCCAACCCCTCCTTTATAAAGGAGGGGAATTCAAAGGGGTGGATTTTTAATACATTGCAAAGTATTATTTTATATGATATAGTATAAAAAGAAAGTGGTGAAATGGAGTAGCCACAAATTGACAAAATAATGTAATGAAAGGTTAAAAGACTATGTCAAATGACATGCTCGGCTCGCTAATACGGGTTTTGGTAATCGTTCCGGAAGACCGGCTCGGTTTGATTCTAGATACTGCCCATAAATTATCATCAAAAGATGGTGACCAGTGGAAGCGACAGCTATCTCAGTTTCTCCGTAAGGAACCCTGTTGGACCAACGACCCCCTCATCTCCTGCACCCTCCCCGTCTTCATCCCCGAAGGTTGGTCCGTCCTCCCGGACTCAGAACAACTTCCTAACCGAGTCCTCGGTCAAGTGAAGTTTGATCCTAGCAAGGTCAAACTTCACCTTGACGAAGGTCAAAAGGAAGGAAAACGAATCCAAGGCAACGAGCTTCGCAAGAAGCTCGTCAATGAGCCAGTCTACACAGCTCACATCTTGGATTACCTTCTCAAACCAGAGAATCAACACCTCATCCCAGAAGAATGGAAAGATAAAGTAATCTTTTTCTGGGGCACAATCTATCGCGCTTCGTACGGCAGCCTCTCTGTCCGTTCTCTCAACTGGCACGGCGACAGGTGGCGCTGGGACTACTTCTGGCTTGTTGGCGACTGGCGTGACTACCGCCCGTCTGCGGTTTCCGCAAGCCCGCCCGACAGAACGACTTCTGTCGTTCGGGCGGGTTCTTAGCACTCGGTACTTTGTCACTTGGACCTCTTGGATCCTTTGACCTTAGTACTCATCCTCATTTTTTCCGAAAGGAAAAAGTGAGGATTTTTTTGTTTATAAATTTATCCCCCTTTTGTCCACAGCTTGTCCACATATTATGTGGATTTTCACTATTGCATTGTTGGAATGAGTGCTATACACTTGTATGCAAGTGGAAATAAGTGGGATATGTGGATAACACAAAAATTATAAAATGTTGATCGGCGAATACACACACAGCATAGATGATAAAAATAGATTATCTTTGCCTGTGAAGTTTAGGCAAGAAATGGGAAAGAAAATTGTGCTTACACCAGGTCTAGATAATTGTCTCTTCATTTTCACTATAAAAGAGTGGGAAAAGATTTCAGGAAAGCTTTCTGAATTATCAATGCTTCAAGCAGATAGTAGAAGATTTAATCGTTTTATGTTTGGAGGAGCGGTTGAAACAGAAGTAGATTCAATTGGACGAATTTTGGTTCCAGATTTTTTGAAAAATTGGGCTCATTTGGGTAATAAGGTAATCATTATCGGAGTTCAAAATCGAGCAGAAATTTGGAACGAGAAGTCGTGGGGCGAACACAAAGCGGTAGTAGAAAAACAGGCAGACGCTTTGGCGGAAAAGCTCGGACAGGTAGGAATGCTATAACCGTATGATACATAAAACAGTTCTTTTAAATGAAGTAATAAATGGTCTAGCGATAAATCCTAGAGATGTGATTGTTGATGGAACATTGGGTGGGGGAGGACACAGCGAAGCTATTGCTAAAATTTTTGGAAGCGGTATGCGTATTATTGGTCTTGATCTTGACCAAGATGCGCTTTATCGGGCAAGAATGCGATTAGATGCGCTTACAACCAATACCAGTTTTTATAACACCAGCTTTAGAAATCTTGATGAGGTGTTAGATGATTTGCATATACCAAAGGTTCATAAAATAATTTTTGACTTAGGACTTTCTAGTAATCAATTTGAAGAGTCGGGTAGGGGATTTTCTTTTCAAAAAGATGAACCACTCCTTATGACTTTTAAGAAAGAATTAAAACCAGATGATTTAACAGCTAGAGAGATTGTCAATAATTGGGATGAGGCAAATATTGCGGATATTATCTACGGATATGGAGAAGAAATGTATTCACGTAGAATTGCTAAAAAAATTGTTGAAAAAAGAAAGATAAAATCGATTGAAACAACCTTTGAGCTAGTAGAGATTATAAAAGAAGCCACTCCATTTTGGTATCATCACAGAAAAATTCATCCAGCAACTAAAACATTTCAGGCCTTGCGCATTACAGTAAATGATGAAATAGGATCTCTTAAAGAGGGAGTAAAAAGAGGTTTTGAGAGATTAGAAAAAGCAGGTCGTTTCGCCATTATTAGTTTCCATAGCTTGGAAGATAGAATTATCAAGCATTACTTCAAGGAAAAATTTGATAATAAAGAAGGGATTCTTGTTACCAAAAAACCAATAGTACCTAGCCATTCTGAAATCGATGAAAATCCTCGAGCTAGAAGCGCAAAACTTAGAATAATTGAAAAAATATAATGAATATGCCTAAAAAAATCATTTTAACCACCCTACCTGTTTTAATATGTTTATTTGTTTTTTATATTTTTTTGGTAAGGCAAACAATTATTAATGTGGTAGCAAGAGAAAACATAGAAAAAAACATTGGAAATATGCTTTCTTCTATTAGCAATCTTGAGACCAAATATATGAGTGTAAAAGGCAATATAAGTTTGGATGTTGCATATGCTCAAGGTTTTAAAAATGCTGATTCTCCTATTTTTATAACACGAGATGGTTTAGGAAAAGCAACATTGTCCTACCGCATTCAATAATGAAACCAGCGCTTATTTTACGAATTAGAGTTATCATAGTATTTATATTTATTTTTGCGTCTATTTTAATCGCAAAACTTTATTCTATACAGATTATTTCTGGTGAAGTTTTTGCTGAGAAAGCCAATCATCAATATGCTACGCCAAGTCAGAATATATTTGATCGTGGAACTATTTATTTTAAAAATAAAGACGGTTCTAATACTACCGTTTCTACACTTAAAGATGGTTTTACTCTTGTTATGGTTCCCAAAGATATAAAAGACGCAAATGAAGCTTATGAAAAACTTTCTAGTCTAATCTCACTTGATAAAGATATTTTTTTAACAAAAGCAAGTAAAAAAAATGATCCTTATGAAGAACTCGCGAAACATATTGATGTAGATGTTGGTGACGCTATTGATGCTATGAAAATATCTGGTATTAAAGTTTATAAAGATAGATGGAGATTTTATCCAGGAGGAAGTTCCGCTTCTCACGAGATTGGTTTTATTGGATATAACAACGATAATCAATTGGCTGGACGATATGGTCTTGAGCGAACATATGAGTCAACACTTGTTCGCGATACTAAAAATATCTATGTTAATTTTTTTGCTGAAATTTTTGCTGGTTTAGATAGAGTAATTTTAAAAGGGGAACCGCGAGGAAATGTTGTTACTGCTTTTGATTCAGTAATACAAGATTACGCAGAAAAATCTATTAAAAAAATTGGAGATAAATGGAAATCGGAAGTGACAGGAATAATTATTTTAAATCCAATGACAGGGGAAGTAAATGCAATGGCATCATATCCGACATTTGATTTAAACTCATTTAAAACTGAAAAAAATCCTTCAATTTTTATCAATCCGCTTGTGGAGAATGTCTACGAAATGGGTTCTATTATAAAACCATTAACTATTTCAGCTGGAATTGATTCTGGAATTGTTACCGCTAAAACAACTTATAACGATAAAGGTTTTATACTTTTGGACGGCAAAAAAATTTCAAATTTTGATGGGATCGGTAGAGGGGTTGTAAATATGCAGGTGGTTCTTAATGAATCACTTAACACTGGCGCAGCTTTTGCCGTAAGTAAAATGGGTAATGATATTTTTTCAAAATATATGACTGATTTCGGGTTGGGTGAATTAACAGGAATTGATCTGCCAAATGAAGCCAAAGGTATAATTACTAATCTAAAAAGTCCTCGCGATATTGAACATGCTACCGCTTCGTTCGGTCAGGGAATCGCTATGACGCCAATTGATACAGTTCGTGCTCTTGCTTCGCTTGCAAATGGTGGAACGCTTATCCGTCCGCATATTGTCACTGATATTAATTACACTCTTGGTTATTCAAAACATATTTCGCCAGAGGAACAAAGAAAGGTAATTAAAAAAACTACTTCAGAAGAAATCACTAGAATGCTTGTGGAAGCGGTAGATACTTCACTCGGAGGTGGAAAAGTTAAATTGTCACATTATAGTATTGCCGCAAAAACTGGTACGGCACAAATTCCAGATCCGCAAGGCAGTTATTATCAAGACCGTATTTTGCATTCATTTTTTGGATATTTTCCAGCTTATAACCCACGATTTTTGGTTTTTATTTTTACTAAAAATCCTCAAGGTGCAAGATACGCTACTGAAACACTTGTTAATCCATTTATTGACATTACGAAGTTTTTAATCAATTATTATGAAATACCGCCCGACCGATAAAAGCGTGAAGCATAAAACATGAAGCATATATTTAAAAAAATAATAGCAAAAATTCTTGAACTTGAAGCACAGGCAGTGCTTTGGAAATATAAGCCGAAAATTGTTGCCGTGACAGGAAATGTTGGCAAAACATCAACTAAAGATGCTATTTATACTGTATTAAGTAAAGCTCTTTTTGTGCGAAAAAGTCAAAAAAGTTTTAATAGTGATATTGGTGTACCCCTCACCATTATTGGCTGTCCAAATGCTTGGATTAATCCTTTTTTGTGGTTAAAAAACATTATATTCGGATTGGAAATTATATTGAT
>CAYHTR010000009.1:0-19820 GCA_964359745.1 uncultured Candidatus Saccharibacteria bacterium | reverse complement strand
TCCTGAGACCGAAAAGATGGGCAGAGTGCATACTTCTACCGCTTCGGTGGCTATTTTGCCACTTCGTAAAAAAACTGCCATTGAAATAAAACCTACAGATTTGGAAATGGAATTTTCACGTTCAGGTGGAGCTGGCGGACAAAATGTAAATAAGGTGGAAACTGCGGTGCGACTGGTTCATAAACCTACAGGTATTGATGTTCGTTCAACTTCCGAAAGAAGTCAAGCAAAAAATCGTGATAAAGCGATGAGTATTCTTATCGCTAAACTTGAAGCACTTAAAGAAGAAGAAGATGCAAAAAAATTCTCAGCGGAACGCAAAGGACAAATTGGCACAGGAGATAGGTCAGAAAAAATCAGAACTTATAATATTCTTCAAGATAGAATTACTGACCATCGTATCAAAGAATCTTGGCATAATATTGAAAAAATTATGGCTGGTGGTCTTGACCCAATTATTGATTCTATAACTAACTTTATTGAGTAAAGTATGCTATAATACATAGTAATATGGCTAAAGATGGCGAAAATAAGGGTGTAATAGCCCGCAGTATAACGACCGAAATGCGTGAATCGTATCTTGATTACGCTATGTCGGTTATTACTGCTCGGGCCCTTCCCGATATTCGTGACGGTTTGAAACCAGTGCATCGTCGAATTCTTTATTCAATGAATGAAATGAATTTGACTGCCGGCGGACGATTTAGAAAATCGGCGGCAGTAGTCGGAGATGTGCTCGGAAAATATCATCCTCACGGTGATGTTGCGGTTTATGATTCTATGGTTAAAATGGCGCAGGAATTTTCATTTAGATATCCGCTTATTATTGGTCAAGGTAACTTCGGTTCAATTGATGGCGATGCGGCGGCGGCAATGCGTTATACCGAAGCAAAAATGTCTCGACTTTCTTCAGAAATCCTTCGAGATTTGGAAAAAGACACAGTTGATTGGCGACCTAATTATGACGGAACGAGAAAAGAGCCGGAAGTTCTTCCGGCATCAGTTCCCAATCTTCTTTTGAATGGAACTCTTGGTATTGCGGTTGGAATGGCGACAAATGTTCCTCCTCATAATCTCCGCGAGGTGGTTAATGCAACCATTCATCTCATAGATAATAAAGATGCGGCGACAGAAGATTTACTTCAATTTATAAAAGGTCCCGATTTTCCAACCGGCGGTCTTGTTTACGGTGAAAAAGATATGCATCATGCTTATGCTACTGGTCGTGGCGGGGTGGTTTGTCGCGGTGAAGCGGAAGTGGTTGAAGATAAAAAAGGAATAACTCAAATTATTATTACTTCAATTCCATACAGAGTAAACAAAGCAGAACTTATAGAAAAAATAGCTGGCCTTGTGCGTGATAAACAACTTGAAGGCATAAAAGGACTTCGCGATGAATCGGCTAAAGATATTAGAATTGCTATTGACTTAAAACAAGGTGCTCATCCTCAAAAAGTCCTTAATTATATTTACAAACATACTCAGCTTGAAGAAGCATTTCATTTTAATGTTGTAGCTCTTGTTAATGGTATTCCTCAAACATTGTCGCTTAAATCAATGCTTGAAGAATTTGTTTTGCATAGAGCAAATGTGGTTAGAAGACGAACACAGTTTGATTTGAATAAAGCGGAAGAAAGAGAACATATTTTGATTGGTCTTAAAAAAGCCCTTGACCATATTGATAAGATTATTTCGCTTATTAGAAAATCAAAAGATGTTTTGGAAGCTCACGCCAGTTTGATGAAAGAGTTTAAATTTTCTGATAAACAAGCCACAGCTATTCTTGAAATGCGTTTGCAGAAACTTGCCGGTCTTGAAAGAAAAAAGATAGAAGATGAATTAAAAGAAATGCAAGAACTTATAGCTAAACTCAAGGAAATTTTAGCAAGTAAAACAAAAATACAGGGTATTATAAAAGATGAATTGAAAGAAATTGGTCAGAAATATGGTGATGATAGAAGGACAAGAGTGATTAGAAGTGGAGTAAAGACAATTTCAGACGAAGATTTAATTCCAGATGTTGAAAGCGTGCTTGTTTATACTTCTGGTGGATATATTAAACGAACTGATCCGGAAGAATATCGTAAACAAAGACGGGGTGGAGTAGGGGTAGTTGATCTTGATACTAAAGAAGAAGATTTTGTAACAAAATTTATTACAACCTCAACTCATAGTGATTTGTTATTTTTTACTGATAAAGGTAAGGCCTATCAAATAAAAATGTATGATATTCCGGAAGGAAGGCGAGCCACAAAAGGCAAGTCAATTATGAATTTTCTCTCGCTTAATGAAAATGAAAAAGTGACATCTATTTTACCTATGCCAAAAGAAGCCAAAGCAACTGCTGAAATGTCGCTGCTAATGGTAACCAAAAATGGTGTTGCTAAAAGAGTTGCCGCAAAAAGTTTTCATGATGTACGAAGAAGCGGGCTTATCGCCATTACTCTAAAAAATAATGACGAATTGGTTTCTGTATCTTTCTGTGGCAAAGGTGATAATGTGATGCTTGCAACTAGCCAAGGTCAAGCTATCAGATTTAAAGAATCAGATGTGCGAGAAATGGGACGAAACGCTTCAGGTGTTACTGGAATGAAGATTGATAAAGGTGATTTTATTATTAGTGCTGATATTGTGAAAAAAGATGTTAAAGAAGCACATTTACTTGTAATCAGTGCTAATGGTTATGGAAAAAAGACGGATGTTGGAGAATATAAAACCCAAAAAAGAGCTGGTTCGGGAATTATCACTATGAAAGTTACTACAAAAACAGGACAACTTATTGGAGCAAAAGTAGTTACTGCTGAGCAAGAAGAACTTGTAGCTATTTCAAAAAAGAGTCAAGTTATCCGCGTTGATATAAAAGAAATTCCATCACTCGGCCGTCAAACCCAAGGTGTTCGCGTAATGAAACTCCACGAAGGCGATTCTATCGCATCAATGATTTGTTTATAAATCCTCCCCAGCCCCTCCTTTATAAAGGAGGGGAACTCAAAGGGGTGGATTTTGTATTTGTTGTGCTATAATTATCCTATGTCTTTTAGCGACCCGGAAAAAAATGTTGCTCAATTTGGAATAGGTCACGGAATGCAAGTTGCCGACCTTGGCGCCGGAAGTGGTTTCTATACTATTGAATCAGCTAGAAAAGTCGGCGGAGCAGGGAAGGTGTATGCAATAGAAGTTCAAAAGGATTTATTATCAAAATTAAAAAATAACGCCGTTCACGAACATCTTTTGAATGTTGAAGTGATTTTAGGGGATATTGAAAATATTGGAGGCACTCATTTACGGGACGGTTCTATTGACAGAGCTATTGCGTCCAATGTCCTTTTCCAAATTGAACATAAAGATAATTTTTGTCTGGAAATAAAACGCATACTTAAGCCGGGAGGAAAGGTTTTGGTTGTTGATTGGTCTGATAAAAGCCCACTTGGTCCAAAAACGGTTGTTTCTGAAACATTTGTGCGGTCATTATTTGAAAAAGCAGGTTTTGATTTTGAATCATCAATATCGGCAGGGGATCATCATTATGGATTAATTTTTAATAAAAAAAATGTCTAATTTTCAAATTGCAATTACTGGAGTTTTTATTTTCTTTATAATTATTGGTGTGATTGTTTTTGCTGGTATTAAAGGAAACAGTTCACAAAATACGCCGACTATCGTGTTGTGGGGTACTATACCAGAAGCTCTTTTTAATAAATTTGTCAGTGATGTTAATTCTGAACAAGCTGTTCCATTAAAAATTTCTTATGTTCAGAAAAGTTCGGATACTTTTCATCAAGATTTTGTGGAAGCCTTGGCTACAGGCAAGGGACCAGATGCTATAATTTTGCCTCAAAGTTTAATTCTTAAAGAAAAAGATAAGTTAGCGCCTATTTCTTATACCACATTTTCTCAGCGAGACTTCAAAAACACTTTTATTCAAGAAGCTGAATTATATCTGACTGATAGTGGTATTTTAGCTCTTCCTTTTTCCGTTGACCCGCTAGTGATGTATTGGAATAGAGATACACTATCTGGAGCTGGTTTTGCTCGTTACCCGAGCACTTGGGATGAAGTTGTAACTCTTTCAAATAAAGTAACAAATAAAGATAATGCTTTAAATATAGCTCAAAGCGGAGTGGCGCTTGGAGAGTTTGTAAACATAACCCATGCTAAAGAAATTATATTATCACTTCTTGCACAGACAGGTAATCCAACCTTAGGTCTTTCTGCAACTCCAGCACAATCGGTTTTTGATTTTTATACCAAATTTTCCAATCCGACCAAGGAAACATATTCTTGGAATAGGGCTTTACCTCAATCAAAAAATTTCTTTATTTCGGGAGACCTTGCGTTGTATTTTGGATTTGCGAGTGAAATTACCGATATCCGAGCCAAAAATCCCCAACTTAATTTTGATGTAGCTCCTATGCCTCAATCAAAGAACGCTTCAGTTAAAGCCACATTTGGTGCAATGTATGGTTTTGCTTTTCCACGCAATTCTTTGAACTCCGGCACGGCTTATAATGTATTTTCTATTTTGACAGGACAATCAGCTCTTCTTAAATGGACAGAATTAACTTATTTGCCTCCAGTTAGAAGGGATATGCTTATTGTAAAACCGTCAGACCCATATCTTTCTATTTTTTATGATTCAGCACTCATTGCTAACGGTTGGCTTGATCCTTCAGCGAGTGATACTAGTAGTATTTTCCAGAGTATGGTTGAAAATATTGTGAGTGGAAAAGAAAGAATAAATGAAGCAATAACACGAGGCTCAAATCAAATTAATAATCTTATGCCACAAAATTAATATGTTTATCCGTCGTTTCATAATTTCAATAGCATTCTTTTTTATTATCTTGGCTCCGTCTGTTATCTTTGCTCAAAGTTCAGGATTTGCTCCTTTTGGCGGAGGAGGACTTATTCCCTGTGGCACAGATGTAAGACAAGTTGATGGTACGACTAAATTTTCTGGAATGTGCACCTTTGATGATTTGATTAGAGGTGTGAATGGACTTATTCAATTTATGTTTTATTTAGCGGTTCCTCTTGCTACTGTTGCTTTTGCTTATGCCGGAGTATTGTATCTGACAGCATCAGGGGATACTGGTAAAATAAGCCAAGCCCATAAAATTTTTCGCCTTGTAGTCATAGGTTTAATTATAATGTTTTCCGCTTGGATTATCGTGCATACTATAGCCGGCGCACTTTTAAAAGAGCCAGATAAATACTATAATATTAAAACACAATGATTAAAAATCCAATTAAAGTAGAAAATATTGGTGAGCTTGTTAATTCTATATTAGGCATAGTGCTTCAGATAAGTGTGCCTGTGGCAGTGGTTTTTATAATATATTCTGGTTTTCTTTTTGTTACAGCACGAGGTGATCCTAAAAAACTAACTGATGCAAAAAGGACTTTTATGTGGACAGTGGTTGGTATCGCAGTTCTTTTGGGTGCTTCAGTTATAGCTGGAGTGATAGACGCTACAATTAAGCAAATTAAAAGTTAATTAAAAATAATATGAATAATGCTGCAACACAACTTAGCACTCTAAAAGATGTAATATGTCTTGTTAATAATTATCTTGGTTATACCATTCCTCTTCTTTTTTCCGTAGCTTTAGTGGTATTTATTTTTGGCATTGTAAAATATATTTTCATTCAGGAGAAAAAAGAAGAAGCCCGTTCCCTTATTCTTTGGGGTATTATTGGTCTTTTTGTGATGTTTTCCGTGTGGGGTCTTGTAAATGTTCTTATCGGCACATTTAATTTCAATAATCAATTGCCGGGAATTAGTCCGGGTAGTCAAACTGGCGGTTCTGCTTGTGGGGGTAGTTTTACTCAAACAGGCGGTGTAAATAGTCCAAGTACAATAATTAATCAAACTGGGGGCGTAAATGGTGGTAAATAATATCCACACTTTGCTATTGTCATATAGATAGGTATTGATATAATAGAAACAAGTAATTTATTAGTTATTAGTAATTTTATAAAAATGAAAAAAATAGTAACAGTAGTTTCTTTATTAGTTTTTCCTGTTGTAGCTTTTGCTCAACAAGTAGTACCCGGTGCTGGTGGTAATGTTGTTGACGCAGATAGTTTGTTTGGAAAAGTAAATAGCATTCTTAATGCTATTATCCCTATTCTTATTTCAGTTGCGGTTGTTTGGCTTATATATGCAATCGTGCGCTATGTGGTTGCGGGAGATGAAGATGGTAAAAAAGAAGGAAAAAAACATATGATTTGGGGAATTATAGGTCTTTTCGTTATTCTTTCAATTTGGGGCCTAGTAAATATTCTAGTTCAGACATTTCGTTTGAATACTGATGTTGATCAGAATAAGATTCCTAGTGTGTTAAAAATTAATCAATCAACTCGTTAGTGCCTAAGGAAAATCCCGCAATAACTCAAGTGATGGGGAGGATTGCCGATTATATTGTCAATCCGGCAATTGAACTCGCTTTTGCTATTGCGGTAGTTTTATTTTTGTATGGTGTCTTTGAGTATTTCGTAAAATCAAATGATCCGACAGCTAGAGCGACTGGTGGTCAACATATTCTTTGGGGACTTATCGGAATGGTCATTATGTTCGGTGTTTACGGCATAATTAATATCATCAAGGGAACTATAGGGGTATGAATAAAGGGCGTCGCTTTGCTTGCGACGCCCTTTGGTTTTCTTTCATTTCTTATTTATGGTTTTCCGTTACCAGGACTTACCATTGTTTTCATTCCTGGAGGTAATCCCTCGAACTTCACAGAACTCGATGTTCGTGAGCCGTGTTCCGTTTGGGCGATATCCAACGCATCCTTAAGTGTCATGGTAGGAACACCTTTGACTTTGGAAGCTTCCACCAAGGCTTGGGCTGCATCTTTAAGAGCTATCACTTTTTGTTGAGTGGCTAGCGCTTTTTGCGATTCTGTATCGCGGTCTGCGTCATATAGGTCCGGTGTGCCTGTCCTAATACCACACTCTTTTTTCCAGTCACTTAATTTTTGTTCATTAAATAGAAGTTCAAAAGCTTTATGTAGTTCCTCGAATCCCTTGTTTGGTTTCTTATTTTTTCCGCCAATAATATCATCATCTTTTCTGATAGTAATGTAACCATTTAAGAATGCTTTTACTTTTGCTCTTAATTGGATTTCTACATTTCCCTGATTAAAAGAAGTGAAGTTTACCAAATGACCCTCAAGAGGTTGTATGCGTATTATCCATTCAACCTTAATGTTTACTCCGTTGCTTGTTGGGTACACTTCATTAGAATTATTTTCCACGAGTATTTTTTTTCGCATATCAACCTTCTCGTAGAGTTTCTCCCAAAAAAATTTACAATGCCAACCAGATGACAACTCGCTCTGAAGACGAAAGAAAGGATCAAAAATAACCCAACCTTCGTTGTTTCCGACAGACACTACGAAGTGTTTGAATGTCTTGCTGAAGACAATGAGCCAAATTATGGCGCCGATTATTACCCCTAAAACTGAGGGGATGATGAAGGTAGCTGAAGCTACTGTGATGACAAAGGACGACGTCCAGATTATCAGGTTTGTTATTAGTCTCATAAGTTTTGTTGTTCTCTATAAAAAGTAGCATATAATTATATTCATGTCAAATAAAAAAGAGGTATCGCAAGCGATACCTCTTTGCTCTCTTGCCCGTCGATGAGGTGGGTTCTCCTTTCTCTTTAAGTTTTTCCTTTTCCTATCCCTGGCAAAAGAAATGATTGCATTCCACTTGGCAGTCCCGAAACATCTAGGTCAAAGCTTTCTGCTTTCCTTGTCTCGTGTTCTGTCTGAGCCATCTTGAGAGCTTCCTTGTATGTCATTGTTGGTTTACCTTTGACTTTAGAACCCTCCACAAGGAAATCAGCTGCCTCCTTGAGGGCTTCAACTTTTCCTTTGGTTGCTCGTGTTTTTTGCGATTCCATATCGCGGTCAACATCAAACACTTCCGGCCGACCAGTCCAAATACCATAATCCTCTTCTATTTGATGGAGATGTGGTCCGTCAAATATATTTTCAAACTCGTTTTGTAGATCATGGAATCCTGGGCTTGATTTTTTACTCATGCCACCGATTACTTCATTGTCGGTGTGTTGATTAATAAAGGCGTTGAGAAATGCTGTAACTCGAGCGCGCACTTGAACTTGAGCATCTTCTGGTTTAAATCTCACAAAATTGACCAAGTGACCAATGTTTGGAGAAATTACCACAATCCATTTTACTTCAAGTAGGAACCCGTTAATTGTCGGATAGCTTTCTCCGTCCAAATGCTTCATAGTGAAGATATCCTTGCGGATGTCTATTGTTTTATATATGCTTTCCCATGGTAATTTCATACTTAGTCCTCCTGAAATCTCAGAAAGCTGATTGAATAGGGGGTCGAATAACACGACTCCCATATTACCTTCGGTAAGCACAAACCACCATTTTCGCGTTATGGACAGGAATAGTATCCATATGATTATACTGATTACTGGGCTGGCGTTTGGCCAGGGAGTATGATTTCCAAATGCTAACAATAGGATAAGGGTAAAAGCCCATATCACTAGGTCGGTGATGACTTTCATAAGTAAATTAAAGTTTCAAGGATCAATGTGTTTATTGATCTTTTTATATAATACAATGTATATATAAAAAAGTCAACGAAAAAAGGGAAGAGCCGAAGCTTTCCCTTTCATGAGCTCATATCAGTGAGCAAGAGCTATTGCTCGTAGAATCGTAGCCGTATTTTGAACGGATAGGTTGTCTGCGAGATGAACTTTATTTTTTTACCTGTCTGGAATGTTGTCGCTGTTCCAGTGTAAGTGAAGCCGTCTACATAGACAATCATTTTTGATCCTTCTGTTTGATCCCAACGAACATTCTGTCCGTCAGGGACTTCAAACTCGTAGGTGGAGCCACAACTTGCGAGCTCGTGGATTTCTACATTCACAGGTTGCTTTTCAACTTGCTGTGAATTGATCGTTGTTGTCGATGAAGCAGTAGTATTGGTGGTATTGCTACCATTTGCTCTTTGTCCATCTACAGTTTGTGTCGCAATTTGTGTTATTTGAATTCCACAGGCAACATTTGTAGGAATCAATCCAGCAAGGAGTTTTGGGTCTACAATGTAGTAAGTTGTTCCATTGCTACCGGTGGAAGGTGCTAGTAATGGACTTTGTCCAGCTTGCACTTCTAATACTTTTGGCAGTGCCGAAGTTCCCTTGTTTTTCATCCAAGGCAACAGGAAGTAGGAGAAGCAAAATCCCAACAGAATAATCAAGATGCCCAAACCTAACTCCTGTTTGTGATTTTTCCAACTCCACGGCGTTTTCGGTGGCGGAGGTCGCTGACCGCTCTGACCCTGATTTTGGTTTTGAGGTCGTTGTTGCTGGGGTTGGCTGGCGGTAGGATTTGGTGGTGGGGGTGACAGAGGAGGCTGCTGTCTCGTTGTCGCCACAGGAGGTACCACTTGCGTTGTGGTGGTAGTCCGAGTTTTTCGCACAGTTTTTTTAACTGGCGGTTTCGGTGTTGTTGCTTTCTTTGCGGGTACAGGTGTGTTTTTTTTGTTTTTTGCCATAAGTCCTTTTTCTCTGATTTTGTTTTTGAGTTTTATTGGAAATTATGCAGAATTACAAAGATACACACGGCGTACCTCTTTATTTGTTGTCTTATTTAATTTTCGACGAACAAACTCTGCTACCCAATATACTATCACATCTACATAATAAAGTCAAGCCAATTCGTGAGAATTGGCTTGGTTGCTTGTCCGCCGATGAGGCGGAAAAAAAAGGGGGGTGTCACTGGATTGCTGACAAAATTTTTTGCACAGGAAATGGTTTTGGCAGAAATTGATCAGCTCCTGCCATAATAGCCATTTCTTCAGATGCTGTCCCGGACATCATCACGATTTTTCCCGTGAAGCCGAGCTGGCGGATTTGTTGGACGAGCTCAAGCCCATCCCCTTCGTCAGGCATTGCGTCATCAGTTAAGACGACATCAATATCTGTGTCTGTATTTTTTCTGAAAATTTCAAATCCATCTTCTGCGTTTTCAGCATTCAGGACTTGATGACCGACCGTTTTGAAGAGATCCATGAGGAACTCCAAGATGAATTTATCGTTATCTATGATTAGTATTTTTTTCATAATATGTGCTTGTTACTATCACAACAATATCACATATATAAAATAAGTCAACAGTTTGTGCGCGGGAGAGGACTCGAACCTCCATGGATTACTCCGCTTGCTCCTAAGGCAAGTGCGTCTGCCATTTCGCCACCCGCGCATCTCATTATATTGAGAGTGCGTCCACATGGATTCGAACCATGGACCCACCGCTTAAGAGGCGGTTGCTCTACCAACTGAGCTATGGACGCGATATCTATGTGAGTGCAACAAAGTAAAATGTAACAGATTTTGTTGATAATATCAATTTTTTGTGCTCGAGGTGGGAATCGAACCCACATCCCTTACGAGACACGATTTTAAGTCGTGCGTGTATACCAGTTCCACCACTCGAGCGAGGCCATGGCGAGAATCGAACTCGCGTATAACAGTTTTGCAGACTGTCGACTTACCACTTGTCTACATGGCCACTATCATAATACTATCAAAATTCTACAATCTTGCTATCTCATCAATCTTTTGTCTGTTTTTTTCACCAGCATCGATAGCAAAATCAAAAAAGGGAAGCCGTTGCATTCGTGAATTTTCTTTGACATATTCTCTAAATTCGCTTCGTTTTCTCTTTACGAAATCAAGTGCCGCTTTTTCTTTTGTTTCCGGAAGAACTGTAAAAAATATCGTCATTCGTTTACTATCTCTGCTTACCATCGCATCTGTTACTGTAATAAGTGATAAATGATTTGATTCTCGCTGTAAAAATTGTGCAGAAAGCTCTTTAATGAGATCTTTTATTTTTTGTCCTTTTATATCTTCCATAATTATTTTTCCACTATTTTAAAGGCTTCAATTTTATCGCCCGGCATAATTTCCATTTTACATTCAATCATTGTTCCAAATTCAAATCCTTCTTTTATTTCCGATACTCTTAATTTTTGCGATTGCAATTCTCGTATTTTACCTTGAGCAATTTCGGTTTCTCTACGCAATACTTTTATTTCCGAACCAACTTCAAGCGTTCCTGATTGAACTTTTCCACCTAGAATTTGTTTGTCTTTATTTTTACTAAATACTCTTATAATTTTAGCTATTCCAGTAATTTCTTCAGTTTTTATTTTTGGTGTTCTCCCTAAAGCTATTTTTTCAATATATTCATTGATTTTATAAATCACATCAAATATTTCTATATGAACCCCTAATCTTTCCGCTAGATCTTGGGCTTTTGAATCGATAGAAACATTAAATCCTATTGTTATTATGTTTTTCATTCCATCTGCGGTTTTTATATCATTTTCAGTAACATCACCTATACCTTCTTGGATTATTTTAATTGCTACACGGTCGAGTTTTATTTTATTAAGTTCGTGTTTAACTCCTTCCATACTTCCGGCAACATCTGTTTTTATAATTAGTGGAATAATTATCTTACTATCATCATTCAAATCAATTTCTCGCATTTGTTTTTCATTTTGAATTTTCTTTGTCATATTTTCAGCTTCTTTTTTTGTCTGATATGTTACAAAAAGAGCCCCAACTTTTGGAATTTCGTTAAATCCAAGTATTTTCACTGGACTGGAAAATGTAGCTTCTTTTATTTTCTTACCTTGAAAGTCTTCAATATTTCGTATTGGAGAAAATATATTTCCGATGACAATATACATTCCAGTTTTAATAGTACCGTCCTTAATAAGAAGGGTAGCAGATATTCCTTTTTTATTATCTAGATTTGCTTCTATCACAGAACCTTCAGCGGGTTTGTTTGGATTCGCTTTTAAATCTTCCATTTCTGCCACAAGAAGTATCATATCAAGAAGTTCGGGGATTCCTTCGCCTGTGAGTGCGGATATTGGAACGAATGGTATATCTCCGCCATACTCTTCAAGATATATTTCATTTTCAGCCAAATTTTGTTTTGTCTTTTCCACATTAGCACTTGGTTTATCTATTTTATTTATCGCCACAATGTATGGCAATTCAGCACTTTTAATACATTGTAATGCTTCAAGTGTTTGAGGTTTTACTCCGTCTTCTGCTGACACAACTAATACGGCTACGTCAGCGACATTTGCTCCTCTAGTTCTAATCCCACAAAAAGCTTCGTGTCCGGGTGTGTCTAGAAAAGTTATTTTTTTACTTGATTTGTGTATTACTTCATAAGCACCTAAATGTTGGGTAATTCCTCCTGCTTCGCCAGCAGTTATTTTTGATTTTCGTATGTAATCAAGCAAAGTAGATTTTCCATGGTCAATATGTCCCATTATAACAACAACTGGAGGACGAGGAATACCGATATTCTGTTGAATGGGAGGTATTTTTTTCATATTTTTTATTGCAGATTTTTTCTGGCTTCCACAACGGCATCTCGTTCTTCTTTAGAAAGTTCAAATTCTGATTTATAAGCAATTAAAGGTTTAGAAAATACACTTACTCTGTCTCTGGAATAAATACTTGAAAAAACCACACCATTTCCTTCTTGATTTATAAAGGCTGTTGCAAAACTTTGATTACTTCCATCACCAGTGCCTTTGAACGGATTAAAACGAATAGTATGAATACCTTGAGTGCTTTGACGAACTCTTTTTTCCACGGTTCGCAGATATTCTTCAAGTTCCAATCTAAACTTCGTTATATCTTTTAAATTATTGTCTATATGCGCAAAAGTATCGTCTATATTTTTAGAATTAGTCCCAAGCAAGAACTTCTTTAATTTTGATTGCATTCGAAGTAACCAAAAAACAAGTATCAAAGATATGGCCAAAAGGACCAAAAAAGCAATATCAATATGTGTAGTAATAAGGTTAATAAGATGCGTCATATAGATAAATAGTATATCATAATGCTTAATGAAAAGGATATATTTAGACAATGCGTCCATTACACCAACTCGTAAAGAAGCTATCAAAGAAATGATGGTTTATTATGGAAAGGAATATGGAAATCCTTCATCAATTCATACCGAAGGAGTAAATGCAAAAAAAGCACTCGAAGAAGCCAGAAAAACCTTAGCATTGTCAATAAATGCCCACCCAGATGAAATAATTTTTACTGCCAGTGGTACAGAGGCTAATAATATCGCGATTTTAGGAATAAAATGTGAAAGAATGCATGCCATAACTTCAACCATAGAGCATTCATCGGTGCTTCGAGCTTTTAAAGAATTGGAAAAAAGGGGATTGAGTGTCACATATTTGAATGTTGATAAAAATGGAATTGTAAATTTGAAAGAATTAAAGGAAAGTATAAAAAAAGAAACAATTTTGATATCTATTATGTTAGTTAATAATGAAATTGGAACGATACAACCGATTTCTGAAATTGCTCATATCATTCGTAAAAGCGGTTTGCCTATTATATTTCACACTGATGCTTCACAAGCGTTGCTTTATTTAGATATTAATGTGGATAAATTAGGTGTGAATATGCTTTCTATTGATAGTCATAAAGTTTGTGGCCCAAAAGGAGTTGGCGCGCTTTATGTAAAAAGAGGACAAGAAAAAATTTTGCGTTTTGGAACAGAAAATTTACCGGAGATAATGGGCTTTGCAAAAGCGGTTGAATTGGCCAAAAATGAACGAGAAAAAGAATCGGTGCGACTTTGCGAACTGCGAGATTGTTGTATTCAAAAATTAGAAAAAGAATGTCGAGCGGAAATTAATGGCGATAGGATAAATAGGATAGCAAATAATATTCATATTTCTATTCCTAATATTGATACCGAGTTTTTAACATTACAGCTTGACGCTTATGGTATTGCTGTTTCTACCAAAAGTTCTTGTTTGAAAGATGATGATGAATCGTATGTGCTTAAGGCGATAGGGAAAAAAGATCCAAAAAATGGTGTTAGAATTACTCTCGGTAGAGATACGACAAAAAAAGATATTGACCGACTTGTCAAAATGATTAAAAAACATATATAATATAAATAATCATGGAACATCTTACTAAACATCAAATTGTACTTGTGGCTATTCTAGTAGCTTTTGTAACATCTATTACGACGGGCATTGTTACTGTTTCTCTTTTGGATCAAAGTACTCCAACGGTGCCTCAAGTAATTAATCGTGTTGTTGAAAGGACTATTGAAAAAGTGGTGCCTAATACACAAAGTGCTGCTGTTGTTACAAAAGAAACTATCGTTGTGCGTTCCGAAGATTTAGCTATTGCGGCAATTAATAAAAATTCTGGAAGTATTGTTCGTATTTATTCGGTAGCTTATGGCACTTCTTCTACCACCCCAGATAATTTTCTAGGCTTGGGAGTTTTTGTTACCAAAGGTGGAAAAATTATGACTGACAAAGAAACAGTATTATCTCAAGGAAATTATGTTGCCCTTGTTTCTGGTGGGAAATATTATCCAATTCAATTACAAAAAACATATGATGAGGGTTTTGCATTTTTCAATATCGTATCATCAAACACATTTGTTCCTGTTACGTTATCTAAAAATCCATTAAAACTTGGTCAGAGCGTGCTTTCACTTGGAGGTAAGACCGTTATGAATGTTGCGATGGGTATTGTTTCTGAAATAGTAGGAAATGATAATTCAACGACCACTGATAAAATTTCTTCGGCAATTAAAACAGATATTGATAATCGTTCTTCTTTAGTAGGAAGTCCACTAATAAATCTTTCTGGAGAAGTCGTGGGATTGAAAATAACAAAACTTAATCCATCAGATGAAACAAGCAGTTTTTATTTACCTTCGGCAGTTGTCGCTAATCTATTGACAGACAGTGCGAATAAATAGTACAATTTAGTTAAATATGCCACCATTTAGTCATTTTACTACCAAAGCCAAAGAGGCGGTGAGAAAAGCTCACGAGCTGGCTATTGAACGTGGACAAAATCATGTTAATCCTATTCATTTATTGACAGCTCTTATTTTGCAAGAGGAGAGTATGGTAGCGTCAATTTTGGATCGGCTTGAGGTTGATATAATGCTTCTTACTGATTCGCTTCTTGAAAGTTTAGATGCGCCGGAAGGCGGAAATACTCTTTCGCCGTCGTATCAAATTTATCTTACTCCCGATTTGGCACAGGTTATTGAAGGTGGGGCAAAAGTCGCTCTTGCTCTTAAAGATGAATTTATCTCAACTGAACATTTGTTTTTAGCAATGTTTGATATTCCAAGTTCGGCTCGAGAAGTCCTCAATCGTTTTAGAATTGAACGAACGGCGGTGGTAAATATTGTTCAAGAATTAAAAAATACAAAAGTTACAGATGTCAGCCAGCCAAAAAAATTCCGAGCGTTGGCGAAATATGCTAGAAGTTTGACCAAACTTGCGCGAGAAAATAAACTTGACCCTGTGATTGGTCGCGATAATGAAATTTCTAGAATTATTCAAATTCTTTCGCGTCGAACAAAAAACAATCCGATTTTGATAGGAGAAGCTGGTGTGGGGAAAACTGCTATTGCTGAAGGTTTAGCTATTCGTATTTCAACAGGTGATGTACCTGAGTCGCTTAGAGATAAAGAATTAGTGTCGCTTGATCTCGGTTCTTTAATTGCTGGTACTAAATATCGCGGAGAGTTTGAAGAACGATTGAAAAATATTTTAAAAGAAATTGAACGAGCTGAAGGTAAAATAATTCTTTTTATAGACGAAATTCATACTATTGTTGGAGCTGGTGCTGCCGAAGGTTCAATGGACGCCTCAAATATGTTAAAACCAGCATTGTCACGAGGAGAACTTAGGGCTATTGGTGCCACAACTCTTCGCGAGTATCAAAAACATATTGAAAAAGATCCAGCTCTGACTCGTCGTTTTCAACCTGTTTATGTAAATGAACCATCAGAGACAGACGCTATTGCTATTCTTCGCGGACTTAAGGAAAAATACGAGCTTTTTCATGGAGTGAGAATTACCGACGATGCCATTATTTCTGCTGTTAATCTTTCGTCTAGATATATTACGGACAGATTTTTGCCTGATAAAGTTGTAGATCTTATAGATGAAGCCGCTTCTGGATTAAAAATTTCGCTTGAAAATATGCCACCAGTTTTGGAAGAAACTCGTAGAAAAGTTATGCGTCTTGAAATTGAAAAAGAAGCGCTTAAAAAAGAAACCAACAAAATTGCCAAATCACGAATTAAAAAAATTGAACAAGAAATTGGCGATTTGAAGGAAAAAACTAGCGAGCTTGAACTTAAATGGAAAAATGAGAAAGAAATATTGACTGGTATTAAAAAGGATAAAAAAGAATTGGAAACTTTGCGACTTGAAGCGGAAAGCGCGGAATCGCGGGCTGATTTAGGCAAAGCTGCAGAAATTAGATATGGTAAAATACCGACGCTTGAAAAAGATTTAGATATTAAAATAAAACGATTAAAAAAACTTCAGTCGTCTAGGCGAATTCTAAAAGAAGAAATTACCGAGCAAGATATTGCGGAGGTAGTTGCTCGCTGGACAGGAATTCCTGTATCAAGAATGCTTGAAGAAGAAGCACGGAAACTTAATCGTATGGACGAAGAAATTAAAAAGCGAATTGTTGGTCAAGATGAGGCGGTTAAAAAAATTGCTGATACTATTAAACGTTCTCGTGCTGGTATTTCTGATCCAAATCGTCCAATCGGTTCGTTTATATTTCTAGGTCCAACTGGTGTCGGAAAAACTGAACTTACAAAAGCCCTTGCTGAGTTTATGTTTGATGACGAAAAAGCTCTCATTCGTGTTGATATGTCGGAATATATGGAAAAGCATTCCGTTTCAAAACTTATCGGTGCGCCACCAGGATATGTTGGTCATGATGAGGGTGGAGGATTAACTGAAATAATCAGACGCAGACCTTATGCGGTAATTCTTTTTGATGAGATTGAAAAAGCTCATCCAGAAGTTTTTAATGTTCTTCTTCAGGTGCTTGATAACGGACGACTTACTGATTCAAAAGGACGAACGGTTAATTTCAAAAATACTGTCATCATAATGACTTCAAATATAGGCGCTCAATATATTGAACGAATGCAGAAAATTGGCTTCACAAGTCCTGATGCGACTACGACAGATGATTATATTGGAGTTAAAGATAAAGTATTAAGCAATCTTAAAGACCATTTTCGTCCAGAGTTTTTGAATCGTCTTGATGATGTAATTGTTTTTGATGTGCTTTCTCCACAAGCAGTTGAAGAAATTGTGAGAATTCAGGTGGAACTTGTAAAAGAAAGATTAAAAGGCAAAGAAATCACGTTGGAAATCTCAAAAGATGTTTTATTTTATCTTGCAAAGGAAGGATACAATCCACAATATGGTGCTAGACCATTAAAGAGAATTATTCAAAATAAAATCCTTACCCCAGTTGCTGGAATGATTATTTCTCAAAGCGTTTTGAAAGGAGGTGTTATAAATGTAGATATTAAAAACGGCGAATTTATTTTTGATGTAAAAAAAGGAAGGAGAAATGGAACATTTTTCGAAAAGAGGGAAATGGAACAGGTACTTAATTAAAATCCTCCCCAGCCCCTCCTTTATAAAGGAGGGGAACTCAAAGGGGTGGATTTTTGAGTTTTTTTATAGTATCTTTATATTATTGCGCCGGTCGGATAGCGGCTATTCCAGGAGACTGTAAATCTCCGGCCTTCGGGCATCGTTGGTTCGAGTCCAACCCGGCGCACTTGTAATACACAGGAGACTCCTATGTAGTAACTTTTCTTCTAAGTTGCCATGGAATATGAGCCATAATGTCGTATGGGATTGTGTTATTTATTTTGGCGATATTTTCAAATGAATTTTTGTCTTTTGGATTTGAACTGATAATTATTACTGGTGTTTTGAATTTTGCTTGTGGAACATTAGTAATATCAATGGAGGTGATATTCATACTTACATTTCCCACAATAGGGCAAAATGTATTTTCTATTTTTACAAAGCCTTTATTTGAAAGTCGCCTATCAATTCCTTCATAATACCCAGCGGGAATTGTTGCGATTCTCATTTTTTCTTTTGCTTCAAATGTGCCGTTGTAACCTATTTTTTGACCTTTCTCTATTATTTTTGTTCCGCTTATTATTGATTTCATTTCTAATATCGGCTTAAGGCCCAACTTATTATTCGGGTCAATGCCATACAATCCAATACCAAGTCGCATTACATTGGCGTCAATTTCATTTATATATAAAGCTCCGCTTGTGGCTGAAATATGGCGATATTTTATATTTGGAAATTGTTGGGTGACTTGCTTCACTATCTTATTCCATTCATCAATTTGGATTTTAGTAAACTCTGGTGTTTCGCCGTCTGCATCGGCTAGATGAGAACATACTCCCTCGATGATTATATTTTTATTGGTATTAATTAATTCACATACTTCTTTTATTTGTGCTGAAAGTATTCCTTGTCTATGCATTCCTGTATCAATTTTTATATGAAAATAGTTCGGTTTTGTGATTGTTTTTGCAATTTCTTGGATTTGTTCAAAACTGGTTAAAGTAAAAGATATCTTGGAAAGTTTGTTAAGAATAATATTATTTATAGGGGTATAGTCTAATATAAGTATTTTTGATTTAATGTTTTCGTTTCTAAAAATAAGTGCTTCGTGATATGAGTCAACAGCGATGAAAGATATATTTTCTTTGTCTATAATTTGGGCTATAAGATTTAACCCATGTCCGTAGGCGTTGCTTTTTAACACAGGGGTGATTTTTACTTCAGGATTTATTTGTTGGAAAGTGTGGAGGTTGTGAAGTAGTTTCTCTTTGGAAATTGTAATTTCTACTAGAGGAGTATATGGAAAACGCAATGAACGCAAATATCGTATGAGTTTTTTGACCATATTGTAATGATAGCATATAGTTATAAGATGATGCGATATTGTTTTTTTAATGACAAAATTATGTCTGTAAAAGACGCAAAGGTGTCGATTGAAGACATTGGACTTTTGCGTGGATATGGTATTTATGCGGGGATTACGACTGCAAATAACAAACCATTTCGACTTGATGACCATTTGGATCAGTTTGAACAATCAGCGAAAACACTTAATCTAAAAGTTCCTTATTCTAGAGAAAAAATTGCTATTATTTTAAAGGAACTTATAAAAAAACATAAATTTAAACGCACAAATTTTCGGCTTATTCTAACTGGAGGCAAAATGGAAGGAGGAATATTTTATGACGAAAAAGAACCAACATTTTACATTCTTGCTGAAGAATGGAAATCTTTACCTCGTGAGATATATGAAAAAGGAGCTTCACTTGTAACCTTTGAACACCGGCGAATGTTGCCAGAAATAAAAACAATCAATTATATTACCGCGGTTTCTCTTCAAAATTATCGAAAAAAACATAATGCGCTTGAAATTCTTTTTACATCAAAAAGCAATGTGCTTGAAGCATCAATGAGTAATTTTTTTATGTTTAAAGGTGATACGCTTGTGACACCGAAAGATGGAATTTTTTGTGGTATAACAAGAAAAGTTATATTTGAACTAGCGCGAAAATATTTTAAAATTGAAGAAAGAGAGATTAAAATGAATGAAGCTTTGAATGCCGATGAAGTTTTTATAACAGGCAGTTTTAAAGATATTGTGCCTATTATAAAGATTGATAATAAAAAGATTGGTGATGGGAAAGTGAGGGACAATACTAAAAAAATAATGAAACTTTTTAAAGATTATGCGAAAATCTACTAATTTTTTAGGTAAAAAAATTACTGTTATGGGACTAGGACTTTTGGGTCGTGGTGTCAATGATGCTAAGTTTTTAGCTGGTTGCGGGGCGGAATTGATTGTGACTG
>CAYHTR010000008.1:8740-19841 GCA_964359745.1 uncultured Candidatus Saccharibacteria bacterium | reverse complement strand
CATGGCAATCAAAACTACGTGTGGTAATTATTTTAGTTTTTATCTTTGGTAGTTCTGTATTAATAACAGAAAAACTAACTCCTCCTGATTATACTATTCGATTTAAAAGGGAATGTGATGGAATAAAATGTGAAAAAGTCAGAACGGTTGACTCTGAAAGAAGCACAAATTTTGAAAATGATATAGAGGAATTATCTACTTCTCTTGAGAGAATCAATTTTTTTGCACAATTCACATTTTTACGTTTTGATTTTGAAACCACAAATCAATCTCAAATGATCTTTGTTATTACCCAACCACAATATGAAAAAAAAGTTGATATTATGATGCAATGTAGTCTCGGTGGTCAGGATTATGTTTTTTCTTCAAATTCTGGAATAATTTTTAAACAAAAGTCTTCTATCGTAAATATTATTAGTGAATTAAATAAAATACAGAATGTACTTACCACTTGTAATCTTGCACCGCAAAATACTGGGAATATTGTTTATAAACCATTTGAAGTTGCACCTAATGCAGAAGTCAAATTTATTTTTAATGAGGAAAAATATCATTTGAAGTTTTTACCCGATAGATTAAATTACTTTTTGACTGTTTTGCAAATGTTTATCATTACAGGTATTTTTCTGGGATCATATTATGAAATAAGGAGATTTATAAAGAATGGGTTAAAATAGTGATAATTTAAAAATTAGCAGAAAATTATGAAACCCGAATCAAAAGAACAGATTTTTAAGAGAAGGAAAGAGATCGAAAAAGAGCTAGTGGAAATGCTCAAGAAAACTGAAAGCGATTTTGGCTTGCAAGATGTGGCTGACATCATTTTTTTTGAAGAATGCAATGACGATATGATGAAAGCTGTTGCTATGTTTGATAGAGGCGGAGATGTTTCGGAATTAAGCAACATTCTTGAATTAGTAACTGATGCATGGAATTACTTTCCACATAAAGCTCTTGGTGGCTTATCACCAGCTGAAAAAATATTGCAATATGAAAATAAAACTAGAAAATAAATCTAAATATGGTATAATTAAACTATGGAAAACATTGATATAATCAGTAAAGAGCGGGTCATAAAACTTTTTGGTAGTCGGGAGATCGAGAGTTTTGAAGTTGGCACTACCAAGGGCTTGCAACAGATTCACGCCCATCTCTTTGGCGGTCTGTATGGCTTTGCCGGAGAAATTCGCACTAAAGATTTAAGCAAGGGCGGTTTTCGTTTTGCCTCTCATTTATATCTGGTGGAAAGTTTGGCTAAGGTAGAAAAAGTGCCCGAGCATACCTTTGAGGAGATCGTCACCAAATATGTGGAAATGAACATAGCGCACCCATTTATGGAGGGCAATGGTCGGAGCATGCGGATTTGGTTGGATTTGATTTTGAAAAAGAATATCAAGAAGTGCGTCGATTGGGCAAAAATTGACAAAATGGATTATCTCAACGCCATGCAACGCAGTCCCATCAATAGTTTAGAAATCCGCGAACTTTTGCGTGGCTCTTTGACCGACAAAATAGACGACCGCGAAGTTTACATGAAGGGTGTTGAGCAATCATACTATTACGAAGAAGAAGATTTGCATAAGGGAAACTGATGAAAATAAATCTAAATAAAATTACTGTTCGTTATGATATAATTAATTTATGAATTCAAATTCTCATTTTGGGGAACATGTTACGATTGACGGATATGGTGGTGATGAAAAAAAATTAAATGATAAAAATCTGGTTTTTGATATTTTAGATAAACTTCCTGGATTATTATCTATGTCAAAATTGTCCGAGCCGGTTGTTTATTTTGCCAAAGGCAACAATTCAAAAGATCCTGGCGGTTGGAGCGGTTTTGTTGTGATTGCGGAAAGTCACATTAGCATTCACACTTTTCCCAAAAGAGGTTTTGTCAGCGCAGATGTTTATACTTGCAAAAATGGTATGGACGGACAATTTATTATAGATTATTTTAAAAAATCTTTTGATTTAAAAGACATCGAAAGTAATTTTATTAAAAGAGGAACGAGGTATCCCAAAGAAAATATATATTAAAAAAATGGAAAAAAAATCTAAAATATTAATAATAACAGTTTTCATTCTCATTGGTTTATCTATAGCTTTTACATTTTATAGAACAATGATTGCTAAAGATTACCCTGTTATTGACTCATCAAAGTGAATATGATATAGTATAGGTTGAAACTTGGCAATAACGCCAGTTTGAACCTTAAAAAAGGAGGGTGAATGAATCCCGAATTAGTTGGAAAAACAGCAGGGATACTTTCATTTATCTCCGTTGTTATTTACATCATTAGCATCTTTAGAGGTGTCACAAAGCCAAACAAGGTAACTTGGTGGATTATGACATTTGTGGGAGGAATGATTTTGATTGGCTATCTTATTGAGATGAAGCCTGAGAATCGAGCCACGATATGGATTCCTATAACTTATGTTGTCAATCCTTTAATTATTGCTTTACTCTCCCTTAAATACGGAGAAAAAAGCGATAGAAAAAGTTTTGAAATTGATATGCTTTGCTTTAAAATCAGCATATCAAGCATCATTCTTTGGGGTGTGCTTATCTATTTAAAAATTGATGGAGCAACACTTATCGTTCTAATGGTCAATCTTTTTAGCGATTTTGTTGGATTATATCCGACAATCGTAAAATCTAGATTAAGACCAGAGACTGAAGATGGACCGGCGTGGATGTTAGCGACGATCGCAGCTGCTATAAACGCATTTGCGATTAGTAAATGGGCATTTAGCGAAAGTGTGTACCAAATATACATCATTACGCTAAATGGTTACATAACATATCTTATCTTTCGAAAACAAAAAAATAATCATTAATCTTCGCGGAGCTCCGGCACTGCGAGGATTTTTTTATTTATCAGAATTACTTTTGTGCAATAGGCAATTCAATAAAAAATGTTGAACCTTTGTTTTCGCCTGCCGATTCTGCCCAGATTTTTCCGTGATGAGCGTCAATAAATGTTTTTGCAAGAAACAAACCGAGTCCGGAACCCAATAAATTAACTTTTTTAGCGTCAGCTCGAGAAAACTTTTTAAATAATTGAGGGATTATTTCTTGTGGTATTCCAACGCCAGTATCTGAGATATTTACCAAAATATTTTCGCCATTTTTTGTCGCAGAAACTGAAACAGAGCCATTTGGAATATTATATTTTATAGCATTACCGATAAGATTTCTCAAAACTTCTTTAATCTTGCCTTTATCCGCTTGCAGATTATATGCGTCTTCCATATTCGTGAGATTTTTCAAAGTGAGTTTTTCTTGCTCGGCATTTGGTTGAAACTCTTGCACAATTTCTTTTACCATATCTTTCATACCAAATGGTAAAAAATTGTAACTCAATTGGTTAAGTTCAATTTTTGATTTATCAAGATATGACCCCACCAAATCTATCAAGTCATTGCTTTTTATATAAACTTTTTGCATGGCGTCTTTAACATGCGGTTCAAGTGTTCCCATATCACCCTCCAGAGCGTCTGCTGACATTCCTTTAATTAAAGTGGCGGGAGTCCTGATTTCATGCGAAGCAAATGACATAAATTCCGACAATTGTTGATTCGCAATTTCAAGCTCCTTTTCCTGCTTTTCAATCAATTCCCGCTGACGAACTTCTCTTCTCACTGATTTTATAAGCAAAATTCCAAAAATTACCGTAATGAGCAAAGTTATAATAATCACTATACGCATAATACCCAAATTATTTAAAAACAAAAGTGACCCAGTAAGTACCCAAAGTCCAGCAACAAGAACATTAGCTCCAATAAGTTTTATATTAAATGTTTGAAATCTCACTACGCTATAAGCAAGAAAACCAATAAATATGGGCATTCCAAAAAGACCATACTGTCCCAATTCCCAATTATCGGTAAAACTACCAGTAATATTTCCCCAAGAAAATGCAGCTAGAAATAGTATGATACCTGTAGTAAGAAAAACAACTTCATTCTTCATTTTAGATTCTTTTGTAGACCAATATCTTTTTATAGAAGAAATAATAATCCAAAAAATAATAATTAACTCTATAAAATATGAATAATAAAGTGCAATTGGACCTTCATTTGCAAGACATGAAGTAATATCAAAACTAGATAATGTGAATCTTGTAGGTATAAAAATCACTAATGGTAGATATAAAATAAATAAAACTAACTTTTTATTGAAAGTGATATCTTTTTTATCTATGAGAACATACAATAGATATAAGCTTCCAATATAGACAAGAGGTTCAAATAATACATCTATTGACCAAACGAACATGATCACGTCACTTCTATTACTTGCCCAGTAAATCGAATCGCAAATAACCCATATAACAAAAGATAAAATTGTAAAAAATAAAATTTTATTTGACAATTCTTTTCTATTTTTAAATATTATAAAAAATGCTAATAAAAAAGATATAATAGCTATTGGAAGATGTGAATAATAAACAAGTGGAGCAACATTTGGACCAAAAAATAAATATTTTGCTCCTTCAAACCCACATTTTGTTATAGATGAAATCTGATTCATTTTATGGTAATATTATACCATACATTAAAATGATTTTAATTAAAACCAAACTTGATAAGAGTAAAACACATGGTCTAGGTCTATTTGCTGACCAATTTATTCCTAAAGGAACTACCACTTGGGTCTATTCTAATAAATATGATCAAGCATTTACAAAAAAAGATATTGAAAAAATGGACGAGGTAACTAAGAAACAGTTTTTCAAATATGCTTATTGGGACAAAACTATTAATAAATATGTTTTATGTTTTGATGATCAGAGATTCATAAATCATTCATCTAAACCAAATATATTGTCAACCCAGAAGGAAGATATTGCGGCTAGAGATATAAAAAAGGGAGAGGAACTTCTCTGTGACTATACTAAATTTGATGAGAATTATTTTAACAACATAGGTTTTGAACATTAACCCCCATGCTAAAAGTTAAAACAAAATTACAGATGAGTCATATACATGGAATTGGGCTTTTTGCTGACCAATTCATACCGAAAGATACCACAACATGGGAATATGAGCCCCGTTTTGATATTTCTTATACACAAGAAGAATTGGACAATCTACCATCGTGGACTAAAGAACAGTTTTTGAAGTATTCTTATTTTGACAAAAAACAGAACCTATATGTTATATGCATAGATGACCAAAGATTTATCAATCATTCAATAGATCCAAATATATTATCCACTCCTGATTTTGACAAAGCTGGAAGAGATATTAAATCTGGGGAAGAATTGGTATGTAATTACACTCATTATGAAAAAGATTGGTTTGAACGCAGAGGAATAAATGATAAAGATTTTACTTATATAATAAAAGGGAAATAAAAATATATGACTTTTAAAAATTGGCCAAGTTGGTTAAGGGGTGGGGTAATTGCAGGAGGAATTACATTTGTTTTTGTTTTTTTGTACTATTCATGTAGTTTTTTGGTTTCTGGTTATAGTGGTATGCTTTGTGTAGCTTTTGTAATGATTGGTCCAATATATCCCGCGGGATTAATATTAAATTTATTAGGACCAGTTTTTCATTACAGTTCAGGTTTTGCTGAAGCGAACATGGTAGTTTTTAGTGTTCCATTTTGGTTTATTATTGGTTCGCTAATAGGTGCTTTAGTTGGTTACATAAAATCTAGAAAATAAAAAGAGCCGATTAATCATCGGCTCTCGTGAACTAAAAAGAACTTATTGCGCAACAGCTCTGTAAAATAAAGCTGTGCTTTGAATGGGTGACGAATTGAATCGTACGACACCATTTGTATTAACAAGAATTGCAAACACTTTCCAATCGATGAGGTTAGTGGAGGTCTCAACTGTGTAGTTAAAATCCTTTTGACCTGTTAATTGAAGTATCGGCAATCCGTCTGTTTGAGAACCAACAAATGACAACGAAAACGGCTCTTTCACTCCCGCAAATCCAAGCGAAACATTTGTGACAGTCACGCTTGAAGTGATGTTAGTGAAAGAATCCAAACGAAACCCAAGTGTTTGAATGCCGTTTGTGACTTTGGGAATGGGAAATGTATATTGATGAATTCCAGACGACGCTACTCGTTCGTCTATGGTTCCAATGACATTCGTTTCCCAATAAACCGACAGCAATCCTTCCGCTCCTGTCCCGCTTGAGAAAACGGTTTCAAAAGAAAGAAGGTTAACTGCGTTGGTGATTGTGACCGTTGAAGCTATCCACGCCGGTCCCTCCGAGAGAACGGGAGCTTTAAGCGATTGAAGCTTTACCAATCGCATTAAGCTCGTAAGATTAAAGCCAAAATCATTTTTCTGAACCACTCCAGTTGTGCTAATTGTAGAAGGGGTGGTGGAAAAATTCATTTGGCCGAGGTATGCCGGTGTTGTTTGATAGAGAGAGGGAAGGCAAGAGGGGTCGGGAGTTCCCAACACAAAAGATGGATCATTTCCTACTTTGTATTGAATACTAGTAGGATCCCAATTTCCACCTTCTTTACTCATTTGAAAACCTAATCCCTTTATCTCTGTCTCAGGTAATAAACCTGTGATTGTCTTTGAATAAAACTCATATGGCCATGCGTGAGTTGTTGTTGCTTCCTGACATTGTTGGATAACGGAACCAGAAGAAGAGTGATAAACATTTCCTGTGGTTTTGCTTTTGTCTAGAAATGTCACATCCACATTAAAAGCATATTTTAAAGCTCCTTCTGTGAGTGTAAAAATTTCTCCGCTTGTTTCCAAGTCCTTAGTGAAGTAACTATCTGCCCAATCAGCATTATCGCCGTATTTGTTTCTTCCGCCATAGATTAATCCAACATAAGGGTCAAGAAATGTTTGGTGAACTAATGTGTTTTTCCATTTATCCTTGATTTTTTCTGTAGCCGAACGAATTAATGCCGACCCGGCACTATGGGCTATTAAATGCACATGTTTCCATTCTTTATTTGCAATGGAATTACCTAAATTTCCACCTTCTTGTTCGGCATTATCAAGTGCTGTGCTTGGAAAAGGTGTTCGTGCTTTCTCCACCCACTTATGTGCACTAACTTGCCAATTATTGAGTCCATTAGCAATGATGTAGGTTGTGATGTTATTCGTCATATCATCCACCCACGCCATATCAACTGGCTTCCACGCTGGCTGCCAGCCGTGTGTTACCAAAACCAAACTATCTTTCGCATCTTCTTTTTTCGGCGCTTCGGAATATGTCGGCTGTTTAGGTTGAATTTCAATTACTTGCTTCCATGTTATTGTTGACCCTAAAACTGTCCGGAAACCGAAGCTATAGTCACGTGCAGTAGTTAACATATAACCATAAGAACCTGCTACTCGGCAATGTTTGGCATCATAGAACCAACAACCACCACGTACTACGTGAGTTAAACTTGAGCTAGAACCTCCCCTAGGATCTACCTTAGGTGAAGTATCATAATATAGTGAATCTTGCCAATCCCAACACATATCCCACACATTTCCAATCATGTCATATAAACCATATCCATTTGGTGCAAATGATCCTACGGGACTGGTATAAGGCATGTCGCCAGTGTTATAAGTTGGGTGATAACCACGTGTAGGGCTTATGTCAAAACTCAACCATTCTTTACTTTCGTAATTTGCCTGACTATGTGTGATAGTTTCAGTATTTGTCCATGAAAAAAGATGACCACTCGTTCCACCTCGAGCTGCTTTTTCCCATTCAGCTTCCGTTGGTAAACGATATCCAATATTCCACTTAACCCAATTATTATCCATATCAACTCGTCCTTTACGGTACAACATATTTTGTGATAAGTTTGTGTAATATGCAGGAATTAATCCCTCTCTCTCACTTCGTGCATTACACCACTTCACTGCATCATACCAGTTGATAAACTGAATTGGATGGTTTGTTGCTTTGCCAGAGCCAGGATTATCGAAACTATAACCATGATTAGTGGCCCATCTATATACTTCGTCCCAAAGTGATTTAGTTACTTCATATTTGTCTATATAAAATGCACTTATGAAAATAACACGAATTGGATGTTCTTGATTATTAACTTTGCTAAACGTATCTCCCATTTGGAATTCGCCTGCTGGAATCAGCACCATATTTGTAGGTGCGATTTGTGCTTGAACTGTCGTCGTCACTAACACCAACATCGCTACCACAACCGCTAAAACTATCGCTTTTGTTGTTCTCATAACAGATTATTTTGTTTTCAATGTTTTTGTTTTTGTCGCTTCTATCTCTAAATGTGATAATATAATTAATATGACAAAAAATCCAATTTTAAATGCTCTAGCTGCTGTGGCGTATATTTCTACAATAGGAACGCTTATAAATATCAGCTCACATATTACGAAGTCGGTAGATGGAGCCGGTCCCATAGTCCAGATTGCTTTCATATCGCTATTCACACTCTCCGCAGCAATGATGGGGTATTGTTTTCTTTTTACTCCGCTGAAACTTTATATTGACGGCGATAAAAAAGAGGGAAGCGCGCTTTTCGTAAAAACAATTGTTGCATTCGCGGTGATTACAGCAATTCTTTTCCTGTGCGTGTTAGCTTTTGTTTTAATTTAAACAGTTCTGCAACTAGCTATTACTTTTTTGAATAAATAGCAAATATACTTATAAACTGGAGTTTGTAAGGATAATAGAATATAATTAAAAGATATGGTAAAAGTCAAAACAGCCAAACAAATGGAGCGTCATCTTAAAGGTATGGCCAACCATCACCGGATTGAGATATTATTAATAATAATGGAGAGAGGTAGCATTACTCTTGATCAAATTATTGAGACGCTTGATGCTAATCCAAAAACAATCGGTGAACATACACGCCGACTTCATTATGCAGGGTTAGTTAACAAAAAATATCAGGGCAAATTCGTAATCCATACACTCTCGCCTTACGGTAAAACATTTGCTAGCTTTCTGAAATCATTTAAAAGCATATTGTGATATGCCAACAAACTGGAGTTTGTAAGAATATATAAAGAATAGTAGCCCTTCTTTTTTAAAAGTATGTTAGAATCTTTTTATTATGAGCTTAAGTATTGGAATCGTAGGTCTACCAAATGTCGGAAAATCGACATTATTTAACGCTTTGACGCGAAAAAGTGTCCTTGCGGCTAATTATCCTTTCGCCACAATCGACCCGTCGGTGGGGGTTGTTACTGTGCCAGATTCTAGGCTCGCTAAGCTTTCAGAATTTAGCAAGTCAGAAAAAACTATTCCTGCGGCGGTGGAGTTTGTTGATATCGCTGGACTTGTAAAGGGTGCGTCAGAAGGCGAAGGACTTGGTAATCAATTTTTGACTAATATTAGAGAAACGGATGCTATTGCCGAAGTTGTGCGTATTTTTGAGGATGACAATATTATTCATGTTGTTGAAGGAAAAATAAACCCGATAAAAGATATTGAAGTCATAAATCTTGAACTTATTTTGGCTGATTTACAAACAATTACCAAACGACTTGCTAATTTAAAATCTGAAATAAAAAGAGGAAATAAAAATGCAGTCATTGAAAATGATGCTTTGGTACGAATTGAAAAAGTTTTGACGGAAGGGAAGTTAGCAAAAAGTGTTTCGCTTACTGAATTTGAAAAACCTCTTATAAAACAACTTAATTTGCTTACTGTAAAACCCATTCTCTATGTTTTAAATAAAAAATCTGGATTAAATACTAATCTCAACGAAAAAATAGACGACCCGCGATGGCAAGAGCTTATGAAATTTATGAAAGAAAGCAATTCTAATTTTGTAATTGTTGACGCAAAAATAGAGGAGGATTTGAAAGATTTGAGTGGGGAAGAAAAGATGATGTTTAGAGAAGGTAAAAATGATGGCATAGACGATTTAATAAAAGAAGGTTATAAAATGTTAAATCTCATCACTTATTTCACAACTGGAACAGATGAAACCCGCGCGTGGACCATTGTAAAAGGGTGGACTGCGCCAATGGCGGGTACCGCAATTCACACTGATTTTAAAGATAAATTTATTAAAGCTGAAGTCATAGAATGGGATAAATTACTTGCAAAAGGATTATCTCGCACTGAAGGCAAGGAATATATTGTTAAAGACGGTGATGTGATTGAGTTTAAGATATAAAATGATATAATTGTATATATATGAAAACACAATCAAAAGTTTTAAAGTGGTCTCTTATTATTGGTATTGTTATTGTTCTTAATTTATTTTTTAATTATGTTCTTTCTTTGGTCTACAAACAACCAGTTTATGAGACCTTTTGTTCCAATACTTCGCAAGTAGTTACTATTCCAGATACACAAAAAGTTTGTGTAGATAAAGGCGGACAGTGGACTGATAATTATTATGGTAAGCCAATGCAAGTTGGAGAAACACAACCGAAAGGTTATTGTGATTTACAATTTACTTGCCGAAATAATTTTGAAGACGCCCAGAAAGTTTATGATAGAAATGTATTTATTACTTTAGTACTTTTGGGAGCTATTTGCGTAGCTGTCGGGAATTTTTTTAAAGGCAATATGTTAATTAGCACCGCGCTTTCTTTGGCGGGAGTTTTATCATTTATTATTGCTTCAATGCGATATTGGACTTCAGCTGATAATCTGATAAAAGTAATTATTTTAGGAATTGCTCTAGCTATTTTGATTTGGGTAGCTATAAAAAAGTTTAAGGATAATCAATAAAAATAACAAGAAGGTGAAAAACTATAATCATAAAGAAATAGAGGAAAAATGGCAAAAGAAATGGGAAGAAGATGAAATTTATAAGGCGGATAATGACTCGTCGAAGCCAAAATTCTACGGGCTTATAGAATTTCCATATCCTTCTGGTGACGGACTTCATGTGGGCCACCCTCGTCCTTATATTGGTATGGATATTGTTTCTAGAAAACGCCGCATGCAAGGATTTAATGTGCTTTATCCAATCGGTTGGGACGCTTTTGGACTTCCCACAGAAAATTATGCAATAAAAACAGGTGTGCATCCTGCTATTGTTACAAAACAAAACACAGAAAATTTTAAGCGACAAATTAAAATGCTTGGTACTTCATTTGATTGGTCGCGAGAAATAAATACTACTGATCCAAAATATTATAAATGGACGCAGTGGATTTTC
>CAYHTR010000008.1:0-8730 GCA_964359745.1 uncultured Candidatus Saccharibacteria bacterium | reverse complement strand
AACTTTATAAAATAGGTTTAGCTTATAAAGAAAAAAAGATGATAAATTTTTGTCCTAAAGATAAAATTGGTCTTGCTAATGAAGAAGTAATAAATGGAAATTGCGAGCGATGCGGTTCACCAGTAGAAAAGCGAGAAAAAGAACAATGGATACTTGCTATTACAAAATACGCCGACCGACTTTATGATGATTTGGATTCAGTCGATTATTTAGAGCGAATAAAAATCCAACAAAGAAATTGGATAGGCAAAAGCGAAGGGGCAGAAATAGAGTTTAAAGTTGTAGGAGCCAGGCTCCTACAGGAGACTGGCTCCATTAAAGTTTTTACCACACGAGCTGATACTCTTTTTGGAGCAACCTATGTCGTTTTGGCGCCAGAACACGAGCTTGTTGAAAAATTAAAAATAGAAAATAAAGAAGAAGTTGTACGATATATCGTACAAACTAAAAAGAAAACAGAAATAGAAAGGACTACAGATACCAAAATTAAAACCGGAGTGGAATTGAAGGGAATAAAAGCTATAAATCCGGCAAATAATGAAGAATTGCCAATTTGGATTGCTGATTATGTACTTGCATCATATGGTACAGGAGCAATTATGGCAGTGCCAGCACAAGATGAACGAGATTTTGAATTTGCTAAAAAATACAATTTACCGATTAAAGAAAAATTTGTAGAAAATAATTCAATAGGGAAAAAAGTAACAACCTATAAACTTCGCGATTGGATATTTTCTCGCCAGCGATATTGGGGCGAACCGATACCGATGATTAATTGCAATAGATGCGGTTGGATTCCAGTACCAGAAAAAGATTTGCCTGTGATTTTACCAGAAGTAGAAAATTACACTCCAACTGATACGGGAGAATCACCACTTTCTAAAATTGACTCGTGGGTAAATGTTAAATGCCCGAAATGCGGAGAAAGAGCAAGACGCGAAACTGATACAATGCCAAATTGGGCTGGCTCTTCTTGGTATTATCTTCGTTATTTGGATCCTGACAACGATATCGCTTTGGCAGATAAGGAAAAACTTAAATATTGGACTCCGGTTGACTGGTATAACGGTGGAATGGAGCACACAACTCTACATCTTTTATATTCTCGTTTTTGGCACAAGTTTTTATTTGATATTGGAATAGTGCCAACCAAAGAACCTTATCAGAAACGGACTTCTCATGGATTTATTTTGGCGGAAAATGGAGAAAAAATGTCAAAATCCAGAGGAAATGTTGTTAATCCTGACAAAATCATTGAAACATATGGTGCTGACACTCTTAGAGTTTATGAAATGTTCGCTGCACCATTTGAACAAGAGTTTTCATGGAGTACAGAAAGCATTATCGGCCCTCGTCGTTTTATAGAAAAAATTTGGAAATTAAAAGATAAAATAAATAATACTCCAATCGACAATTCTCTTGAAAAGAAAGTCCATCAGACGATTAAAAAAGTAAATGATGATATTGAAACAATGAGTTTTAATACAGCAATTTCGCATATGATGATTCTTGCTAATGAAATGGATAAATTTGAAAAAATAAATCAAAATTTATATGAATTATTTTTGAAAATTCTTTCTCCTTTCGCACCTCATATCACCGAAGAATTATGGTATGAAATTGGACATAAAACATCAATACATACTGGGGCTTGGCCAGTATATAATGAGGATAAAATGAAAGATGTTAAGTCAAATACTGTCATTCAAGTAAATGGTAAAATGAGAGCAATGATTGAAATGGAGATAAATACGGAAGAATCGATAGTTGTCAAAAAAGCCTTGGAAAATAAGGATATTATCAAGTGGACAGAAGGAAAAACTGTAAAAAAGACCATTTTTGTGAAAAATAAATTAATTAATTTTGTGGTAGAATAAACATGTATTTGACTTTAAATTATAATAGTGATACAAATAGGATATGACATCAGAGCTACAACTCAAACCAAAACAAGTAACAAAGAAACTTCTATCGGTTCTTCCTGACCGTGCTAGAGAAATAATCACAAGTCGTTATGGTCTTGGAAAAAATACCAGCAGAATGACTCTTGAAGCTATTGGAAAAATTTATGGTATCACAAGAGAACGAGTTCGTCAAATTGAGAATTACGCTTTAAATAACATTAGAAAATCAGAAATTTATAAACAAGAAAAAAATTCTTTTGACGAGCTTGAGCAACTACTCCATTCATTAGGAGGTATTGTTTTGGAAGATGATCTTCTTAATCATCTATCAAAAGATAAAAATATTCAAAATCATCTAAATTTATTGCTTGTGTTAGGCGAAGCATTCAAAAGAGAAAAAGAAGATGATGAATTTCGTCACAGATGGCATGTTAATGAAAAACTTGCGAAAGATGTTCATGAAGCTTTAAGAAAATTATATACTGGTTTAACAGATAAGGATCTCATTCCTGAAAGCGAGATTGTTTCAACATTCCTAGAACATCTTAAAGATGTCTCTGAAAAATATAAAAATCAAGAAATCGTAAGAAGATGGTTGGGTATTTCGAAAAACATCGGCAAAAATCCTTTGGGCGAATGGGGAATTTCTTCTTCTCCAAATATAAAAACAAAAGGTATGCGTGATTATGCTTTTTTGGTAATTAGAAAACACGGCTCACCAATTCACTTCAAAGAAGTTGCAAAAAGTATTGAACAAATATTCAAGAAAAAAGCCCATGTTGCAACTTGCCACAATGAACTCATAAAAGATCCACGATTTGTTCTTGTGGGGCGGGGACTTTACGCACTTTCAGAGTGGGGTTATATGAGTGGAGTCGTTAAAGATGTTATCCGAAAAATTCTTGAAAAAACAGGTCCTTTAAACAAAGAAGAAATCATTGAAAAAGTGCTTAAAGAACGATATGTCAAAGAAAATACCATTATGGTTAATTTGCAAAATCCTAAATTTTTTCTAAAAAGCAAAGATGGTAAATATTCTATTATTCAAAACAAAGAAAAGGTTGTATAATAGTGACATATGTCATTAAAGTTGATTATTGATTATTCTCCGTATTGGTTGCCGATATTGTTGTTTGTAATTTTCTGGAGAACTTGGATAAATTATGTTCAAGCGGCTTATTTTGCCAAACTTGAAAATATTTTACTTGAAATAAAACTACCACAAGAAATACTGAAATCGCCTTTTGCTATGGAGACATTCATAATGGTCTTAAACCAAAAAGGTGGAGAAGGAACTTTTATTGATAGATATTGGAAAGGACAAACACGAGCAATTTTTTCTCTTGAAATAATTTCAATTGAAGGTAATGTGAAATTTTACATTTATACTCCCAAAAAATATAAAAATTTAATTGAAAGCGGTCTTTATGCTCAATATTCTGGAATTGAAATATATGAAGCACAAGATTATTCAAAATCAATTCATTTCAATCCTGAAAAAATGGGTTTATATGTCGTTGATATCAAAAAAGCCGAAAAAAGTTTTTATCCGATAAAAACTTATACCGATTATGGAATAGACACCAAAGAACAATTAGAAGAAGAAAGTAAAATTGACCCGATAAATCATCTCATTGAATACATGGGTTCAATAGGAAAAGGACAACAAGCTTGGTTGCAAATTATAATCAGAGCTCATAAAGCTGACCCTGACCCGTGGAAAAAAGGCGCCAAAGAAGAAATTGAAAAAATACGTAAAGAAGCCATACCAAAAGAAGATCAAAAATCAGAGTTTCCAAAATTTCCTAATCCAACAAAAGGTCAATTAGAACGAATTGCAGCAATAGAAAGACAAACATCAAAAGTGTCTTTCGATGTAGGAATGAGGGTGATTTATATGGCTAAAAAAGAAAATTTCGATGGAAATCAAATAGGTGGATTAAGAACAATGTTGCAATCATATACCGCTCCTCATTTGAACGGTTTTAAAGCCACAAATTGGCTTTCTGATTTTGATTATCCTTGGCAGGACTATAAAGAAATGCGACAAAATAGCGCGCGAAAAATGGGATTAGAAGCATATAAACGCCGTTCTTTTTTCTTCCCTCCGTTTATTGGAACATCATTTGTTATGAATGTTGAAGAATTAGCATCCGTCTTTCATTTTCCTGGAAAAGTTACAACTACGCCAACACTTACTCGTATTCCTTCAAAGAAATCCGAAGCACCTTCAAATTTACCTATTTAATATATGAAAATATTTTTAACCATAATTGCTGTATTTATTATCTCTTATGGATGGTATAACTATCCTCCAAAAAATTTTCCTTCAGAAATTACAGTCACAATAGAAAAAGGAACATCACTCAAATCCATTTCTCAAACACTTGAAGATAAAGGAATTATCCGTTCAGCGTTTTTTTTTAGAATGTTTATTATAGCTAACGGTGGCGAAAAAAAAGTTATGGAAGGGGATTACTTATTTCAAAAACAAACCCACGCAAGTGAAGTGGCTTTTCGCATCACAAATGGAAAATATGGAATCGCTCCGATAAAAATTGTTATTCCAGAGGGGAGCACTTTATCAGAAATTGTTAATATTTTTACAACTAATAATAAATTAACTAAATTTAATAAAAATAATTTCATAAAACTTACAAAAAATAAAGAAGGTTATTTATTTCCAGATACTTATTTAGTTCTTCCTAATATTAACGAAAAACAAATAATTAAACTTCTTACTGATAATTTTGATAAAAAAATTGCGTCAATAAAGCCCAAAATAGATATTTCTGGAAAATCTCTTAAAGATGTCATAACAATGGCTTCAATTGTTGAAAAAGAAGCGCCAAAAATAGAAGATAAGAAAATTATTGCTGGAATTTTATGGAAAAGAATAAAAATAGGAATGCCGCTTCAAGTAGATGTGACTTTTTCATATATATACGGTATAAGCACCCCTAAAATATATTACACTGATTTAACTATTGATTCTCCTTACAATCTTTATAAAAACAAAGGTTTGCCTCCCAGCCCAATCAATAATCCTGGACTTGATTCTATTACCGCCACAGTAAATCCGACTGACACAAAATATTTCTATTATTTATCTGATAAAAAAGGCATTATGCATTACGCAGAAACACATGACCAACATGTCGCTAATAAGAATAAATATTTAGCAAAATGAATTTTTGGCAAAAGTTAAAACTTGCCCGAACAAAATTGGGCGGGAAACCGATTATGGTGTTGGCGCCGATGGCAGATGTTACAGATGTTGCTTTTCGGCAAATTATCGCTAAATATGGAAAACCAGATGTTATGTGGACTGAATTTGTTTCTGCTGATGGATTAATTCTAGCTGACGAAAAAGGAAAGAAAAAACTAATGAAGGATCTACAATTTAGCGAAAGTGAAAGACCAATTGTAGCTCAATTTTTTTCTGCTAAACCAGAAATGATTGAAAAAGCATCAGCGCTAGCATTAAAACTCGGTTTTGACGGCATTGATATAAATATGGGTTGCCCTGACAAAAGCATTGAAAAACAAGGGGCTGGAGCAGCACAAATCAAAAATCCAAAATTAGCGAGAGAAATTATTCGGTCTGCAAAACTCGGAGCGGGTGGTTTGCCTGTATCGGTTAAAACAAGAATTGGTTACAACAAAAATGAACTTGAAAAATGGTTGCCGGAACTTTTGGCTGAAGAACCAGCGGTTATCACCATTCATGCCCGAACCAGAAAAGAAATGTCGAAAGTTCCAGCACGATGGGGACACATTAAAGAAGCTGTAGAAATTAGAAATAAACTTGGTTCAAAAACATTAATATTTGGTAATGGTGATGTAAAAGATCTCGCTGATGCACGAGCTAAAGCTGAAGAAACAGGTGCTGATGGGGTGATGTTGGGCAGAGCTATTTTTGGAAATCCGTGGCTATTTTATGAAAAAATTCCAGTATTGAAAGACAAATTAGAGGTTTTGGTTGAGCATACAAAATTATTTGATGAATTACTCGGTGATGTAAAAAATTTCTCCGTAATGAAAAAACACTTTAAGGCATATATAAATGGTTTTCCTGGTGCTACAGAATTACGCACAAAACTTATGGAAACAAAGAATGCTGAAGAGGTGGAAAAAATAATAAATGTGATATTATATAAAAAGTAAAAAGAAAGGATAACTATGTCACAGGTAGCTCGTCGTCTTGAAAATCGTTTTCCCGATCGTTATCAAGATATAAAACTTCTCCTCTCCACACTATCTTTGATGAAACTCTCCCATCAGAATGTGTTTTTTAATGAGCAAGGAGTTTTTATCGTGATGAATTCTGGCAAAACGGAAATAAACGAATCTTTTTTTGAAGATTTCAAAAAATTGGATTGTCCGATAAAACGAGAAGATTTCATCAGTGCTTGTTGTAAACTTCAAGTAACTGAAGATCTTCTACCTCATTCACCTTCGCTAATTAGTCGGTTTTTCCAATTATTCAGACCCAAAAAAGCCTAACAGTTCTTTCTTCATAAAATGCGATGTCATCATCGCATTTTTTATTCATTATTTTTTGGTATAATGTCTTTATGAAAGAAACAAATGTCGCTTTATACAGAAAATATCGCCCGCAGAAGTTTTCTGATGTCATAGAACAAGATCATATAATTAAGGTGTTGGAAGGTTCCATTAAACTTGGTAATATCTCTCACGCCTATATTTTTTCTGGCTCAAGAGGAACTGGAAAAACTACGGTTGCCAGAATTTTTGCTGACGCCATTGGTTGTACTTCAAATGATCTTTACGAAATAGATGCCGCTTCAAATAGGGGAATTGACGATATTCGTGAGTTGAGAGAATCAGTCAGTACACTTCCACTTGAGTCACCTTATAAAGTTTATATTCTTGATGAAGTGCATATGCTTTCCAAAGATGCTTTTAATGCTCTTTTAAAAACATTGGAGGAACCGCCAAAACACGTTATTTTCATTCTTGCCACAACAGAAAATCATAAAATTCCAGAAACAGTCATTTCTCGTTGTCAAACTTTTATTTTCAAAAAACCATCAATTAAAGTTTTAAAAAAAGTCATTATTGACACAGCAAAACAAGAAGGTTATTTAATAGATAACACCGGAGCAGAACTTATGGCTATTTTAGGAGATGGCTCTTTTAGAGATGCGCTTGGAATTTTAGATAAAGTCATAAGTTCAAATTCTAAAAAGAAAATCTCTATTGAAGACATTGAATTAGTAACAGGTGCGCCGAGGGAGAATATTGTAAATGATTTCGTGGTCGCCATCAATTCTGGAGACAAAATAAAAGGTTTAAGAGCTGTATCTCAGGCAAAAGAAAATAATGTTGATATGAAAATATATTTAAAACTTATTCTAGCAAAACTTCGCTATGTCCTAATTTTAAAAAACGCCAAAGAAATGGAAAATCAAATAATGAAAGAGGTTTCTGAAGAAGATTTTGTCTTTTTAAAACATACCGCCGAAGCAAAAGATTCCAAAATCAATTCCGCAACACTTCTAGAAATGTTAAATGTCTATGACCTCCTCGGCAAATCGTATATTGAAGAATTACCTTTAGAGCTTGCAGTAATTAAACTTACAGAGTAGTATCAAAATAGAAAGGAGGAGCAATATGACTCTTGAAAAATTGAAAGAAAAGCTTGAAAAAGCAGGGATAAATACCCAAAAATGGGGTAAAAATGGTACAAAAACAGTTCAACATCTCCTAGATGAGATAATCAACAGGGAGACAAAATTAACAACCAATACAGAAAGAAATCTTGTTCGTTTCATCAGAGTTGTAGCCATAAATGTTTACTATCACGTTGATGATAAATATGCATGGAAACTTGTTGAAGAAAAACAACAATTTACAGATGGCACAACCAAATGTCGGAACATAGACACCAGTTTAGGAGAAAAAATTCGTGAAAATGAAAATCCTAATGAATCCGCGATAAGAGCACTTAAAGAAGAATTGGGGTTTGAGATGCCGTATGTATTAAACCCACTTGGTGTGATTTTGCGTAAAAAAGATTCAGAGTTTTTTCCCGGACTATTATCAGCTTACGAAACCTATTTCTTTTCTTGCAGTATTCCTCAACGGCTTTTTAAAGCAAAAGGTTATGTGGAAAAAAAAGCCGAAAAGAGAATCTTTTTTATTTGGCGGGCAATATGACCAAAACACAAACCCTTGACGATTAGCGTCAGGGGATTTTTTATTGTCAAAATCGTCTTTTTGTAGTATTTTATAACTATTGCGGGATCGCCTGCCTGCGCAGGCAGGTATAATGGTAGTACAGCTTTTATGTGGAAAGTATATATAATAAAAAGTTTAGCAAAGAAGTGGTATTATGTAGGAAGTACTAATAGAATTAGAGAAAGGGTCAAGGAACATAATGATGGAAAGGTACGATCAACAAAACATTATGTTCCATTTATCCTTGTATATACTAAAGATTTTAATTCAGAACAAGAGGCGAGAATGTATGAGAGAAAGTTGAAAGATTGTAGGCGTGAAAAAGAAATAATATTGCGGGATCGTATAATGGTAGTACAGCGGCCTTTGAAGCCGTGAATCTTGGTTCGATTCCAAGTCCCGCAGCCAAAAAATAGAATCGCCGTTTTCGCCAAAATGCTATAATATAAATATGAAAAATCTAAAATTCACTAGCTTAGCAGTAATAGTAATTCTTTTTGGCACAGCACTTGTCGAAGCTATTCAGAAACAAAACTGGTTGGAAGTGACGCTCTTTTTGGCTTTAGTAGCAATAGCACTTTGGGCAGATTTACGAAAAAAGTAAATAATATAATGACCTACT
>CAYHTR010000007.1:0-20320 GCA_964359745.1 uncultured Candidatus Saccharibacteria bacterium | reverse complement strand
AAGGTAATCTCGACGCTAGCCCAAAAGCTATTTCGGAGAGAACCAGCTATTACCAAGTTCGATTAGCTTTTCACTTCTTATCACGCGTCATCCGAGAGTATTGCACGGCTCACCGGTTCGGGCCTCCAGTCGATTTTCATCGACTTTCACCCTGCACATGACAAGCTCACTTGGCTTCGGGTCTGATATATTAGACATAATCGCGCTATTCACACTCGGTTTCCCTACGCCTCCATCCTTAAGGACTTAGGCAGCCGAATATATCAACTCGTTGGCTCATTCTTCAATAGGCACGCCGTGACCCACGATCTTGCGATCGGGGCTCCGACTCCTTGTAAGCATATGGGTTCAGATCTATTTCACTCCCCTTACCGGGGTTCTTTTCACCTTTCCCTCACGGTACTTGTTCACTATCGGTCTTAAAGTGTATTTAGCCTTACCGGTTAGTTCCGGCAGATTCCCTCAAGCTATTCATGTCTTGAGGTACTCAAGAATGAGAACAAAAGAGATATATTATTTTCACCTACAGGGCCATTACCTTCTGGGGCATAGCGTTCCAGCTATTTCGGTTAATAATATATTTTTTAACTCTTTTCATTATAAATAACGAAATTCTCACCTTACTACCCCCAACCTTATTCAGGTTAGGTTTGGGCTGTTTCCTTTTCGCTCGCCGCTACTAAGGAAATATCGTTCTTGCGAACATTTTTTTCTATTCCTCCTGGTACTGAAATGTTTTACTTCCCAGGGTACGCTCTCTCTATCTAGTAGAGAGTCCCCTAAATCCTTGCGGACAGGGTGGGTTTCCCCATTCAGAAATCTTCGGATCAAAGGTTGCTAGGCACCTCCCCGAAGCGTATCGTTGCCACGCCACGTCTTTCATCGCCACTTTAAGCCAAGGCATCCACCATATGCTCTTAATTTCCTATTAGGAAATTTAAAAACCACGCTTACTTAATTACAACCCCGACGCCCTTTTACAGGGGGTCGGAGCCCCGACTTTTTACGTCGGGGTATTTTACCTATCTTTATTAATTTCTGATTACTCAAATTAATAAAGGTTTCGTCCCTCGCTCACGCTCGGGACGGCTGTCTGCAACATTGAAAAGACCCATTTGTTATGGTTCTTGTCGCGACAGAATAGATTTGTCAATGACACTGTCGTTCTGAAAAATAAAACCGCTTTTTAAAGCGGCACATACATACAACTTTTACAAGTCATTTATATATGCCGTTTTTGGTGGTTTATTAACATATTTCTGATAAAAACTAGTATATATTAAGCTAAAAAAGAAGTCAAATTAAAAACCGCCACAAATGTAAACAAATGCGCGGTTTTTAAAAAATTACAATTATGATTTATGTGAGATTTCGTTTCGTACCTTCTCAATTGTTTTTGCCGCTGCATCCTGACCACCTAGGCCAAAAGAAAGACCAAAAGCAAGAGAGATAGCTACAATTACGCCAGTAAATAGCGTGTTGATAAATCCTACCGCAATATTAAGCTGTACTAACGCTGTAAGGATAGCAAATATCCATATTGACCATTTTGTAACAGTACCAAGAAAACCCGCTGAATGTATTCCGGCTGCTCGAGATGCTGCAGCAACCACTTTCTGCATTACATCTGCAATAACTACAGCAACAAGAAGGATAAGTACTGCAACAATTACTCGAGGAAGATACGCTAATACATCCTGAAGAAATAGATTTACATCAGTAAGTCCAAGTACATCAAAAGATGCAACTAGAAATGCCACAATAACGAACCATTCCACAAGAGTTCCAACAAATTTTCCTGAATCAAGATTGTGTCCAGCTTTCTTTACTAGGTCTTCTACCCCAGCACTTTTAAGCATCTGATCAAGTTTGATGGAACGAATAATTTGCGAAATAATTCTACCAATAAGTGAACCTACTGCCCAACCCACGATAAAGATAATAACCGCTATAACAAGATTTGGCACGAAGCTAGCTACCCCAAGCCAAATATTTTTAAACGACTGAAGAAGCACATTGCTCCAAGTTTGTAATATCATTTGATTTAAAATTACTATAAATATTATTAATATAAACACATAAAATAGTACCGACCTTTAATGTGTGCTCTTATTATATCATAGTGTCAAATTACTATATCCCCAGTTTATCAATCATCTTTATATGAGGAAAATCTAATATATCGCGAATAAGTTTGTCAAAAATACCCAATCTGTAGTAAAAATCTGATGTTTCAAAAGCAGAATACCTTAATTCCTTGCCTATTTCGGCTTCTAGATTTTTTATGACATTTTCAAGCTTGCCTTGTTTAATAGCGTCACCCACAATAAGCAAATCAACTCTACTATCCCAATCTTGAATGAATAATCCAGATACGATAAGTATTTTTATCCTACCAACATCACTAAATCTTTTTGATATTTCTTGATGACTAGGTAAAGTCACATTAACTAATAGATTTTTAAGTGCCACCATATACGGAAATGCTTCATCTAACATATAACCGATAACTTTTATCTTTTTTATATGTTTTTTTCTTTTTTTCCCTCTACCTTTTTCCGTAATTATTTCCCTCACATAACGCCTACTCTTAACAAGACCCATTTTTTCTAATGTATCTAGTTCATCATTTGCTTCTTTTTCCTTTATTTTTGCTCGTTCCGCAATTTCCTTTAAATCATAAGAAATTCCTGGATTAAAAAGAAAAAGTCGCATTATCTTTACTTTTGCCGCACTTCCAAACAGTCTTGATATAATTTCCATATGTCGCCTATTCTAGCACTTCTCTATTTTAATTCCACTTTTCCACCAGCAGTTTCAATATTCTTCTTTAGTGCTTCAGCTTCTTCTTTTTTCATTCCTTCTTTTAGTTTTGAAGGTGCTGCGTCTATTAGGTCTTTTGCTTCTTTAAGCCCCATTCCAAGAGCTTCCTTAACTACCTTGATTACCGCAATCTTCTGGTCACCAGCAGATGTAAGGTGAACATCAAATGTGCTTTTTTCTTCTACCACAGCAGCTGCAACCGCTGGGCCGGCAACCGCAACGGCTTGTGCGGACACACCAAACTTTTTTTCAAGAACTTTTACCAACTCATTTAAATCAATTACTGACATTTTCTCTATTTCAGAGACAAGGTCTTTAAATTTTGCAGGAACCTCTATCTTTTCTATTTTTGTTTCTTCCATGGTTTTAATAATTTAATTAATTTTTAGTTTTTGTAATCTCACTTAACGCTATGACAAACCCTTGAATTGGCGAATTGATGATGTTTACAAACATTCCTTGAAGCGTCTTCATTGGAGGAATTAGCGCAATATCGGTCATTTCTAATTTTGTTAGATATTTACCGTCAAAAACTCCTCCTAAAATAGCCAAAGAATTTTTGTATTTTTTAGTGAACTCATAAACTTCGCGGGCTGAAGAAGTTAAATCTTTACTATATGCAAGACCAAGTTCTCCATCAAGCTCTGGCATAATACCAACAAACTCACTAGAATCAAAAGCTTTCTTTGTAAGTGTTTTCTTTGCAACAAGAAAACCTACTCCTTCATTTTTCAATTTTCTACGTATTTGTGTTGAATCAGCAACCTTAAGTCCGTGAAAATTCACAAACACTACAGTTTTTGAATCTTTTATAATTTTATCAACACTATCTAATACTTCTTTCTTCTTTGTTTTTGTTAATGCCATTTGGGTAGTATGAGGAAAGAGTATGAGTATGAGAATTCTCTTTCTTATACTATTTCCTTATACTTATATTATATTAGCGACCTTTAAAGGCGTTAGAGATGTCTAGGCAGGATTTATTTTATACCTACTGTCTTTGGCCTTGTAATCATACTATTTCAACTTACTTGAATTGTCAATCAAAATCAAAAAAATAATCGTTTAATAAATGACCAAATTTTTGATGAGAAACTTTGATTAACTACTGGTTCTTTTTCTATCAAAACAGGTTGAGGGCTTTTTATAATATCAGTAGTTTTATAAGCAGAAACGATAGGAACAACAGAATGAGAAGTAACCAAAGGGCTAGGCGACTGCATGATAAGGTTATTTTGTATGGTTATTGGCTCTGTAGTTATCCACACCTTTCCACTTTCCCTGCCTTTCATTGTTGCTGTGATTATATATTCGCCAGAAGTTGAGTCTTTATAATAAAAAGTGCGATTGGCAAATGTTTTGTTGATTACAAAAGTATTATCTCTTTTCCAAGAAGTATCATTTGAAGAAAACTCTCCTGTTTTTGATGAAGAAGTAACAGTGAGATCAATAGTTTCTCCGGCTTTTATTTTTTGTCCAGTACCTTCTTCTTGAACTTGTACAATCATTGGTTGAGAAATAACATTTTTCTGTAATGTTTGCGGAGGTGATACAAATATAATTATTGTTGATAATGCCAGAGCTAAATTAATCATTTTTGTACAGAAGATGGTGGTTTAGCAATAGAATCTGCTTTATGAGAATCATAATATCCAGTTGCAAAAAGCACTCCGAAACTAACTAATAAAATGACACTAAATCCCATAAGAAATCTAAAGAATGTTTTATCAAAAAGTTTAAGCATAAGATTATTGTAACACCATATACCAGGTAAAACAAAACCACCCTATCATTCGATAGGGTGGTTTTGTATAGCCTTTTAACCCGCTACAAGGAGAGCATACTTAAGCCTTAAGCTTAAGGAAGTACATAACCCGTTGTTCTCCAATCAACATTACCTGACATGAAAGATGTTGTTTGATTACCTCCATCTGTTTCATTTGTCCATTTGATGCCTTCAATACCGACTGCGTAGCTACTGCTACCATCACCGATATCTGCACCAGTAATATGACTTCGAGACACAACACTGAATGTTACAGGAACATTAACTTCGTTACCACTGTAAAGCATCCAACTGTTTGCACCAATACCTGACGTAGTCACACCCGATGATGGTTGTGAAAAATCAGTCGAAGATGCTGTTCGGAATATCGTACCTGCAAGTGCAGTACCATTCTGGTAAATCTTAAAGTAGGTCGTAGACGTACCAAATGCTGGTGTACCAGACGCTGACGTACCGAAGCTGATATTTCCTCCAACTGCCTTGATATTTAGATTAAATGTTGTAGTCAAGGTAGATGTGGAAACTGTGGTATTTGAAACCTTTGATACCCCAGCCGTCTTCGACGTAAGTGTAAAGATAGGACCAGACTCTCGAACTATAACTGAATTACCACTAGCTGTTCCCGAAGGTGTAACAGATGTACCTGTTGAATTCTCAGCGGTAATACTTACTGCAGTATTTGATGATGACGCAACGAAAGTTGTTGCTGTCGTATCCGCATCTCGAATATCTGCCTTAAGAATTACATTTCTAACACCCCCATTTTCACTTAATTTAACCCAGAAATCATCTGTAAAGGTTGCAACACCGGTATTTGTGCCGATTGCACCTGAACTAATTAAGCTTCCGTCTCTTGCATCATAAAGGTAAGCAGTTGTCGCAGTTGCGAGACCTGTTCCGTTATTAGCAACACCAATGATGAAGTTAGTAATCTTGATATCATCTTGTTTTGCTTCAAGTTTGAAGGTTGCAAGGGTAAGTTTATCAAGGTCATCCTCAGTTGCATCACCGTCTTTATTTTCATTTGCAACAACCTCAGCTGATTTTGGAGTATCACTTCCCAAAGATACAGTAAGAGTTGCGCTATCTGTAACTGTCGCAGCTACAGTAACTGAACGAGAAATCGCTGCTGAAGGACCGTATTGGTCAATTCCTACACCATCAGTTGAGCGAACACCGTTTGCATCAATTTGAATGGTCTTTGAACCAGTGTATGTTGAACTAATTGAACTCTTTAGGTCAGCTGTAACTTTCAAAGTTTTGATTGCACCCTTTGCAACAACATAATGGAAACCTGAAAGAGTTACTTGATAGTTGTTTGAACTATCTGCTGTAACTGTGCTTGAGTCAAGAGGAAGAGAAGTAAGTACTCGTCCTGTATCATCAATAAGATTCAATTTGCTAAATACTTTTGTATAAATTGAAGAAGCGGTACCAAGATTTACCTTGATTCTTTGAACATCCATATCTGAACTTACAGCTTCAATCTTTATACCAATAACTGGTTTATTTGATTCAGCTTCTCTAACGGTTGTTCCACTTGAAGGATCTGAACCAAGAGTTACAGTAATAGAACCTTCTGCTCCAGGAGTTGTAATACCTGTTGAGCCAGTAGTTGTAGTTACTGTAGTTCCAGTCGTTGTAGTTGTAGTAGTTGTCGTTACTCCGTTAAGTTTTGCGAGTGTTGGATCATCTACTACGCCAGTTGCAGAAATACCTGCCCAAGTCTGATACTTCATAAGAGCGGCCTTTGTAAGACCACCAAAGTATGTTGTCTCGTTTCCAGGTGAACCTGCACCTACTGAAGCAACTTTAGTAAGAGCGTTTGCATTCAATACTTGCTGAAGTTTCATAACTTCTGTTCCTCTATCTCCCAATTGAAGATGCGAAGAAAATGTAGCACTTGCCACCACTGGAGTTCCTCCAGTAAGCGATGCTTGTACATTTGCAATTGTCGTTGCATCAGCTCCGAATGATTGAAGCAATCCTATGATTGCAGAAATCTGTCCAGATGTAAGTGCTGAAGCACTAGCTGCGTTTGCACCTACCGCAACAACAGTTAAAGCCAATACTAGGCCCAATACTATTTTTGCAGTATTTTTTGTAATAATACTCATAATTTTTTTATAATAAAACTTAATAATCTAAATAATCTAATAATTCCAAAACAATAATAAAAATTATCAACCTTCTTTATTATTATCCTTAATACTATTCTTTTTGATTTAAATGTAATCGACACAAATCAAAAAGATTAGTTGACGAAATGTGGTCCGAATTTCTGCCAAAACCGATACGATTAAGAACAAAGAATTTCTGTAATTTCTCTATTTAATTTTCAAAGTCCTCGCCATTACTATCAACCGTGAGCTAATTATATATCTACATTAAAGTCATGCAAACATATAAATGTGGATAACTATGTCTAATAACCACATCCCCACCTTACACTATTTGTATTTTAAAGTCAATTTCGTGAATAAGTGCTCCATCTCCGCTCACCTTCTTTTCTCAAAATACCCTTTATTACCAACACAGAAAGCTCTCTTTGTATTGTCTTTTCACTACAACCCTGAATAGATTTAGTAAAGTCCTTTATGGTCAAATTATTTTTGTCTTGAAGCATGTTAATTATGATTGATTGTCTTGAACTTGCGTCTTTTCTTGCATATTCTTTCTTATTTTTAATAGTATTCCCTGGTGGTAATTTGTGGTTTGTCTGTTTTTCATCTAATAAAATATCATTTATCACAGGAAATGTTTTAATCTCTTCTTTAAAATATTCAATGAGGGTATGGATTTCCGCAGTAATTATAGAATAATTCATTTTAGAAATGATTCCAGCATAATGTGCTACTTCCATAGTTGAAATAATTTCTAAACATTTATATATTAACCCATTGACTGATGTCTCATACAAAGAAGATTTTTTATTGTCCTTTACAAATATCACAGGTAAAAGACATAGAGAGATGTCTCTTAACTTCCATTTAAGCGGTTCATTGTCCGATAAAAGATTCGTAACAATGTATATTGCAGCGCTTATTTTCTCTCTCTTGTTTTGAAAAAAAGAATCTTGCATGTCTTTTAAAATTAAAATGTCTTTTATACCGTAATAAACTGTCCTTTACACTTATATAAGACACTTTTGTACTTAATGTCTATTATATATAAGACATTTTGAATTGCAAACTTAATCAAAACAAAATTTGATTAAAATGTGTTATTATTAAACGCAATGAGCAAGAAGAATATAGTAAGAAATATAAAACCTGAAACTTTACAAGGAGTGATCGCTGTCGTATGTTTTATTATTGCTATAATTTCAATACTCGCTTCACTAGGTAAAGCCGGCGTTGTTGGAAATAGTGCTTATACTTTACTAAATAAATTATTTGGTATTGGCTATTTTCTGATTCCAATAATTTTATCGATGCTGGGAATTGCTTTTTTTAAATCAATTCAAACAAGATTTGAATTTTTGAAACTAATCGGATCTATTGTTTTCTTTGTATCTGGATTAGGAATAATTGATATTATTATTACTGGAAAATCTGGTATTATCGGTCACTATATTTCACTACCTCTAATAAAACTTTTTGATGTGTATGCTTCATGCTTTATTCTTAGTGGTTTAATCCTTATATCATCGCTCATTGTGCTTGATACTAGACTTAATATTCATTACCTAATGTTTTGGAGATTATTTAAGAAAAAAATTAAAGATGGTAAAGAAGAAATAAAAGAAATAAGAATTGCCCAAGGTGAAAAAAATCAAGAAATCCCACAAGAAGAAAATAGCGTCATTAAAAAAGATCCTGGGAGAAAAAAAATAGTAGATGAAGAAAATGATTTTGATATAACACCACGCACTACGCCTTCCAATAAAAAATATGTTCCGCCCCCTCTATCACTTCTTGAAAGAGACAGTGGTAAACCAGAAGTTGGTGATATTAAAGCACACGCCAATATCATAAAAAGAACTTTGGCTAATTTTGGTATAATTGTTGAAATGGATGAGATTTCAATTGGACCATCAGTAACCAGATATGCTTTAAAACCAGCAGAAGGAGTAAAACTTTCTAAAATCATAGCTCTTAATAATGACCTTGCTTTGGCCCTTGCCGCACATCCTATAAGAATAGAAGCTCCAATTCCAGGTAAATCCTTGGTTGGTATAGAAATACCGAATACTGTAAAAACAATGGTTGGTCTTGCTACTCTTCTTGGTAGTGAAGAATATGTTCAATCAGAAAAGTCTTTACTTATTTCTCTTGGAAAAGGTATATCAGGAAAATCTCACTTTGCTAATTTGGCAAAAATGCCTCATCTTCTAATTGCTGGTGCAACTGGTAGCGGTAAATCAGTAACCATACATACAATTATAACTTCCCTTCTTTATAGAAATGCTCCAGAAAATCTAAAATTTATTATGATAGACCCAAAACGAGTTGAATTGACTCTTTACAACAAAATTCCACATCTTTTAACTCCTGTTATAACTGAAGCAAAAAAAGCTATTCTTGCACTTAAATGGGCGGCAAAAGAAATGGAGCGAAGATATAATATTCTTGAGACAAATTCCGTTAGAGATATAGAATCTTATCACAAAAATGTAGCGTCACCTATGCCTTATATAGTAATAGTTATAGATGAACTCGCCGATATTATGCAAGCTTATCCACGAGAACTTGAAAGTGCTATTGTCCGACTAGCTCAAATGAGTCGAGCTGTCGGAATACATTTAATGTTGAGTACTCAACGCCCTTCAGTTAATGTTATTACAGGATTAATCAAAGCTAACGTTCCTGGACGAATCGCTCTTCAAGTGTCATCACAGGTAGATTCACGAACTATCTTAGATATGAGTGGAGCAGAAAAACTTTTGGGTGCTGGCGATATGCTTTATATGTCGGGAGAAATGTCAAAACCACAGCGTATACAGTCAGCGTTTATTTCTGAAAGTGAAGTTAAAAAAGTTGTAAAATATCTGGCTGATACATATAAAGACGAAATTCCTGAGGAAATTAATATAGCTGACAATATAACTGATAAAAATTCCATTTTTGATGCTAATTTTGAACAAGATGCCAGTGATGAAGATGACTTATATGAACAAGCTAAAGAAATAGTTATTGAAGCTGGTAAAGCTTCCACTTCATATATTCAAAGAAAACTTCGTGTTGGATACGCAAGAGCAGCACGACTTGTAGATATGCTTGAAGAACGAGGAGTAATTGGGCCAGCAGACGGCGCAAGACCTAGAGAGGTTATAGATGGTGGTCCAAAAAATGAAATTCCAACCGAAACCATCACCGAAGCGCCAGAGGTATTATGAATAAAATAATCCGTTATTCAACAATATGTCTTTTTATTGTTATTATATTAGGCTATTCAATTTACCAATCAAGAAATATTGCAAAAGGACCTTCAATTATAATTACAGAACCTGAAAATGGCATATCTTTTAATTATTCCTCTATAATAATTCAAGGAAAAGCAATCAATAGCACAGAAACTAATATTGATAATAGATCGATTTTTATAGACGAGAAAGGAATTTTTAAAGAAAAATATTTGCTTTCTCCTGGTTATAATATAATCACGATCATTGCAAAAGATAAATTTGGTAAAACAATCCAAAAAACCCTTGAATTAACATATGAATAGTATTATAATCCAAACATTATGGCATTTACAAAAAAACCCAAAGAAGAAAAAGTGGAAAAAACAATTGACAGTGGAAGTATTCAAGACGCATTAGAAGCAATTAGAACAAAGTTTGGTGATGACTCAATAATGAAGTTGGGTGAAAAACCTAGAGTACATGTTAACGCTATTCCAACCGGTTCAATCGGTCTTGATGCAGCTCTTGGCGTAGGCGGAATGCCCAGAGGACGCATAGCAGAAATCTTTGGACCAGAATCATCTGGAAAAACTACTCTTTCATTACACATTATCGCTGAAGCTCAAAAATTAGGTGGGGTTTGCGCTTTTATTGACGCAGAACACGCTATGGATCCAGAATACGCAAAAAGAATTGGGGTAAAAATAGACGAATTACTTATTTCTCAACCAGATACTGGCGAACAAGGACTTGAAATAGTAGAATCACTTGTTCGTACCGGCAAAATGGACGTAATCGTCATAGACTCTGTCGCTGCACTTACACCAAAAGATGAAATTGAAGGTGATATGGGAGCTCATCATGTCGGCAAACAAGCGCGACTTATGTCCCAAGCTCTTCGCAAGCTCACCGCTATAGTAGCTAAATCTAAAACTCTTGTTATTTTCATTAATCAAATCAGAATGCAAATAGGTGTAATGTTTGGTAATCCAGAAACCACTCCAGGCGGTAAAGCATTAAAATTCTACACTTCAGTGCGACTTGATATTCGCAGAATTGCTCAAATAAAAAAGGGTGAAGAAATAATGGGTGGAAGAGTGCGAGTAAAAGTTGTAAAAAATAAAGTTGCCGCACCATTTAAACAGACAGAGTTTGACCTTATGTATAACGAAGGCATATCTCAGGAAGGCGAAATAATAGCCCTTGGAGAAAAAATGGAACTTATTCAAAAAACCGGTAATTCATACGCTTATGGCGAAATAAAATTAGGAAGAGGATATGACGCCACTCGCCAATTCCTCAAAGAAAACAAAAAAATCTTCGACGAAATCCTAAAAGAAATTAGAAAAAAACTTACTGTAGTATAAAAAAGCCAGTTTGTAAACTGGCTAGTGATGTTCAACGGTATATTAATCTGACACACCATCCGTACCGTCTTTGATGATTTGGTGCATTTGGCCAAGAATTTTATTTTTCTCAGCAAGTTCTGCTTTTGTAGTAGCAAGTTCATCGGCAAGTTTGGCCTTGCTTGGGCTTACCCGTTTCAAACGTTCTTCTGCTCTGTGGAGTTTTGACTCCAAACTCCTAATCCGTTCAGTTACGACATTGTCGTAATCTGCTGCCCCACCAAAAAGAATTCCGTCCACTGGGTTTTTCGGACAAATCCCGAACGGGTCGAGACCAGTTGGACCACCCGAACGACTAGGACCCATCCAACATCCGCAACCATACTGACAATCGGAAGTTCCGTCAGGATTGGGATACTTGTGTTTACCGTACTCTTTTGGACTATGGCCATTAGGCATATTGTTTTGTTTCCTTTCTGATAACAATGTACATTAAAACTAAACAAAAAGTCAATTTTTATTGTGCGGGTAGGGAGGATTGAACTCCCGTCTCGTGCTTGGGAAGCACGCATATTACCACTATATTATACCCGCAAACCACCCCACAATTTTATCCCATAGTGTTTCAGTTTTCAAAACTTCGGGAGTTGTTGTAGGTGTATTTTTTGATTCAACAATAATTGCCACTTGCTCGCCTTCTTTTACCACTGAAAATTTATTTCTGATTTCTTCTTCAATTCCTTCTGGAGTACTAAGCCAATCCACTTCGCTTTTTAAAATATCATAACGACTTTTCAGTTTATCAAGATTTTGCTGGGCTAAAACAAGATTATTTTTGCTTATTTGCTCTTTTTTATATATATTCCACACCGCATCAAGACCAATAAGTAAAATAAACAATAGAATAAAAATTATCCACGGCGAATATAGCCATTTTTTTATTTTTTGCTTCTTCTTGAATTCCAACATACTTATAGTATACTTCTTACTATGCTATTTCACAAAAAAACCAAAAAAGTTGTAAATGTGCTTTCTATAATATTAGGAATTATCATCATTTTGAGTATGATAATGCTTTATACTCCAATATTTAATATTTAGGAAATTATTTATCCGTCCTCATCATTTTTAGGAATACATCGTGAGGAATACTAACTTTTCCACGGGCAAGCATTCTTTTTTTGCCCTTTTTTTGTTTTTCTCTAAGCTTCATTTTTCTGGTAATATCACCACCATACATATGTGCCGTAACATCTTTTTTCATAGCCGTAAGTGTTTCTGAAGAAATTATTCTACCTAAACCACGTGCCTGAATTTTTGTGGTAAACATTTGCCGAGGCAGTATTTTATATAATCTCTCAACCGATTCTTTGGCTTCTTCTTCTACTCTCCTTCTGGATACCACTCTGCAAAACGCCGGAACAAGCTCATCAGCAACCAAAATATCCAAACGAACAACATCGGCATTTCGCATTTCTCCCAATTCATACGAAATTGAAGCGTAGCCAGAAGTGACGCTTTTTATTTCATCAAAAAAATTCCTCATCAATTCTCGCAACGGCATTTTAACCTCCAATGAAGTTCTATTATCACCAAAATTAACGGTGTTGCCTGACTCGGCTTCGTGTTCATAAAGTTTTTGCATAATTACACCGACATATTGCAAAGGTGTGATAATTTTCATATTTACCCACGGTTCAAGAACTTTTTTTATCTCGTGATCTTCTGGAAAACGAATTGGGGAATAAATTGTTTCTTTTTTACCATTTATATATTCAACTTCGTATGTAATGCTTGGAATTGTAACGATAAGTTCTAAACTAAATTCTCTTCGCAGTCGCTCGCTGATTATTTCAAGATGAAGCATTCCAAGAAAACCACAACGAAATCCTCTTCCTAAAGCCCCCGAGGATTCTTCCTCAAAAGTAAAAGACGAATCGGAAAGACGAAGCCGGCCTAAGGCTTGTCGTAAAAGATTAAAATCAGCCCCGCCCGAACGACTGATATCGTTCATTCGGGCGGGCTGATTTTCTGAATAAATAGAAGCCCAAACCACAGGAATTGGCGTCATATAACCTTCAAGTGGTAATGATATATCCTGTAATGAAGCAACCGTGTCTCCGACTGATGCGATACCAGGCTCTTTTATTCCCGTAACAATATATCCAATTTCGCCCGCACCAATAGACTCGGTAGGCATTTCAAAAGGCATAAAAACTCCCACTTCCAACGCAGTAAATTTTTCTTTTGAAACTTTAAATATGAGTTGGTCATTTTTCTTAAGCAAACCAGATAAAACTCTAACATACACAATCACTCCTCGATGATTTGAATATTGAAAATCAAAAACAAGTGAACGAAATTCACCAGAATAAATCTTGGGAGCAGGCACTCGTTTTACAATTTCTCGCAAAAGATTTTCAACTCCTTCACCTGTTTTTCCAGAAACTTCAATTACTTCTTTTTCCTGACATTTCAAAAGAAGAGTGATTTCTTCTCTAACTTCTTTAATACGTGCAAGCGGAGAATCAATTTTACTAATGACAGGAATAATTGTAAGTCCTAATTCTCGGGCCATATTTAAAGTGGTCAATGTTTGCGCCTGCACGCCTTGCGTTGCATCTACAAGCAAAATTGACCCTTCAACGGCCTTAAGCGCTCGAGAAACCTCATACGAAAAATCAATATGTCCGGGTGTATCAATAAGATTAAGAATATATTCTGTCCCATCAATCTTATACTTCATTCTGACAGGTTGCATCTTGATAGTAATTCCCCGCTCTCGTTCAAGTTCCATACTATCAAGCACTTGCTCCTGCATTTTACGTTTTTCTATCGTATGCGTAATTTCCAAAAGCCGATCCGCCAAGGTAGATTTTCCGTGGTCAATATGAGCGATTATTGAAAAATTTCGAATTCTGTTTAAATCCATAAATCCATATTAACAGAAACACACACAAAATCCACCCCTTTGAGTTCCCCTCCTTTATAAAGGAGGGGCTGGGGAGGATTTTATAGCATCTCCTGCTCGGGAGCGATAACTTTCGCCTTCCAGATTTTAGCGTGAAGAGTTTTCCAAATTTCTGAAAGCTCGTGACTCTTTAAGAGTTTTAGTATAAAAATACCCACAGCTACACCTATCAAACCAGCAAATAAACCTTGAGAAAATATCCCCACCAAAGTATTTATATCAAACACTTTATCAAAAACATTTAGAAAAATATAAGTAACATAACCCATAATTATGCTTGCTGAAAAACTTTGATAAATTGCTGAAGAAATTGATTTTGTAAAATTTTTAAATTCTTTATGAAAAGCGAGCCAATGAAATGCTGTATTTACCAATACCCCTATTGAATACGCAAGCGGAAGCATAAGAACTACACTGCCAGAAAGATTTGAAACTTTGAAAAGCTCTTCTATAAAATAACGAAATGTCGGAAAATTATTAAAAGTTGTTATAAAAACATATCCCAAGATAACGATAAGTGTTGAAGAAATAAGATTGATAATAAGCGGTTTTTTTGTATCACCCTTTGAATAATATGCTCGTACAAAAAGCTGAAGTAATCCTTGTGGGACTACTGATATACTAAAAATGGCCAAAGCGGCGGCGGTCAAACGAGTATCAGACCAATTAAAATTGCCAGCGCCGAGTATTACACGCACAATCTGAGCACGAAGGACAACAAAAAGCACCATAAGAGGAGTGGAAAGAAAAATAATATGACGAGCAGACACAATCATTTGTTCTATGAACTTCTCTCTATTCCCACTAGAAAAAAGTCGAGCTAATGCTGGAAAAACAGCCGAAGCGTAACTGACTCCAATAATAGAAAGTGGTACAGATTGCAAATTAAATGAAAAATTAAATATTGAGATTGAACCAACTGTCATAACTGACGCTAAACCAACTAGAAAAAAAGTAGCGATTTGATTTGAAGAAAGAGTAAAAGTTCTAGGTAATGAAAGTGTCATTACTTGTCGTATTGAAACAAAATCAATATTGAAACGAAATCGTGGAAACATTCCTTTATTTATCACGAACGGCACTTGAATTAATAAATGCATACAAGCGCCCAATATAACCCCATATCCAAGTCCCATTAAACCAAAGTGTGGATAAAGAAAAATTATACCCAAAATAATACCAATATTGTATAGAAGCGGACTTATAGCATAAATAAAAAATCTGTTATGGACTTGAGTAATACTTGCTAAAAAATTTGATATTCCTAATAAAATCGGCGACAGCAAAAGAATACGGGTCAGTATAATAAAAGATGTAAGAGTTTTACCATCTGTAAAACCAGGAAATACTTTCGGTGCTAAATATGGAATTAAAATATAAAATAAAACACTTACAAAAGTTATAAGAATAAAAAAAAGTGAAAAAGCACTATCAATAAAATTTTTGCCTTCTTCTTGGCTTTTGTTTATTTTTTCAATAAGAAATGGCACTAATACGGAAATAGAAACGATAGAACCAATTGATACGAAAATCAAATCTGGAATCCTAAAAGCGGCATAATAAATATCAAGCGTATGTCCAGCGCCAAATGAGGAAGCTAATAATCTATCACGAACAAGAGCAAGTATTTGCGAAAGAATAGCTGAAAAACCCAAAAGATAAGCAGCTTCATGTAAACCAATTATCTCTTTATTTAAAAAACTAAAAATCGTCTTTACCATAGCATAATCATTTAATAATTATGATTCTTTAATTGGAGGTTTAGGGCGTTTTTCTGGTTTGCTGTCTACAGGAGGTTTGGCATTGGTAAATGGTGATTTTCCTGCTAGTAAATTTTTCAAAATAAGTTTTATTTCGGCATTATCAGGATTAAGTTTTTCAATAACTTTAAATTGATCAGTTGCTCTAATATAATCTCCGAGCTGAGCAAGAGAAAGCCCTAGAAAATATCGAGCATTAGAATATGAATCGTTCAAAAAGACAGCTCTATTTAAAGCATCTATGGCACCTTTATAATCCTTATTATTATAACGAAGCATGCCTAATTGAAAGAATATCCCATAATCATTTGGTGAAATAAACGCCGCCGCCTCAACAGAAGTTATGGCGTCTTTAATATTTCCTTCATTCACTTGAATTTGAGCTAGAAGAAAAATAGCATCTGTGTAATCATTTTTAGCATTTAAAGCTTTAGCTATATATTGTTTTGCTGTGTCAAATTTTTTATTTGCCACATCAAGACGAGCAAGAGTTAAAAGCAATGCTGGACTTTGAGGATTTAGAATCAAAGCTTGATTATATGCCATACCAGCATTTTCATAGGCACTAGAAACACCTAATGGTAAAACAGCTTCATATACACTACCGAGAGACACCCAATTTTGATAATTAGTAGGATCCATAGATATGGCTTGTTTAGCATTATCAACTGCGCTACTTAAAATATCTTGAAAAGCTATCTTCATTGCATCAACTGATATATCTTTTTTATTTAATAGTTCATTCATTTTTGCTATATCAATATCAGAAAGGGATCTGTAGTATAAATCAGATGCACTGACTTTTATAGCATTATTAATACCTGCTGAAACTACATATAAATCTCCTTTTTGATTAAATTCCGATAAACTAGAGCTATAATAAATACCAGCAATATATTTTATAGTAAAATTATATCCAACCACAACAAAAATAATCAAAAGCGTCATAAGTGTCAAAATAGATATAAATCCAATCTTTGGATCTTTAAAAAGTTCAACATCTCTTGTTTTTATAACACCCTCTTGAACAAGAGATGTTATAAAAATACCAGTAAATATAAAAGCGAAAGTGAAAAGTACTGATGAAGGATTATAAATTATAGTAAATATCCATAAATAAAGTGTCACAAAAAAAGAAGAAATCATAAGGTAACGACTAAGAGTATCAGGAATGACTTGAAAAATAGATTTAAAACCTATCCATATGAATAAAATCAAGAAAACAATCCACGCAATAGCCCCTAATATTCCTTGTGTAACTAAAAATGTTGGAATTAATCCAATACCATAACTAAAATCAGTGTTCCAAAAAGGAGTATTATTCAATCCTGTAGGTTTCCATTTTAACCACTCATTTACAAATCTGTTTGGACCAGAACCAAGTATTGGATTTACCTTTGTGGTATTTCTTGCAACATCAAGAGTAGCAGATAATGATGGCCTAACGTCTATATTTTGAACTTTGAAATAATCATTTATTTTAACGCTTAAAGGATTGCCTCCAAATATAAAGATGGCTGATATAAGCAAGGTAAATAGAGATATATAAGAAATCTTTTTTGTGGAAAAAGAGATAAGATAAACAAAAAATACAATACTAAAAATTCCCAACACATACCACATTGAACTAAAATTAACGACTACAGACAATAAAATCGATACAATTAAAGCTATGTATAAAAGAATTTTAAACATTCTTGGAAATGAAAGAAGTTCAAGAGTTATGACAGACATCATTGTTGCCAATCCAAAAAATATACCGAGTTCGCTCCAACTGCCTACAGGATTTTGTATAACAGAACTAAAAATCCCAAAAGACAAAAAACTTCCACCAAAAATCAGACGACCAATTTGAAAAAACGCTAATAAAAGAAAAGAAGTTATAAAAGCAAGATATACATACAATATTCTATCTCTAGTTTTTAATATAATAGGAATTAAAAGTAATAATAAAGACAATACGCTTATAAAAGCAACAGTTCCCACTTCAAAACCTTGACCGATAAAAGAATTCGCCACATTTCCTGAAAATAATCCCGCTATAATGGCAACTATAGGCAACGTAAGTAGTGATAATACAAGAGGAGTTTTATATATTTTCAACACAGGATTTTTGAACAAAGAAATAACCCATACAAAAAATATAATTAACAAGCTAATCACCACAAGCATAGATTTTGTGCTTTGAAACGGTATTGATGCTGATGGGATAAAAAAAGAAGGTAAAAGAAAAACTAAAGCTAAAAAAACATAAAACGATAGGTTATCAAACTTTGTTGTACTCATATTTTCTTTATTAATTATATTTACATCAATTATAATATGAAAATATTTAAAAGACAAAGTCCCTCGCTTTCGCTCGGGACTTTATCATATTCTCTTTATATCTATAAGCCGAATTCTGTTCCGCCTCTTCGGCGGAGATAGTTATTTATCTAGGTCCATAATTACTCATGGACTCAAGCGATTCTCTCCGACTTTCGTTAGAAACGTCGGAGCACGATCTTGCACAGAAGTAAGGATTTAGCCCCGACGCGCTTTCGCGATCGGGACCCCGACTGTAACGTCGGGGCCGTTGCACCCTTTCGACTTTTACATCGAAAGACTCGTCTCTGTTCGCACCTCTTAGCTTGCGCTAGATGGGAATTACCCATTACTCTTGCCTATTAAAAGGCTCTGTGTTCGGACTTTCCTCTCCGATCTTCGTGAGAAGCGTCGGAGCAACTACCCGATACAAAGAGAATATTATTATATACTATTTATTCACTTTTGTAAAATGCAAATATCGCCAGTTTTCAAATTATTTTTTTCCACAAAACCAGCGTTAGTTTCAAGCACATAAAGCGAGTTTTTATCAGACACAAAACTTTCTGGATATGTTTCGGGACTTACCTTTTTTTCAATATGAGTTATGATACATTTTTCATCAAGCCATATTATATCAAGTGGAAATTGCATATCTTTCATCCAAAATGGATATATTCCCGACTCCGGAAAAACAAAAAGCATACCAGTATCAGAACTAAGAACGGTAAAACCACCCAGCCCTTTTTCTCTTTTAGCTTCAGTGTCAGCAATTATCAAATTAACTTTATTGTTACCAAAATAAATTTTTGGCGTACTATGTATTCCACTAGAAACCCCCAAAAATATCAAAATCAAAAGTAATAATCCTATGATACATATTTTGATGTCTTTCGGATTCATAATTTTGGCGGAAGGTGAGGGATTCGGACCCTCGGTCGCCGGTGAGGCGACACACGCTTTCCAAGCGTGCGCACTAGACCACTATGCGAACCTTCCAAAACCAAACACCGAGTGTTTGGTTTTATGATTACCACCCGCCACTGGAGCCACCACCTCCAGAGGAACCCCCGCCGAAGCCACCAAAACCTCCTGATGAACCAGATCCACCTCCCCATCTACCACCTCCAATAAACCAAGGAATACCCAAACCGGAGGATTTTCGCGAAGCATATGTTTTTGAAACAATGAAATCAAAAAGAATTCCAAAAGGAATAAATATAACAAGCGCAATACCAAAAGCAAAAAAACCTAGAAATATTCCGATTATTATCGCCATCACACCCCCAACGACACCCCCTGCCCACCAGGATTTTGACCGAGCTAAAATACTAGCGACCCACATCAAAATATGAATTGCAAAAAACGCAATTACCAAAATAATTTCAAGATTGTCTGATGTTTTACTATCATCAGAACTCGCAGACACATATTCATTTTTTGTGGCAGAAATCATACCATCAACCGCTTTATCAATTCCTCCGTAAAAATCATTATTCCTAAAAGCTGGTGTAAGTATGTTTCTAATAATATCGGAACTTATAGCGTCCGTAAGTGCTCCTTCAAGACCATAACCAACCTCAATTCTCATTTTACGGTCATCAACCGCAACAAGAAGCAAAACACCATTGTCATTTTTCTTTTTTCCGATTGCCCATTCTTTAAAAAGCGCTACGGCATAATTTTCAATAATATCTCCGTTTAATGTGGAAATATTAACAACAGAAATTTCATTGCTAGTTTGTTGCTCAAAAGCTGTAAGTTTTTGCTCTAGTACATTTTTTTGTTCTGAAGTTAGGACTTTCGCAAAATCATTAACAAAACCATTTGGTTTTCCCGGAGATTTATACGCTAAACTGACAAGCGGAACAACAAACGCTATTAGAAATACTATAACAAAAATCTTTTTCATTAGAATTGCACCTTTGTGGCTGTTTCTGAACCTTGTACTGATTCAAAGTATGAATGTGACACAAATCCAAA
>CAYHTR010000006.1:0-21109 GCA_964359745.1 uncultured Candidatus Saccharibacteria bacterium | reverse complement strand
CTCACAAGGACAAATAAGGTATCAAAACAGTGATGACAGTTTGGATATTTTCACGAATGCGGCTCAAGTAATGAAAATCACAAGCACCGGCAACGTCGGCATCGGGACGACGAGTCCGAGTTCCAAACTTACGATTACGGAAACGACGGACATTGGAGCGAATCCGATGTTGATATTAGATAGTACTCTTAGTGGAGGAGCGTCGGCTAACATTGCATTCAGAACTAATCACTCTACGACGAATAGTTGGAAAATAGGTGCTGCGATTACCGTTTCTCCTGCTTTTGAAATCTATGATGTTAAAAATAGTGCAACGAGGTTGATGATAAATACAAACGGCAACGTCGGCATAGGGACGACGAGTCCCAGTGCTCTTTTAGCAGTTGGAGGCAGTGTGGCCTTTCCTTTACTTCCTGCTAGTGCTGGAACTGCATATGTTTGTTCATCTGGAGGAAATCTTTCAACTTCCACCTCCGCTTGTACCACTTCTTCTATTCGCTACAAGGACAATGTGCAAGACCTGACTATTGAACGCGGTCTGGCTAATGTTATGGCTATGCGTCCTGTGACATTTAATTACAAATCAGAAGTTGGAATTGGAACAAATTCACAAGTTGGTTTTATTGCAGAAGAAATGGCGAGTGTTGTGCCTGAAGTGGTGGGATATGATTCACAAGGACTTCCAGCTAACATTGACTATTCTAAACTTACGCCAATTTTGACAAAAGCGATACAGGAACAACAAACTAATCTTGTTGGAATTGCAGGTTCGTTAGCTTCGGCTACTTCCACAATCGCTGATATTGAAGCGGGAGTAGTTTCAGCAATTATTGTAGACAGTCAAGGTAATATCGGTATTGGAACTTCTACACCAGAATACAAAATGCAAGTTATGGGTGATGTAGCGGCGACATCTTTCGTAAATATTTCCACTCGCATCGCGAAAAAAGATATTAAATATTTAAGTGAAAGCGATAAGTCAAGCGTGCTTGATAGAATCAAAAATATCAAAATTGCCGAGTATCGTTACAACAGCGAAAGTAGTGCAAATCCTCTTCGTTTAGGCCTTATTGCTGAAGAAGCGCCGGTAGAAGTTCTATCAGTGGGGGGCAAGGGAGTTGATGTTTACAAACTCGCAACATTTATTTTGGCGGGCGTGCAGGAACAGCAGAAGAAAATTGAAATCATAGAGACAAGGGTTTCGGCACTGGAATCAGTGGTAGCTTCAACAACAGCAATTTCGGCACTGGAAAATTCACCATCATTTATTCAATTTATTTTTGAAAAGATATTAACACTTTTGGCTGATGCAGTGACAAATATAAAATCAGTGTTTGTAAAAGATATTCATATTCAAGAAAAATTATGTGTTGATGATGTTTGCATAAATAAAGACCAGCTCAAGGCGTTACTTGTGCAAGCGGGAGGAGGAGCGAGTCAGAGCTCAACGTCGGGCAACGTCGGCACTGGAACTTCAACACTTCCGACGAACGAAGTTGTCGGAACTCCGACCCCTGTTCCACAGGGCGTCGGAGCTATTGCTTCCAGTACTCCAAGTGTGACTCCTGAACCAGTAGTAGCATCAAGTACACCAGAAGTAACTCTAACACCTACAGAGACACCTACACCAAGTCCAATCCCGACGAACGAAGTTGTCGGGACTCCGACTCCTGCTTCGCAGAACGTCGGAGCTGAAACTCCGACTCCTGAAGTAACACCAATTCCGGAAGTGACTCCGGCACCGACACCAGAAGTGACACCAACTCCGATTCCATAAAAAAATCCTCCCCAGCCCCTCCTTTATAAAGGAGGGGAACTTAAAGGGGTGGATTTTGTACTCCAAAAAAATATCACGAATGACAGTGTTTTAGATAAAAACTCAAGAAAAGCGTGATATTTTTATAAAATATACGCGTGATATAATACTTTTATGCTAAAAGATACAGACATTGAGTCAATTATTCAAAAGCCAGCAGAACTTTGCCCTTATTGCGAATCAGTTGATTTTGTCAAGCGAGGTGTGAGAAAAAATAAGTTTGGCGAAGCACAAATGTATCTTTGTCGGAATCCGCTTTGTGGTCGTACATTTACCGCACGGGATATCAAAGGTAAAAAGTTTCCGCTTCGGATAATTATTGAAAGTATGAGTTATTATAATCTCGGCTTCACTCTCGAGTACGCTTGTGCATTGGTCAAGAAAAAATTCGGTTCAGCACCGGACCCACAGACGCTTTCGGGGTGGATTGAGGAATATAAGCCGTTGTGTCGATATGAAAGATTGCGCTCGTGGGCAGTTAAATATTGCAAGCCGACAGAAACGGTTGAAGTGGTTACTATGGCACATCGGCAACTATATCGGTTCCGCTACCATCGAGCCAAGACCTACTTGATGCTGGAGGAATTTCGAAACAGAAATCTTAAACCGCTTAAAGAATATTTGGATAGTGTTGCCACCGAAACTCCGCATCAATATTTTTCGGAAGGCGGGCGAATGTCGGAAATCAAGAGCAAATTTGACAAAGCGGATATGATTGTGAAGTCAAAAACGAATTTTGCTAATCATCTTGCAGAGTTTGTTTTGCGGGCGGTTACAAACAATAAAGAGCGTCACGAGGAATTGCAGAGATTTTTTATTGCCAATGATTCGGTAACGGTTGCAACCGAAGTGCCGGTTTATATAAGAAAGGAAGATGTCGAACATATGGAAAATGTGTTAAAATTCAAAATTAGCGATGATGGTTTGGTTGAATTAAAAGGAAAGAAACGGCCAGAACCGACACCAAAATTGCTGACGGGTCATATTGATTTTATCCAAATTAGAAACGGTTGCGTACACTTGCTTGATTACAAACCAAATGCTTCTAAAGAACAGCCTATTGAGCAATTGACATGGTATGCTTTAGCTATGAGTCGGTTGACTGGACTCCGTCTTTTTGAATTTAAGTGCGGGTGGTTTGACGAAAAAGATTATTTTGAATTTTATCCACTTCATGTTGTTAAAAAAATGAATTACAAGCGCAAGCGAAATGTTGTGTTTAGGGATGGGAATAAGGTCGAGATTCCACGTTCCGATGCCGGCATTGACTTGCTTAAAGCTAAAATAATCTGATGTTCAAATTTACCCCTAAAAAACCAATACGAAGTTTTCGAGATCTGGAAGTTTATCAAAAAACTCTTGAATGTGCGGTTATTTTTTCAACCGATATAAAACCGCAACTTGTAAAACTTCACTATGATTTACTTGAGGGTATGACTAATTGTGCATTATCAATTCCACTTTATATTGCTGAGTCGCACAGCATGCGTTTCTCGGATTTTAATATGGCAGTTGCGACTATTGAAAAAGCTATGCAAGGCTGTAATAAAATGATTGTATATCTTGAACAGGCGGTTGGTATTTATGGAAATAAAATTCCAGCAGAAATGCTTTTAGATATTTCTCGACGGTATATGGATGTGCGAGGTAAAATGTTTCGTTTGGAAAAATCTTGGCAGAAGTTTCGGCAAGCGGACCAGAATCTAGTGAGGTTGAAGAAATGAAATAAAAATCCTCCCCAAACCCCTCCTTTATAAAGGAGGGGAACTCAAAGGGGTGGATTTTGAATTGGGGGATGTTATAATACCCTCATGCTTTCAGAACAAAAATTATCTCATATCCGCCATTCGTTAGCCCATCTTTTATCTGCAGCAGTTTTGGAATTGTGGCCTGACGCAAAAAATACCATAGGTCCGGCTATTGATAATGGTTTTTATTATGATTTTCAATTTGTTGTTCCTATCTCAGATAAGGATTTACTTAGTATTGAAAAGAAAATGCGAGAAATTTTGAAAAAATGGAAATCATTTGAAGAAAAAGAAGTAACTGAAAAAGAAGCAAGAAATCATTTTAAAGACAATTTATATAAGTTGGAACTTATAGATGAAATTGTAAAAAATAATCAAAAAATCACTCTTTACACTTCTGGAGATTTTACGGATTTATGCAGAGGTGGACATATTGAGGATATAAATGATTTGAAAAATGCTGGCTGGAAATTATCCAGAATTGCCGGTGCTTATTGGCGAGGTGATGAGAAAAATAAAATGCTAACTCGTATTTATGGATTAGCATTTGAAACGAAAGAAAAATTAGAGGAGTACGAAAAAATGATAATTGAAGCGGAAAAAAGGGACCATAGAAAAATTGGAAAAGAAATGGGTTTATTCGTAATTTCAGACTTGGTTGGAAAGGGACTTCCTATGTATTTGCCAAAAGGAAATATAATTAGAACCGAATTAGAAAACTTTATCCGTCAAGAAAAAGAAAAACTTGGATATTCATTTGTGACTATACCCCACATTGCAAAAAAAGAGCTTTATATTCGTAGCGGTCATCTCGGAAAATACGACGCAATGATGCCAATTATGAAAGATAGCACAGGCGAGGAATTTGTGATGAAAGCAATGAATTGTCCACATCATTTTGAAATATACAACGCTGAACAACACACATATAAAGATTTACCATATAGAATTGCTGAAAATACGACCGTGTATCGTAATGAAAAAAGCGGTGAGTTATCCGGTCTTTTTCGTGTTAAAAGTTTAACTCAAGATGATACTCATCATTTTATTCGTCAAGACCAGATTGAAACGGAAATAGAAATGATTTTAGGATTGATGCAGAGAGTGTATAGTTTGTTTGGCTTTAACAATTATAAAGTGGAAATTTCTGTTCGTGATTTAAAAAATAAAAGTAAATATTTTGGCGATGATTCTATTTGGCAAAAAGCTGAAGAAATTTTAATTGAACAAGTAAAAAAGTGGGCAGTTCCATTTGAAATAAAAGAAGGCGAAGCAGCTTTTTATGGACCGAAGATTGATATAAAAGTTAAAGATTCAATCGGTCGCGAATGGCAACTGACAACAATTCAACTTGATTTCAATCAACCAGAAAATTTTGATATGAATTATATTGGAGAAGATGGTAAAAAACATCGTGTTGTAGTACTTCATGTTGCCATATTCGGATCTTTTGAGAGATTTTTTGGGATACTGATAGAACATTATGCTGGCAATTTTCCTCTTTGGTTATCGCCTGTGCAAGTCAAAGTTATTCCTGTGCGAGAATCGCATAATGAGTATGCGGAAAAAGTTCACAAGACGCTTTTGAATGCGGGTATTCGCTCTAAGTTTGATGGTCGCGACTTAAATCTCGGCAAAAAAGTTCGCGAAACAAAAAACGAAAAAATACCTTACTGGATTGTAATTGGCGATAAAGATATTTCAGCAGGAAAAGTCACTCTTGAATCTAGAGATAGGGGAAGTTTAGGACAAATGACTGAAGGGGAAGTGGTAAAAAAATTGGAAAATGAGATAGTGGAAAAATCCACCCCAACCCTCCTTTAAAAAAGGAGGGTGAAGTGGTGATGTGTCTTTATGGTACTTATATATAATCATAAGTTAAAATTTAGAGCTCGTGAGTACAGAAAAAATCAAACAAAAGCCGAAGAACTTTTATTGAAAACTATATTGTAGATTTTTTATGTATGAAATTAAAATTAATTATAGAAATAGACGGTCTCATTCATATACAGAACAAGGAAATTGATAGATTTCGACAGGGAGAATTAGAAAATCTAGGTTTTAGATTTTTAAGATTTACGAATTGTGAGATAGAAAAAAATATTAATTATGTAATCCAAAAGATTAAAGAAGATATCTAGGTAACCACAGACCCCCTTCCTTTATAAAGGAAGGGGGTCGACCTGCTTATGCAGGCGTGGGGATGGATTTTAAGACTTCTTTGCAATTACGTAAACCAGAAAGAAAGCAAGAATTATAATAATAATTATTGATATAAGTCCCCAAGGAATTTCAGTTTGAGAAGGCAATACAGGGGCGATATTATTAGCACAAGTTTTTGTTATGGTATCTTTACCTGAAGTAATTGATATTGATGATATTGTTGGTCCACAAGATGTGTCATTAGAAGCTTGAACTGTTTGAACTTTAGAAACGGATGCAACTTTTTTGGTTGGAGCTGAATAGGAATTATAATTTGCATTGCTAGCAACGGGATTATGAACAAAAACTTGATTATTACATAGTTGAGTAACAGTTTGGTTACCAGAATAAACTGTTAATGTGACATATTTTGTACCGGTATTGGCATAGCGTGCAGAAATCCAATTTGAAGATGAATTATTATAATAGAGACTATCGTTTCCATTCCAAGAATAAGTGTAAGAACCATTTCCGCCATAAGCATAAGCTGTCCAAGTTACACTTTCTCCAAGATTTATACTTGTAAGATTAGCAGAACAAGATGCTGTAAGGGTATTGTTGTAAGAATAATTATTATAATATGATGGTTGATAAGTAATTGGTTGTGGAAGAGGGGCGTAGTAAGTTTGGGCGACAGGATATTGAATTATTGTTTGAGACGCAGGTTGATATATAATCGGCGCTGGCAGAGTTTTATAAATTGTCTGGGTAACGGGATAATTAATAATTGGTTGAGGTGTTGGTTGAATAGTTGTTACATTATTACTATTAGTATTCGTAATGTTGTTGCTACTAACAGTATTATTACTATTTGTCGTAGTATTTATAGTGGTGTTTGTTTGATTGACAGTGTCGTTATTGTTTCCTATAAGATCTTGAATAGGTTTAAATGGATTAAATAGATAATCCAAAAAAGCTGCATTAGCAAAGGAGGGAATACTTATTCCTATAAGAATTGTGGCAATAACCCCTGTTTTTAGCCATATTTTTTGATTTTTTGTCATACCAATACTATATAGTATAATGACAAAAAAGTCAAGGGTTTTTTCTATTTAAATATATTTTCCAGTTTCGATCACATGTCTAACTAAAGTATGAGCATAACCCATTTCATTGTCATACCATGCAAGAATTTTCACTAAATTACCACCAACCACACGAGTAAATGAGAGGTCAGCAATAGAAGCATAGGAGTTTCCTATGATATCTGATGAAACTAGAGGTTCTTCAGTTATAGAAAAAATATTCGTCCAGCGTGGCGCCATGGAGGTGCCACGCAAAATTTCATTGACTTCTTCAGCGGTGGTGTTTTTCTTTGAAATGAAAGTTATATCTACAATTGAACCAATTGCTACTGGAACGCGAATTGATATGCCATCAAATTTTCCTTCAAGCGATGGGTATGCTTTTGTGACAGCAATTGCGGCACCAGTCGAGGAAGGCACGATATTTTGTCCAGCGGAGCGACCTTCTCTAAGGTCCTTTTTTGAAGGACTATCAATAAGTGATTGGCTGGCAGTGTAAGCGTGTATGGTATTTAAAAGAGCTTTTTCTATGCCAATAGTTTCATCGAGGATTGCCAAAATTGGTGAGCCGGCATTTGTTGTGCAAGAAGCGTTTGAACTAATTATACAATTTTTTAATTTTTCTTCATTTATTCCCATCAATATTGTCTCGCCATCTTTTATTGGTGCGGAAATTACTACTCGTTTCGCGCCAGCATCAATATGGGCTTGGGCCTTTTCGCTTGAAGCGAAAAGGCCTGTTGATTCTACAACTACATCAATATCTAAATCTTTCCACGGCAATTTTGTGGGGTCTTTTTCGCTTAAATATTTTACATTTTTTAAATCATAAGAACTGGCACCGTAAACAGTGTCATATTTCAAAAGGTATTCCATATTTTCTTTACTGCCAAGCTCGTTTATAGCTATTATTTCAACCTCTTCTTTTTCCTTGGCAACTTTAAAAAAAGCTCTGCCAATTCTTCCAAAACCATTTATTGCCTCTTTTATTTTTTTCATATAACTATTATATACTATAATTTGTAAATTTGTTTCCAGATTGAAATAATTTTTTTTCTATCAAGAGAAGTCGTTTTACCAAAAGGCCTTTCAATATTACTTTTCTCAATGCAAGCGATCTTCGCCAATCTAATCCATGATTCTAATAATAAGCCACTCTCTTGCCAATTTCTAATCCTATAATCACCAATACCTGTTCTTTCTTTGGTTGTTATGGGAGCTAACACAATGTCATCATCTCCAGTATCTAATATAATCAGAGCTGGTCTTTTCTTTTTTTCTCCGTTAGTTTGCAGAAATAACACTAAAACAATTTCCCCAAATTTATATTGAATCATAAATTGCGTCTGCTCTACTATAAAATTTCAACATATTTTTTTTTGATTCGCCTTGCCAAGATTTATTCTCGCTCATCATACCTGTGGTATGTTCTTCTATGGTAATGCCCATATTCATTCGTCCTTCCACAAATGACTTTGTAGCTGATTGATAAAAATCGCTAAGAGTGATACCTTCTTTTTTTGCTCTTTTTTGAGCTGCTTTTTTAAGCTTGTCTTCTATTTTAAACATGATTTGCGTAGTCATATTATAAGTATATACTTTGTTATGATATTGTCAATGTCTATGTGATCATAATTCTTTAATCTTTTCCACAATCAAGCTTGGCGTTCCGTTTCTGGTGGAAAATTTACCTCTTATGGCTAGACATTTTTCTGCCACAAGGATTTTTTTAAACTCGGCATATATTCTTGGAAATACCACAGCTTCTATTGAATCGGTGAAATCGGTAAGTTTTAAAAACATCATAGTATCGCCATTTTTAGTTGTTACATTTTTTGTTTCCTCCACAATACCGGCAATAACTGCAATCATTCCGTCTTTCAAGGTTTCTTTGATATGTTTAATATTTTCTTTTCGTTTTTCTATTATATTCTTATATTTATCGAGCGGATGGCCGGAAATGTAAAGTCCGAGTAATTCTTTTTCCCAAATTAATTTATCCGCCATAGTAGCTGGCGGAGTATTTTTAAGTGTTAAATTAGAAGTAGCTATAAAGAGTGAATTTTGATTATCCGACATATTATTTTTTTCTTTGCTGTAACGAAGTAGGTCTTCAACATTAGCGAGCATAATTCCTCGTTCGCCAAAAGTGTCCATTGCCCCCGCTTTAATAAGTGCTTCTAGCGATTTTTTATTCAAATTTCTATCTTTAACTCGCTCTAAAAAATCAACAAGAGATTTATATTTACCATTTTTCTTTCTTTCTTCAATAATTGATGTTGATATTCCTTGGCCAAAGTTTTTTATAGTAACCAGTCCAAATCTAATAATACCCCCTTTGATTACTGTGAATTGACTAAAACTTTCGTTGATATCTGGAGGTAAAACCGGAATTGTCATTCGTTTACATTCAGCAATAATTTCACCTATTTTTTCCACATCTCCAGAGTCAGCAGTGAGGACTGCGGACATATAAATAGCAGGAAAATTAGCTTTCATATATGCGGTTTGATAAGCGACACGACCATAACTTGCGGCGTGGGCTTTGTTAAATCCGTATGCGGCGAAGGGTTCAATAAGTTTCCATAATTGGTCTGCTTTTTTTTCTGACATTCCATTTTTAATAAGTCCTTCATTCAGTTTGCTTTTTTGTGCCTCCATTTCTTTTGGAATTTTTTTACCCATAGCTTTGCGAAGTTTGTCTGCTTCAAGCCAAGAATAACCTCCGAGATTAATAGCGATAAGCATGACATCGTCTTGATAAGTGATTACTCCATATGATTCGGAAAGAATTTCTTTCATTCTAGGATCTAAATATTTTACGAGAGACGGATTATGTTTTCTTTCTATATATTGCGGAATTGATTCCATTGGTCCAGGACGATAGAGCGCGACTATTGCGTTTATGTCGTGTATACTAGACGGTCTAAGTTCTTTTAGAAACCTGGTTAAACCAGCACCATTTAATTGAAATAATCCAATAGTTTCTCCTCTCGCTAACATAGTGAAAGTTTTTTTATCATCAAGTGGAATATTTTCAATATCTACTTCAATATTTTCAATTTTTTTCACCCGTTCAACAGCATCTGCTAGAATAGAAAGATTTTTAATACCAAGAAAGTCAAATTTTAAAAGACCCGCTTCTTCAATAGCATGCATATCATACTGAGTAATTATTTTATTTTCGCCTTTGGTATCAAATTGCAACGGAACATATTCAGTTAATGGATGTGGTGAAATAACCACTCCAGCGGCGTGCACGGAAATATGCCTGGCGCATCCTTCTATTTTTTTTGCCATATCAATGATTTCTTTGGTATCTTTTTCTTTTTCATACATTTCTTTAAGTTCAGCAACTTCATTAAGAGCTCTATCAATAGTCATAGGAAAACCTTGAGCCCCCATAGGAATAAGTTTTGAAATTCTATCAGCCACACTATAGGCGTGACCCATAGCTCTCGCTGTATCACGGACGGCACCTCGTGCCATCATTGTTCCAAAAGTACCGATTTGAGCTACTTTATCGTGACCATATTTTTGTTTTGCATATTCAATCATTTCGTCTCTACGATTATCGGCATAGTCCATATCAATGTCTGGTGCGGATGGGCGTTCGGGGTTTAAAAATCTTTCAAACGGCAATTTATATTCAATAGGGTTTACATTTGTAATTCCAGCAAGATAAGTAACTAGTGAACCAGCAACAGAGCCACGAATGGTTGTTAAAATTCCATGTTCGTGAGCAAAATTGAGAAGATCAGATACTACAAGAAAATACGGTGCGTATCCTTTATCACGAATAACCTTGAGTTCGTAAATGATTCGTTCGTCAACAGTTTTTGTTTTTTCAATATTTCTTTTTTCTATTCCTTCATAGACCAATCTTTCTAATTCTTTGTCGTAAGTTAGTCCATTTTCAACTTTATAATCTGGAAAAACCCATTTGCCCAATTCAAGATTGAGATTGCACATTTCAGCAATTTTTATGGTATTTTCTACGGCCTCTGGAGTTTTTTTAAATAATTCCTTTGCTTGTTCGGGGCTTATGAAAGAAAAATTCCCTTCATCTTCATTTTTTGCGAAGTCATTGTTTGATTGCACAAGCATCAGCGTCTCTCTGGCTTTTTTATCTTCGGGATTGATATAGTAAACATCGTGCGTGGCGACAAGTGGAGTTTCAGTTTCTTTTCCAATATCTATTATTTTTTCCATCAATTGTTTGTGGCCTTCTATTTCTGGATGATGAGTAATTTCTAGAAAAACATTTTCTTTACCATAAACAATTTTATACCAAATTAGTAATTCTTTAGCTCTGTTCACATCAAGATTTTTAAGTGCTTGACTGACAGCTCCACTAAAAGATGGAGAAATACAAATTAATCCTTCGTGATATTTTTCAATCAGTTCTTTATCTATTCGTGGTTTATAATAAAAGCCGTCAAGGTTTGCCTCGGTAACAAGCTTTATGAGATTTTTATAGCCGTCAATATTTTTTGCTAATAAAACAAGACGGGAACGACGGTTGTCCACACCAGCTTGTTTATCTTGCCTTTTTCTCACAGCGACATAAGCATCAACGCCGAGAATCGGATTAATATTCTCTTTTTTGCAGGCCTTATAAAACTCAATGGCGCCGTAGAGATTAGCATTATCTGTTAAAGCCAATGCAGACATTTCATATTTTTTGGCAACTTTAACCAGTTCATCTATTTTTGGAAGAGCATTAAGCAAGCTATAATGACTATGTGTGTGGAGATGTATAAACTTAGATGATGACATATTATGTATTATATCGGAATTGATGAAGTGGGGCGAGGGCCACTTGCTGGACCTGTGGCGGTGGGTGTTATTAAAACCAAACACCGAGTGTTTGGTTTTTGGATGAAAGGGATAAAAGATTCAAAAAAACTTTCGCCAAAGGCGAGGGAGGTTTGGTATCAAAAAATAAAAGAAGCTAAAGAAAAAGGTGAGCTTGATTTTATTGTTTCTTTTATTAGTTCAAAAATTATTGATAAAAGAGGATTGACTTATTCAATTAAAAAAGCCATAAGCATTTCTTTAAAAAAACTTCTAGTTGATCCAAAAAAATGCAAAGTTTTGCTTGATGGCGGATTAAAAGCACCAAAAGAATTTATTTTTCAAGAAACAATTATAAAAGGGGATGAAAAAGAGCCAATAATCGCTCTGGCTTCAATTGTTGCTAAAGTTACTCGTGATAATTTAATGACAAAATATGCTAAAAAATATCCGCCATACAGATTTGATATTCATAAAGGTTATGGAACAAAAGCTCATTATGAAGAAATTTCTCAAAATCCGTTAACACCAATTCACAGAAGGAGTTTTCTGTAGACACCTGATGTCTACAAGTGTGCTAATATTTTTTTAAATGTTTCTGGATGATTCGCTCCAATATCGGCAAGCATTTTGCGATTAATTGTGATACCTTTCTTTTTTAAATCGCCAATAAATTTGCTATATGAAATACCTAAAGGATCTAAAATGGCGTTAATTCGAACGTTCCAAAGTCGTCGAAAAGTTCCTTTTTTATCTCGTCTATGAGCAAAAGCATAAGCACCAGCGTGCGAAATAGCTTCATAAGCCGCTCGCTCGGTATTTCCTCTGCGAAATCTGTAACCTTTTACTTGTTTTAAGGTATTTCGTCTTGTTTTTAACGCATTAACCGCTTTTTTTACTCTTGTCATTTGATTTAGGTTATTAGGTAATAGCTTATTAGCTTATTAGAAATCGTCTTATATCTTTGTTTCTCATAGGAAAAGCAATATTATGTTTCTTTTTTAATTGGCTTCGGCGATTTTCTTTTGAATTAAAATGATTTTGACCGGTGCTACGCGCCAAAATTTTGCCGTTTTTGGTTACTCTAAGTCGCTTTGTATATGATTTGTTTGTTTTCATTTTCTTTCTATGATTGCCGACAATCCCTTCAAACTTTTCTTTGGTTCTTCGGCTACTTTGAACTCTTGCGTGATTAACTTCAGAATTCTAGCCATTCTTTCTTTAAGAAAGTTAATGTCCATATATTTTGAACGACCCGGCAAGAATAAATCTATTTTCACTCTATGTCCTTCGGCTAGCCATTCACTGGCTTTTTTAGCTTTCAGTTCAAGGTCGTGTTCGCCTGTTCCAATTTTAACCTGCACATTTTTAACTTCTACAGTGTGAATTTTAGCTTTAGCTACCTTAGCTTTTTTCTTTTCGTCATACTGAAATTTACCATAATCCATTATTTTTGCAACAGGCGGGACGGCATTTGGCGATATTTCTATCAAATCAAGTCCAAGCTCTTTAGCTTTGGCAAAAGCATCTTGAAACGAAAGGACTCCCAAACTGGTACCTTCTTCGGTTATAACTCGAAGCTCCGTTGCACGGATTTGTTGATTAATTCTTGTGCGTTGTGTGCTCAATGGCTTTATTTATAGCATAGTCAGCTATTTAAGGCAAATTAGAATTGTCCTATTGCTAAAGCAACTAAGATAATTCCTATAAAATTGAAGGTGAATGAAATAGGAATAAGAATAAAGGTCTTCATTTTTGAAAGTCCCATCATTGCTAAGCCAAGTTCATCTGGTAATGGCGAAGCGATAACAATTGCTCCTAAAAGTGGCGTTAACCATCGCCAAATTCGCAAATGAAAGAATTGCTTTAAAACTTTATTGCGATTTTTATGTACTACATATAGAATATCTGCCGCTAAAGTATCTTTTAGATAAAGATAAATAAGAAGGTCGCCGATGACCGCTCCAATGGCGCCAAAAACCGCCACTTGAAGAAGTGGTTCGGAATGAGCGAGAGATGCCAAGACAACTCCAGCCGGCGTGATTGTGAAAATTGAAGTGAAGAAAATTCCAACGATAAAAATGCCAAGTATTCCAAGATTTGCTGTTGAGTACACAACCATATTTATAGCGCCTGTTTTTACAAGTATAATTGTGCATATTATACTCAATATAATAATATAAAGATCTTTCCAAATGTGATTTTTGCGAGAGGCGATTGAGGTCATAGTATATTTCTTATTGGTTTGATTAATGCTTCTAATAATTTTTCAACAAAAAATCTTTTTTCCCATTCGATAAGAGTTAACTCTTCTGATTTTTTAATATCTTCCATAAAATGATCCTTTAGTTCTAATGAAAATTCTTTATTAGTAGATATTATATTACCTTCAAAATTATAAAGAAAGCTCAAACTATCAAGATTAAAACTTCCGACCGTTGCCCATTCATCATCAATAACAGCGGTTTTGGAATGGATCATTGTGTTTTTGTAGCGATATATTTTTACTCCAGCTTTTAACATTTTTGTAAAATATGATTGAGCGGCATAGTGGACAAGTCTTTCATCACAGTCGTATGGTAAAATCACCCTGACATCTACACCGCGTCTGGAGGCAAGTTTTAAGACTCTAGTAAATCTTTGGTCTGGCACAAAATAAGGTGTTGTTAAATAAATATATTTAGTGGCATTTCTAATAGCATCAATAAAATTATGATAAAGAAATCGTTGTTTCGGCAATGGGGCATTTGTAATGTAATTAAAACCTGTTTTTGTCGACGGAAAAGAATTTTCGCTTTTTACTCTATTTTTAAACGCTCTTTTCCACATATCGCTAAAAGAGCGACTCATTTGTTGTACAATATCACCTTCAATACTTACATGAGTATCTCTCCAATTTTTCATTTCTTCACTAATGCAAACACCGCCAGTGAAGGCTTTTATTTTATCAATAATAAGCAGTTTTCTGTGGTCACGAAAAAACCATGAAGTGTGATTATGTTTTCCCCACGGAAGAATAGTATTAAAAAAAGCAATATGCACACCATCTTCACGTAATTTTTTAGGAATGTTTGAGTTGTAAAATCCAAAACTGCCGGCGGTGTCACAAAGAATTCTTACTCGTACACCAACTTTGACTTTTTCACGACATATGTCAAGAAATTTATTACCTATTTCGTCAGTACCTAAAATAAATTGCTCAAGGTCAATTGATGTTTTTGCTTCTTTGCAAGCGTTAAGCATTGCATCCCACGCCTCAACTGAATTCAAATAAAAATGCCACAATGTTTCATTCATATTGGATTAGTATAACCCGATTATCTCCAAGTAGAAAACCATATATGATTGATTTGTGATTGTGCAGATAAAGAAAAACCGTAAGTCAGAGGAGAAAAATATAAAAAAGTTATTATGAAAATAGAAAGAAAAATAATATAGCAACTGTTTTTTATTTTTTTATTTTCTATTGAGTCAATAATTGACGACATTGCTAAAATTGTAAAAACAAGGGACGCCAGATAATAATATATAAAAGTTATTCTGGTCAAAAACATATAAGGAAAAAAGTTTATACAGTAGCCGAAAAGAATAAACATAATAGCGTGTCTTTTTCTTATAAAAAATTTAGTACGAAAAATTGTATGAATAAAAAGAGTTAAAATAGCTAATAATCCCAACCAATAAACCAAAGGATTGCCTATTGAATAAATTCTTTGATTTTCGCCTGCCCGCATCGACGGGTCTTCCCAATAAAAAATGGGACGAGTCATTAATGGCCAAGTGTACCACTTACTGGTGTATGGATGACTTGTTGTGAGATTTTGACTCTCATTTAACATAACCACATTTAATTCAATGAATTTTTCTGCGAATCCTTTCTGTTTAAAGTTTTGACTCATAAATGCATTACCTTCGCCTGATTTTGTAAGAATACTGAAGTGAATAGCAAATGTTCCTATATAAAATAGAATTGGAATAAATAAAAGGATTGCAAAATTTTTTAATCTAGCAAGTTTTTTCTCGCGTATTAGTGATATCGTTTCAATTAAAAGACATATTGCTAAAAAAGAAATACCGGTCCATTTTGTTGATATTGTTGCGCCTAAAAAAAATGCCGATAAAACAAGCCACCGTATATTTTTTTTGTTTCTATAAAGCAAATAAAAAAGAATAGTAGAAAATCCAAAAAATAAAAGTATACCGTCAATCAACAAAAATTTTGATTGAACAAGAAGAGAATTTTCAAAAATAACAACTGCCCCAGTAAAAAATGAACCGATTGTTGAAATATTTAATTGTTTTGCTAAAAAATATATAACAAGAGGCAATAAAAATCCAGCAATAGCCGGAATAATTCTTAAGTATATAAAATTGGGATCGGTAAATGTTTCGCCGATTGAAGTAAAATCGAAATTGGAACTGAAATGCCCCCAATATGCCGATAAAGTAGCAAGTAATTTTGAAAATGGGGGATGAATGTCAAAAAAATAAGAATGATTAAGATAATTAGAAACAAATTTACCGTAATGTGTCTCGTCAAAAACCACTTGATTCGGAAAATTCAAAAAAGAAAAATGAGTAAAAAAACTTAATATTGCAAGTATTACAGGATAAATATATTTATCTCTCATATAATCATTATGCTACAATTGTTTTATGAATGGAAGTAAAAATTTGCTGGTAGCTATTCTTTTGGTGTTACTTTTTGGATTATATGGATTTTTTTTGGCGCATCCGATAGATCTCGTAACGGCTGATTTAGGGAGACATATTGAAAATGGAAAGGTTATTTTTGAAAATAGTGCAGTGCTGTCGACCAACTTTTATTCGTACACAAACGCGGATTTTGCAGTTGTAAATCATCACTGGGGAAGTGGACTCATTTTATTTTTAATTTGGAAATTATTTGGTTTTATTGGTGTGCATTTGTTTTTTATACTTATGAGTTTTGCGACACTTTTTGTGTTTTTGTGGCACGGAAAATCTTATGCTGGTTGGGGAATAACTGGATTAGTGACACTTGGAACTATTTGGCTTTTGGCGGAACGAACAGAAATAAGACCAGAAGTTATAAGTTATCTTTTTGCTGGATTATTTTTCTTAATTTTGAGTCATTATCCTCGTAAATTATGGCTATTGCCAATTATTGGCATTTTTTGGGTAAATACACATATTTATTTTATTTTGGGACTACTTATTATTGGTGCTTTTTTGCTTGAAAATTTACTTGTACGAAGAAAAGAATTTTTTGGATTACTTAAGATTTTTATAGTGACATTTATAGCTATGCTTATTAATCCATTTGGTGTACACGCATTTACTGCGGCGGTAAATATATTTAATAATTATGGTTATCGCCTAGCTGAAAATCAATCTGTATTGTTTATGGAAAAAATTATGAGCGATCCATCTTTTATTATTTTCAAAATTGTGTTTTCGATACTTGTTGTTTCATTTATTTGGGCTTTTTGGAAAGAACCTAGAGCGGTGCGACTTTCTAATTTTTTTATAGCTTGCGGTTTAAGTATTATGGGTTGGTTTGCTATTCGTAATCTTGCATTATTTAGTTTATTTTCAATTCCGATTATTTGTGCTAATTTCCGAGTAATCTTACCTAGTTTGCGTGAAAATGAAATCCTTTTGCGTATTACTGTTATGTTGGCGGGTTTTGGATTATTAGTTTCTATTTTATTTACAATTCCACAATATTTTCCATATTGGCATTCATTTGGTTTTAGACTAGAAGAAAACAATGACGCTTCAGTTCAATTTTTAATTGAACAAAATATTAAAGGTCCCATTTTTAATAATTATGATATAGGCGGTTATCTTATTCTTTATCTTTATCCTAGAGAAAAAGTTTTTGTAGATAATCGTCCGGAAGCATATCCTGTTTCATTTTTTCAAGATATGTATATTCCGATGCAAGAAAATAGTGGAGTTTGGCAAAAAATGCTTGCACAATATAAATTTAATTCCATAGTATTTTCGTATCATGATGCTACACCGTGGGGACAAGCATTTCTTCTAGCTCGCACAAAAGATCCCGATTGGGCACCGGTATTTGTTGATAGTCGAGTATTAATATTCTTAAGACGAACGTCGGAAAATGACCCAATAATTAAAAAATTTGAATTGCCAAAAAATATTTTTACTCATGCCTAAAAAACTTCTTTCAATAATTGTACCGGTATTTAATGAGGCAAAAACTATTGAATTAGTACTTCAGCGATTGTTTGCTTTAAATATCTCAAATTATGAAACCCGCCTGAATGACGCAGTCGGGCAGGTTGAAATTATTGTAATCAATGATGGCTCGACTGATGATACTAAAAAAATTATTACCCCTTATTTAAATAAAATAAAATATTTAGAGCACGAAAAAAATTTAGGAAAGGGGAATGCGGTGTGCGCGGGCATAGCCCGCGCACAAGGAGAATTAATTATTGTTCAAGATGCCGATCTTGAATATTCACCTGAAGAAATTCCAAAACTTATTTCCAAACTAGAGCAAAATCCCCAATTAAGTGCGGTGTATGGCTCACGAAATCTCTCACACACTGGCAGAGGTTATTCGCATTATATTTTAGGTGCATGGTTTTTGACAAAACTTGTTAATATTTTTTTTAGAACAAGACTTACCGATGTCTACACATGTTACAAATTAATTCGCACCAACAAATTACAATCTTTAAATTTACAAAGTAATGGCTTTGAAATAGAAATGGAAATTACAGCAAAACTTTTAAAGTCCGGTACTAAAATTGCCGAAGTTCCTATTTCCTATAATCCCCGCTCATTTAAGGACGGCAAAAAAATCCGCGCCAAAGATGCCGTAAAAGGATTTATAAAATTATTCAGTGTTTTATTTTGGTGGAAGTGGGCGGAATCGAACCGCCGTGCAATTGATACGATCAAATGAATCTACAAAGTTTAGGTTATTTTATATTTAATTATACTAGGTAAGGAATAACCAAAAACCCTAACATAACGATTCTCGTAAGTTTCAAAATTATGAAGAGAACACATAATTTCTATTCTGAAATATTACACCGCACTTCGCTCTATCAGATGTCGAGCGAGACGATGTCGTTTAGGCGTTAGCGTAAACGAAAGCGAAATCGTTAGCTCCATAAAATGGAGAAACGACAGCTTTTCCTAAGGTTTTTGCACTTAGAAGTTTGCATGAGATTTAGGAGTTCATACTGCTCCACTTTGCACATAAGAAAGTGAATCAACTGTCTATGCCGATCACCCCCATATTAAAATTATCAACGATCGCTAAACTCCCTTCTAATTTCTCTATCGACTGTCTTTTTCTTCAAATCCTGTCGCTTGTCATATTTCTTTTTACCTTTAGCGACGCCAATTTCTATCTTTATCCTACCTTTTGCATTATACACTGAAATTGGCACAATTGTCAAACCTTTTGCACTTTCAACATCGGCAAGAGCATCAATCTCTTTTTTTGTAAGTAATAATCGTCGATGACGGTGCGGGTCGTAGTTTTTAGGAGTATTTGCTGGCTGATAAGCAGGGATATGCGAGGCAATAAGATATGCTTCGCCTCCGCGAATGGTAATATGTGAGCCGTCCAGCGAACCCAATTTATTTTTTAACGATTTTACTTCAAAACCTAACAACTCAATACCAGCTACGAATTTTTCAGTTATTTCATAGTTCAAAAAAACCTTTTTATTTTGTATTAGCATTTCCATACATTAAATAGTATCATAAGAGCGATATGAGTAAAAAAAAGAAATCTATATCACCAAAGAGAAATTTTCTGAATACCGCTATCAGTGCAGTCTTTATTTTCGTTATTATAAGCGCATTATATTCGGCTGTTGCCGATAATCAATCAAAAGAAGTTGTTATTCCTCTTTCTGAATTAGCTCAAGATATTGGGAAAAGCGTTGTGTCCGGGATTACTGTTTCTGGTGATGATTTGACTGTAACTTATGCTGACAAAACTATAAAAAAATCAAAAAAAGAGGAAACGACAGCTCTTACGGAAACGCTAGTGAATTATGGTGTGTCGGTGGAAAAATTAAGTTTAGTAAAAATTGATATTCAAGGACAAAGCGGATTTTTATATTGGTTGACAAATCTGGCACCGTTTTTGGTTCCTATTATCTTTATTTTTTTATTTTTCTGGTTTATCACAAGACAGGTTAAAGGTGCCGGTATGCAAGCTTTTACATTTGGTCAATCAAAAGCTCGCATTACATTACCTGATGATAAGAAACAGAGAGTGACATTCAAAGACGTTGCTGGCGCAAAGGAGGCGAAACAGGAACTTGCTGAAATTGTTGATTTTTTAAAAAATCCTAAAAAGTTTCTGGATATTGGCGCCAGAATTCCAAAAGGAATTATTTTAATGGGCGCGCCGGGCACAGGAAAAACATTACTTGCTAGAGCTGTAGCTGGTGAAGCAGGTGTTTCTTTCTTTTCCATTTCTGGTTCGGAATTTGTGGAAATGTTCGTGGGAGTTGGAGCATCTCGAGTGAGAGATCTTTTCAAACTTGCCAAACAAGCGGCACCAGCTATTATTTTCGTTGATGAAATTGACGCAGTTGGTAGAGTTCGTGGAACGGGAATGGGTGGAGGAAATGATGAACGCGAGCAAACCCTTAATCAGATTCTTGTTGAAATGGACGGTTTTGAACCAAATGAAAAGGTGATTGTTATGGCGGCAACTAATAGACCAGATGTTCTTGATCCAGCCTTGCTCAGGCCGGGCAGGTTTGATAGGCGAGTGACTATTGATTTACCAGATAGGGGTGATAGAGAAGATATTTTGAGAATTCATTCAAAAGAAAAACCATTTGGTGAAGATGTAAATCTTGTGGTGATTGCTGAAAGAACCCCTGGATTTTCTGGAGCCGATTTGTATTCGCTTATGAATGAAGGAGCTATTTTAGCAGCTAGAGAAAATCGGACTAAAATTTCACAATTTGATTTAATTCGTTCAATTGAAAAAGTGATGCTTGGTCCGGAAAGAAAAAGCCATATTTTATCTAAAAAAGAAAAGGAAATTACTGCTTATCATGAAGCGGGACATGCACTTGTTGCATCAGTACTTCCGTATGCCGACCCGGTTCACAAGATTTCGATTATTTCACGAGGGCGAGCGGCGGGATACACCCTTAAACTTCCACTTGAAGACCGAAAATTACAATCACGGAGAGAGTTTTTGGACGATATTTCAATGTCTCTTGGTGGATATGTTGCGGAAAAATTAATTTTTGGAGATTTGACTACAGGACCATCAAATGATTTACAGGTTGCCACTGCGCTTGCGCGAGATATGGTTACAAAATATGGAATGTCGGAAAAAATGGGACCAATTGCACTTGAGGGTGCTGGTGGACGAACACTTTTTGGCAGGGGAGTTGAAGATAATGGATATTCGGAAAGAGTTAGTGCAGAAATTGATTCCGAAGTTTCAAAAATTATGACTGAAGCGCACGACAAGGCACATAAAATTCTGATTGATCACAGAAAAGCTCTTGATGCTA
>CAYHTR010000005.1:0-22466 GCA_964359745.1 uncultured Candidatus Saccharibacteria bacterium | reverse complement strand
AATAAAAGCGATATTGTAGAAAAATGCCCAAAAAAGATTTTGTTTTATTATTTTCATTGTTCGTTTTGAAATTTTTATCACTTCGGGAATAAGCATCAAATCACCTCTCATTAATGTGATGTTGGCTGATTCCATAGCGATATCAGTGCCCTCGCCCATAGCAATACCTATATTTGCTTGAGTAAGTGCTGGTGCATCATTTATACCGTCGCCAATCATAGCTACAATTTTCCCCTGTTTCTGAAGCTCCCGCACTTTTTCTGACTTCTTGTCTGGTAATATTTCACTCATAACATTATCTATACCCGCTTCAGTAGCAATAGCTCTAGCTGTGCGATCATTATCTCCGGTGAGCATCCAAACATCTATATTATTATTTTTAAGAGCTCGTACGGCTTCAATTGATTCTTTCTTTAACACATCAGCAACAGCAATTAAACCAGTTATCTTATTATCAACCGCTAAAATCATTACTGTTTTGCCCTGATTTTCTAAATTTATTATTTTTTCTTCCAATGTTGTAGTATTAATTTTATTATCAGCCATTAATTTTCTTGTACCAAGTAAAACTTTTTCATTATTTAATTCTGCTGAAACTCCATATCCGGGAATAGCTCTAAAATTTTCAATAGGTAACAAATTAATTTTTTCTGCTTTGGCTTTATTAGTTATTGCTTTTGCCAAAGGATGCTCTGATTTATTTTCTATACTAGCTGCAATTTGCAACACTTCTCCAAAAATATCCGTCACCGTTGGTTTTCCTTGAGTAAGAGTGCCTGTTTTGTCTAAAATCACCGTATTTATTTTATTGGCTATTTCAAGCGAAGCAGCATCTTTTATTAAAATTCCACGAGAAGCAGCACTACCCGAAGAAACCATAATGGCCATAGGAGTAGCGAGGCCGAGAGCACAGGGACAAGCAATTATTAATACAGCAACAAAATTAATAAGAGCAAAAGTAAAAGTTGGAACAGGTCCAAATAAAGACCAAAAAATGAAAGTCAAAATAGCAATAACAAAAACTGTTGGAACAAAATAAGATGAAATGAGATCAGCTAATCGCTGAATCGGTGCTTTAGAACCCTGAGCTTCTTCTACCATTTTTATAATCTGTGAAAGCATTGTGTCTTTACCAATCTTTGTCGCTTGAAAAGTGAATGTTCCAAACCTATTTATGGTGCTACCAACAACTACACTGCCAACTTCTTTATGAACAGGCATTGACTCTCCAGTAATCATTGATTCATCAATTTCCGATTTTCCTTCAATTATTTTTCCGTCAACCGGAATCCTTTCTCCAGGCCGAACAATTATTAAATCATCAACTTGCACTTCTGATATAGATATTTCAATTTCTTTACCGTCTCGCAAAATTTTTGCCGTTTTAGGTTGTAATCCAATAAGTTTTTTAATAGCTTCGGATGCTCTCCCTTTCATTAAAACTTCAAAATATTTTCCTAAAAGAATTAAAGTGATAATTATCGCCGAAGTATCAAAGTAGATTGTTGAACTTGAAAAAATCGTAACCGCCACGCTATAAAAATATGCTGATAAAGTTCCTATCGCAATCAATGTGTTCATATCAGCAGTGCGATGTTTTATTAACAATCTTAATCCGCTATAGAATTGCCAACCAACCCAAAATTGAACTGGTGTTGTCAAAAGCAAAAGAATCCAATTATTATTTAATATTTTTGGAATAAAAGGAAACCACTCTGGAAAACTTCCTAAAAATATGAAAACTGAAAGGATACCCCCAACAACAAGCTTTTGTTTCATTTCTTTTATTTGATCTTCTCGTTCCATCTCCATATGATTATGTTCGTGAGAATTCATATCTGACATTTTTGTCATAACATAACCTGCAGATTCAACAATTTTTGTAAGTTCCTGTTCGGAAACAATTTTTTCATCAAACTCAATCAATACCGATTCAGAAGCAAAATTAACTGAAGCTGATTTCACACCAGTCGTCTTTAAAAGAACGCCATCAATTGTTGCAACACAACTGGCGCAATGCATTCCACTAATTTTATATGTTTCTTTTTTCACTTCTATCTTAAATCTTTCTTTTTAGCTTCAAATTCTTCTCTATCTATTTCTCCTTTAGCGTAGCGTTCTTTCAAAATCTCAAGCGCATTTGAGCTAGAATGAGAATTTTTACCTCTAATTTCACGCACAATCCACACAATAAAAATAATAAAAAGAACCCAAGAAACAAGCATCATAAGCCCGCCTGTAATTCCACCCATCATTCCATAACCAAAGTTATAATCATTATATAATCCATACATCATAATATTTTTTAATTAATTTTTAGCTAATTTATAAATTTTTAAAATTTCTGTCACTGCTTTATTTTCTTCACCATTTTTAATCTGATGTATTATATGAGTTTCCAAATGATTCTGTAAAATCAAATTCCCTACTCCAGATAATGCCTCTCGCACAGCTTCAATTTGAGTAATAATATCCACACAATATTTTTCTTCATCGACCATGTCTTGAATGCCTCGCACCTGACCAGCTACAATTGAAAGCCGTTGGGTGGCATTTTTTTTGACATCTTTTTTCATATCATAAGTATACCCCCAGTGGGTATACAAAGTCAACTATTCCATAATTTTTTCCGTAAATACCACAAGACGATTAGGATAACTTCCTTTTTGTGGATTCCAATTGCCGTCACAGGTAATCAAATTAAGACGAGAAGCTGTTGTTTGACCAAACACCTCTTCACTAACAGTTTTTGAATTGTATGAAATGCTTTTTACAACTCTAAAACGCACAATACTTTTGTCATTATTTTCAACAATTACTTCACCCCCTATCTTCAGTTTATCAAGCTTATAAAAAACTGCAGGCAAACCAAACATATTGTCATAGTGTCCAGCAATGACTGCATTACCTACCGCACCGGGTCTAGTTCCAAACTTATACCACGAAACAATATCTGTCCGAGATGGCACCTCCATCGTACCATCTTTTGCAACACCCATTGATTCAATAATAGTTTTAATACCAATAGAAGGAATGCTTAAATACACAGGATATATATTTTTTTCAATAATACGCACAACCTTAATTTGAGCAGGTGTATATATAAGGGTGATACTAATAACAATACCCGTATACAAAATTAGAAATGCTATACGAAGTATAATCTTCCTAAACATATTATTAAGATCACAATAAGAATACTATTTATAATTCCATATACATCAACCGTCCTGCCGGTAGTTGGGAAATTAGGAAGAGGGATAATAGTGTTTGTGATAATAGTGGTAGTGGTAGTAGTAATTGGCACATAAATTGTTCTGTGTGTACTTCCGCTTCTACTTTCCAAAACAGGGGGGATGACTAATGGTGTTGACACAACCACAGATGGAGAAATGACTGCGGGGGGAACAATAACTGGTGGAGCAACTATGGGAGGTATAACAACTGGAGGATTAGGAATTGTTGGTGGTGGTACTGTGATAGGAAAAAAGAAAATTGGCGGTAAAGTACTTAAAACTGTCACATTCACACCTTGATTACCTCCTCCAGAACTATCAGTATCATTTTGATGAATTATGCCAGTATCGCTCGCAGTAGCTGTAAGTGTACCGTCATTTTTAACATCTTGAGCTTGAGCGGTATAAGTTACAATATTTGAATAAGAATCAATTTGTCCGTTAGAAAGAGATGTTCGCGTAAGAGAAATAGAATGATTTTGACCATCGGGCGTAACAAGAGAAGCTTGGATATCGGTTGCATCGCAGACTATAGGCCCAATACCAGTACCATTAAAAACATCCAAACTATAAGAAATAACATCTCCTATGTGAACCTGTGGGCTATTTGTAGATAGGTTTATACCCAAACCACTACCAGAACAGCCATCAGGGCTCCTATGTGCCAATGCTGAGCTGGTCCACAACATTAATAAGGCCATAACTACACCTATTTGATAAATTTTCTTCATATTTAAAGCATATACCCCTTATTGACAAATAGCTACTAAAAGTGGAATATAGTGAATGGAGTCAATAAAAAAAACAAAAAAGAAAGTACATTAACTATGCAAGCAAAAGATAGAATCATCGTGGCTGTGGATGTTGATCATCCAGATAAAGCCATAACACTGGTCACAAAATTGGGACCGATAGTCGGTTCTTTCAAAATCGGTCTGGAGCTAATCACGGCAATGCTCGCTTCAATTTTGGTCGGGGATGAACAGACAGCGTTAACAAACGCTCAACGCATCCGAGAACTTTTCCGACTTCTTGGTCGGCAATTCTTCTGGGACGGGAAATTCAAGGACATTCCCAACACGATCGGCGCTGTCGCCAAAGTAGTTGGTCAAGTGCTCAAAGTGGGAATGTTTAATGTCCACGCCAGTAGTGGAATCAAGGGCATGATGGCCGCGGTCACCAACAAGGGAGAATCACAAGTTTTGGCTGTCACAGTCTTAACTTCTCACGAAGAAAACAACGCCTTCTTGGACTACGGAGCGCCAAGCAAAGCTAAGGTCCTTCAATACGCTCGCGACGCCAAACTCGCCGGCTGTGACGGTATCATTTGTTCGCCACAAGAGCTTCTGCTTTTGGACGACCAACCGGAACTTATCGGTTTGAAAAAAATTACTCCGGGCATTCGGTCTCTTGATGATCCTCCTGATGACCAGAAGCGAACAATGTCCCCGCGAGAAGCAATTCTCGCGGGAGCAGATAGTCTGGTCATCGGTCGGCCAATTACCAAAGCAGTTTCGCCAGTGGAAGCTGTTCAAAAAATTATCAGGGAAATCGCTATCGGTCTCAAAGAGCGTTTTCACATCAGTTTGTTCAATCTGGCGAAAATCAAGTTCGGCGCCTTCAAACTGAAACTTCACGAGAAAAATCCGACGGCTCCATTGTCGCCTGTCTACCTCAACATCAGAGATCTGCCAGATTGGCTTTACGCTTTAGCTGGAGATATTCTACACGATCTTGTTGTTCAGGAAGAAATCGGCAACTTCGACTATGTCATCGGTATTCCAAAGGCCGGCGAACCAATCGGCAAGGCGTTTGCCAAAGCAATTGGTAAACCACATTTACGTATTCAAAAAGTCGAGAATGAGGAAGGTCGTCACATCACCTCGACAATTCTCGATCCTTTTGAGAAAGGCAAAAAGGTCGTGTTGGTAGACGACCTCATCACAAAAGCCGACACAAAACGCGAAGCTATCAAGTCGGTTGAGGAAAATGGACTGGAAGTGGTCGCCACCCTCGTCCTGTATGATCGCGAACAAGGTGGGCTCAAAGAATTGAACAACGAAGGACGAAAAGTTTATGCTGTTGCTAAAATCAGTGAGGCCCTCGAGTTCTTCGTCAGCAAAGGAAAAATTGATTTTGCCAAGGTGCAGGAAATAGTGGACTACATCAAAGCAAACTAAAAAGCACGAGTCGCCGAGAAATTAATCGGCGACTTTTTTATGTAGTAAAGCGTGCTATAATTTAATAAATAGTTAAATTAAATAAATTTATATGAAAAAGGAAAAAATTGTTATGTTATCACTTCGTCTGGTTATGGGTTTCATTTTTATTTGGGCGTTTTTTGATAAAGTTTTTGGTTTGGGATTTGCCACAAATGCAAAAAATGCTTGGATTAATGGTGTATCACCCACTTATGGTTTTCTAAAAATGGCGACAAAAGGACCTTTTGCAGAAATTTTTCATAATATTGCTGGTATGGCTATAGTTGATTGGTCATTTATGCTCGGGTTGCTTTTTGTCGGTCTTACACTTATTTTTAATAGATTTACAAAATGGGGATGTATTGCTGGAATAACAATGATGATACTCATGTATATAGCTTTACTTTTTCCAATAAATAATCCTATTATTGATGAACATATTGTATATATTTTAGTTCTATCTCTTATTGCTATTAAGAAAAATGATTATTGATGACAAATTTTAAAAAATACATTCTATGGGCAGTGTCTTTAGTCGTTTTAGTTTTGATTATTATTAGCATAGTTTGGGTATCCAATAAAAATACAATTTCCGTAAATACTACCATAAAAAATGCAATCGTAAATGTAAGTATAAAAAATTTCTCTTTTAATCCAGCACAAATTAATATAAAAACCGGTGACAAGGTGGTTTGGGTAAATCAAGACAGCATTCCTCATAGCATTGTTATAAATGGTATTAGAAAATCAGAAACATTATCATTAAACGCTAGTTTTGAACAAGAATTTAATATTCCTGGAACCTATTCTTACAATTGTGGTATCCATCCTTCAATGAAGGGAACTGTTGTAGTTAAATAATAACATAAAATAATTACTGTGTAAATATTGCATATCTCTTATTCATTTTGTACAATATGTACATTATGAAAGTTGTTACAACAACCATTGCTCGAAAAAATATTGGAAATATGTTGAACCGAGTAAAATATTCTGGCGAAGTTTTTGGAATTGGTCGTCGCAATTCTATTGATGCATTACTTATTAAATTCCCTAATACATACAATAAAGACCTTAACGATATTACCAACATAAATGCTAATTCAGAAAGTTTTGATTTCTTAGCTGACGAACCAGAAATTTATTCTGTATCTGATCTTCGTAAAAAGTATGTCTAAAGGAACAATAATACTTACCCCGTTTCCATTTACAGATTTGTCAGGAAATAAAGTTAGACCAGCACTTGTGTTATATAATCAAAAAAATGGAGATGACTGCATAGTGGCTTTCATATCCTCGGTTCAAGATAAAAAACTCGGAGTTTGTGATATTTTAGTAACATCAACACAGCTCAATGGTTTGAAGATAAATTCAACAATCAAAATTTCTAAAATTGCTACTCTTCAAAAAAGAATAATTCTTGGAGAAATTGGGAAATTAGAATCATCAATTATGACAGAAGTTAATAATGCGTTAAAAAATATATTCAATCTTTAATTCTCGTGAGTAAGAGCGATATCTAAAATTGCTCGGGCGATTTTATGAGATGCGTCTGGTTGGGCGAAATTTTTTGCCGATATTTTCATTTTTTCGCGAAGAGCGGGATTTGCCATTAGACGATCTATTTCAGAAATCAAAACATTGGAACTCAAATTATTTTCTTCTATAACAAGACAGGCGCCTGAGCGAGCATAATTGAAGGCGTTTTTCTTTTGATGATCAGCACTAGATTTTTCCAAAGGAATGATAATTGATGGAACCGCCCATTGAGCTATTTCAAAAATAGTAGAACCAGCTCTAGAAATAACAATATCGGCAATACCCGCAGCCATTCTCATTGCCAAAGCATTTAAATGGTCAAATGGTTTATATCGCTCCGCATAAATACTGTCTTTCATCACAACCGTAGCGGTATTTTTTACTTCAGCAAAATTATTTTTTCCCGTCTGGTGAATTATTTGATATGAAGCCAAAAGCTGTGACAATGAATCAATTATTGTGTCGTTGATAATTTGTGAACCTTGAGAACCACCAAGAACAAAAAGAGTTGGTATATTTTGATCAAGTTTTAAAAATTCGTGCGCTCCATTTTTCAAAGGTATGGCAATTTCTTTTCTAATAGGATTACCGGTATGCGCCACTTTATCTTTTGGAAAAAAATGAGCAACTTCTGGATATGATACAGCAATTTTTTTGGCAAATTTTCCAGTCCAAACATTTACTCTTCCCGGCTCGCTATCCGATTCGTGAATAATAACTGGAATCCGCAAAAAACGTGCAGCAAGAACTACTGGAAAACTAGCATATCCGCCTTTGCTAAATACCACATCTGGATAAATATTAAATAAAGATATTGTTGCTTCCACAATTCCCCAAGCTGTTCGAAATAAATCAAAAAAATTCAATATAGAAAAATATCGTCTTAATTTTCCAGCAGATGTTTTTATAAAAGTGATATTATTATCAAAAAGTGCTCGACTGTCATATTGTGTTGGCGCCATATAAAAAATCTCTGGCTCAAGAATTCTATCTTCTTTTGCAATTTGATGTATTTCTTCAACAACAGCAATAATCGGATAAAAATGCCCGCCCGTGCCTCCGCCTGTAAGTACAATTTTCATATGGTTATTATATGCTATTTTTTTTCTGATATCTAGAGATATTGAGGATAATTCCTACTTCTCCCAGCGTAGCTATAAGAGCAGTCCCGCCGTGACTTACAAAAAGCAACGGCACTCCAGAAAGCGGAATAATGCCGACCATTGACGCGATATTCATAAATGATTCTGATACGATAAGAACAATTATTCCCACTATTAAAAAACTATCAAAAAGATCCCCAGATTTAGTAGCAATTTTAAGACCACGAATAGTAAAAAAAAGAAATAGGGCGATAAGAGCCAAAGCTCCAACAAACCCCCATTCTTCGGCATAAACCGCAAATATGGAATCACCAACAGGTTCAGGTAAAAAATTAAACTTCTGAATACTTTGTCCAAATCCCCTACCAAACATTCCACCAGAACCGATAGCAATGAGTGATTGTTGAATTTGATAACCAGAATTGAGTGGGTCGCTGGCGGGATTTATGAAAGTCAAAATTCTTTGCATAGCATAGGGTTTTGCAAATGCAACGATTCCCACAAACAAAAGTCCGATACAAGCCACAGCTCCTATGTCTTTCCATCTCGCACCAGCAGAGACAAGCATCGCTAAACCAGAAAAAGCAATAATAACGAATGTTTTAGTATCAGATTGGGCCATAAGAATGGGTCCCAAAAGTGCTGCGATAATTATAAAAGGCAAAAGTCCGTATTTAAACTTAACTACATTATCTTTTACTCTGGCAAGCCAAGCAGAAAAGTAAATAATGAATCCAATTTTCAAAAATTCAGACGGTTGAATGGTGAAAGATCCAAGCGTAATCCATCTGGTCGCCCCACCGTGTTCAAATCCAAGTTTTGGTATAAAAAGTAAAAGATTGAGAACTATTGTGGCTAAAAATATGTAAAAAGCGTATTTTCTCCAGAACTTATGCGGAATTATTCTTGCGCAAATAAAAAGCGATACAAGTCCCAAACCGAGTGCCAATAATTGAGTGAAAGAAATACTATCAAATCGAGAATTATCTCGTGCTAATATTCCCAATGAAGCGGAAGTAAAAATAAAAAATCCAAAAACTACTAAAATCAACACAGAAAAAAGAAATGGTTTATCAACCTTCAAGGGTTTCATATCGAAATTATAACATAATAATATAAAGTTTATTTTTTTATACAGAGGAGTTTCCTATGTACATAGGAAACTCCTCTGTAGTATGTCTTACCTCGTAACTGAAATGACTGGACTTTCTATTTCGGTTGAAGAAGCGGTGATAGTAATACGGTCGTTTATGTCTCTCATAATAGAATATTGAGTATTATAATCGGTTATTGAAGTAAAATGCGCACCGGAAGCACTAGGGTCAAAAGGCATTGAAGCCACATAAGTCGGCACCAAACAAGGAGCGACATCAAAACCACCCGAAGATTTCATTACCGTAGAAGTCGCTGGAATTGTCGTTACTGTTCCACCACACTTGAATAATCCCCTATTTTCCGACATATTTTGTCCGATGGCGTTTAATATGGTCGCAACATGACTAGTCCTTTGGGAATCTCTAGCAATTTTAAATTGTCGGGCAGGATTTATTGCGACAAGTACCACCCCTGCAAGTATGGCGATAATTCCTATAACCACCAAAATTTCAATAAGTGTAAAACCTGATTTATTTTTTCTTTTATTTTTCATTAAAACATTATCTCATATTTCTTGAAAATTGGTAATAGTTGGATTATTCATATCAGAAATATCAAGAGTTGCAGTTAATGTGGTAAAACTATGAGAAACAACCGAAGTAGCTGTAACAATGCGAGTATTTCCATTTTCGGTAATGCTAATTATTGAACAAGAACCATTTGGAATAGAAATAATTTCCGGCGAAGAAATGGAATAATGAGAATCCTGAATGATATGAAGAAAACCATATTCAATACATGTTTCGGCAAAAGAACTGCTTTGAGCTTTATTGCGCGCGTCAATTCTTTCCATTCGCAAAGTAAATAATGTCAAAACCGAACCAACACTAATCGTAAGCAATACTGCCGACACAATAATTACAACAATAAGTGCAGTAAATCCTTTTTTCATATTAGTGTACATAAAAAAGCGAAAGGTTATCACCTTTATAAAGATTATCGGCGTTTATTTTTAATTGACTTGATAGAATAAGATAAAAAGGACGAGTTGCTGTTTTTTCATCAAACACTTCAATTTTTCTTCCGCCACTATAATATACAATCGTATCCCAATAAAAATAATTGTAAATATAAATTGGTATTGTGGTGGAATTTTTGGCGATAAGTTCACCAATAATTTTTTCTTGCGTTGCTAATCGTTTAACCTCAGAAAAATAATTATCGCCTAAACCAAAAGTGGTATAAATGGATGTTATCAAAGCAAAAATAAATAATAAAGAATACAAAAAAATCACAAAATCTTTATATCTCGTATGATACATCTCAATAAATGAAAATATTGAATCCAAAGATAGAGCGATAAAAATTGCCATAAAAGGATATATTGGAACGAAATAATAAAGCAATTTTGTGCTTGAAACAAAAAATACCGCAAAAAGACAAAAGCAAATTATTAAAAAAACTCTAGGCAATTTCATTTTACTGCAAAATATACATATTAGAGCTATAATAATCCACGGTTCATAATAGGTAAAAAGATTGATGATATAATTTGCATTTGTTGAAACACCGCCTAAAATATTTTCGTGAATTCTTGTAAATATAAACTTCACAATATAGAGGTTATAAAAATCGGTAGGATATTTTAGCCATTCGTAAATATGCCACGGTAATCCAATAACCGCCCCCAATAATAATCCGCAATAAAAATTCCTATCGCGTAAATAATTCCATTTTTTATAAAAAATACTATAAATAATTATGACGGGAATAGAAAGAAGTCCAATCACGCTTTTTGTCATAATTCCCAAACCAAAACCTACTCCAATTCCTAAAAACCAGCGTGGATTTTTTAGACCTTTCAAATATGAATAAAATGAAAATAACACACATGCTGTAACGGGAACGTCCAAACGCAATTGTCTACCTGCTTCCCAAAATAATCCTGTGGTAAGCAACACTAGTGATGCAATGATTGCTGTTCGTTTATTATTAGTAAGTTCATAAGTGCATAAATAAGTAAGAAAAAGACATAAAACCAGTGATAATGCAATTGGAAAACGCAAAGCAAATTCATTATAACCAAATATTTTTACACTTCCGATAACAAACCAAAATACCAAAGGCGGTTTATCAAACCAGTTGTTTCCGCTATGTGTAAGTGTAATGAAATTATTATGTTCTAAACTTTCTCTTACAGTTTGCGCATAAAACGCTTCATCATTATCAATAAACGCCCCGTGTCCCAACATAAAAAAAGCAAAAAATGTTCCTATAATTAAAATAATAAAAAACAATGGACTATATTTTTTCATAATCTTGTATATCTAATGACGCTAAAAGTGATTTTATTGATGTTGAAAGAAACTTTGACCCACGCCGGAGCGTTGCCAGTTTTTCCATGTTCAACCACGAAATTATTCACAATAATTGAATCGCTGGCAAATGTCTTTGCGTCAATATTATATGTTATACCATTATTTTTTAAACTAAGTGTTGTAGATGTGGCGTTTAATGCTGGTGTATATACAATACTAGCGCCAATCAAAAGATATCTGATTTTATCTTTTATAAAATTACCTTCTTGTATAACAAAAATATCAGTGTCGTGACGATCAAGATTTGATAGTAATAAATATAACGAATTAATTAGACCAACTAAAAGCACAGATAATAATCCGATATATATTATTGTTTCAATTAATGTAAATCCTTTTTTCATTGCGGTGTAATAATTCTTAAAGCATCATTATTTTCAAGCACCACATAAAGTGCATTCTTCCCACAATCAATAGCAGTCGCCTTTGATGGAAAATCTAAACTTGAAAGCAGAGAAATAGAGTTTGGATTTGAAACAGAAAGAATTTTGAGTTTTTTATCTGTTGTAACTAAAAAAGCAAAATTCTTATCACCAATAATTCCATTTATACTTGAGCCGGCGTGGTATGAACCAAGTTTTTGCGGAGTAGTGCTAGAAGTATCTAACACAAAAAAATCTCCACCAGATGTGTGTCCAAGATATGTTGTTGTGCCGACAGAATATATACTTTTGCCAGAATTTGTTGCTTCATCAAAACTGCTTACTCGTGCAATATTTGAAAGATTACTAATATCAATAACTTTTAATTCTTCATCGTCCGGACTAGCTTCGTATAAAATATTTCCTTTAACATTAATATCGTTTATTGTGGTGTTTGCTTCCCAATTCCCTATTTCAATCGGATTATACACATCTGATACATCAATAATATGAAGTTCACTTATTGTAGTTTTGGGAGTACCTAAATAAACTTTTTTCTTCGAGTAAAAAATACTGTTTGCATATAAACCACTATAAGTTCCTGGTAATTTGTAAGAAGAAATAAGTGATGGATTATATGGATCTTTAATATTTATAATTTGAAGTTGAGCATTTGTGCTTGAATTACCAACGAATGCATAATCACCAGCCACAGCCAAAGTCGTCAATCCTGGACCAGTATCAATTTTTGAAACAATAAATGGACTTTGTGAATTTAACACATCAACAATAAAAAAATCATCTTTGCTTTGAGTAGCAGAATCAGCTGTCATATAAACATAATTTCCTTTACTTGATATATCCGTGCTCACAATATCGGTTGTGGTGCTGGTGTCTAAAACAATACCGCTGAAGCTTTGCGGATTTTGCCAATTTCCACTAAAAGAACATATTTTGTATCCTTGTGAATTACGCCAGTCAATAATTCGTGAAGTTAAGTCACCCAAACTAATATCTTTTGTAACATCATCAATATCATTTGCAATAATAGAATTAAAATCCATTCTTCCCTGCACTCTAGTATTTTCCATAAACTCTTCATTTTTTGAATCAAATTCAATATCGCTTTTCATATCTACCATAATTTTATCGGTAGAATAATAAAGATTTATCAATGCACTAAAAGAAATAGTCAATATCGCAAAAGCGATTAAAATCTCAAGAGTTATTGAACCATTTTTATATTTTTCCATTTGAGTCAATGATTATAATTTCCGAACGACCATTATTAGAAAAAATAATTTCAGTGGTTGAAGCAACATTAGCGCTTACTCTATCAAACATATTATGAGAAATATTATCAACATTATTAAGAGATTTGCTTCGCGATTCTTGAAGAGAATTTATAAATAAATTTTTTTCTTTATTAAACTCATAACGATTATATGAATTAATGGTCGCCACAAGACCAATACTTCCAACAATAGATAAAATAGAAAGCGCCACAAGCACTTCAATAAGAGAAAATCCGCACTTATTAGTTGTGTAAGTTTTGAGTAATGGCATATATTGGAGAAATTACCGCAACCGCGATAAAACCGACACTGAGGCCAATTATAATCATAAGTATCGGTTCAATTGAACTTGAAAGATTTTTGGTAATTTCATCAACTTCTCGTTCGTAATATTCGGAAATATATAAAAAAACATCTGATAAGTTTCCAGCTCTTTCGCCTATAGCTGTCATATCTGAAAGCATTGGAGAAAATATTTTTGGAAAGCGAGCAAAATAATTAGAAATTTTTTCACCACGAGAAACGGCATCAGCAGATTCAATAATTTTTTCTTTGTAAATAGGATTTGATAAAGTTAAACTAGTAACTGAAAGCGATTCATAAAGAGTGATACCACTTTTTTGCAAAAGCCCAAGTGTTCGGCAAATATTGGCTATTGTGGCGTATTTAATTATCTGAGAAATTAAAGGAATATAAAAAATAAAAGAATAATACAAAAACTTAACCAGAGCGTATTTTCTACAAAGAAACAAAACGACAAGTGGTATAAAAATAACAATAAATAATAATATAATCCAGTAATGACTTATAAAATCGCTTGTGAAAATAAGGATTTTTGTGGAAATCGGCAAAGCAGTATTGATACTTTTGAAAATTGGTAAAATTTTTGGAAAAATATAAATAGACATCATTAAACCTACAACCATTGCGGAAATTAATATAAAAGATGGATATATCAAAGCGGTTTGAATTTTACGTTTTAAGGCGTGTCTTTTTTTAAGTTCTTCCGCCAAATATTGAAGATTGGCACTTAACGTCCCGCTCATTTCGCCAACTTTAATAATATGAATAGCAAATGGATTCCATATCTTCAAATTAGTAAGTCCACGGGAAAGTGAAAGCCCTCTTGAAATATCGTCTAATAATCCTTTTAGAATTATTTTATTTTTTTTTAATGCCTGTGTCTGAAGAATTTTTAAACTTTCTTGAAGAGTAATTCCAGCATTAAGTAAAAAAGCTAAACGTTGAACAAAATTTATTTGGTCTTCTTTATTCATGGATTATTCGCAAAATTTCTTCTATAGAGGTTAATCCTTTGAATGCCTTTGAAAAACCATTTTCTAACATTGTTTGCATTCCATTTTTTATAGCGATATTTTTTATTTCCCGAGCTGGCGACATACGGACAATAGCGTCTTTTATTTGGTTATTTATCTGCATCACTTCAAATATACCTATTCTACCTTTGAAACCAGTGCCAGCGCATTTATCACAACCACTTCCAAAATATAATTTTTTTATTTTGTTAATTTCTAACTTTGATAAAAAATCTTTAAGTTTTTGTTTGTCAATTTCGGATATTTTTCTTTCATCAATACAATGTGGACAAATTTTTCGAACCAAACGTTGAGCGATAACAATACTTACAGTAGAAGCGATTAAATATGCATCAACTTTCATATCAAGCAATCTCGGCAAAGTAGATGCTGAATCATTTGTGTGAAGTGTTGAAAGAAGTAAGTGTCCGGTAAGCGAAATATTTACCGCAATACTAGCAGTTTCTTCATCACGAATTTCTCCAACCATAATAATATTCGGATCTTGCCTCAACATTGCTCGCAAACCCTTAGCAAAAGAAAGTCCTGTCTCCGGATTTATTTGAATTTGTTTTATTCCCTTAATTGAATATTCTATTGGATCTTCAATGGTCATCAAGCATCTATCGCTGTTATTTAGCATTTGAATAAGTGTATAGAGAGTAGTCGTTTTACCCGAACCAGTTGGGCCCGTTACTAAAATCATTCCGTTTGGTTTTTGAATTGCTTTGGTAACTATTTCTCTATCAATATCTCTCATTCCCAAATTTTCTAGCGTAAAGTTTTCAATTTTCTTTGCTAAAATACGAAATACGGCATTCTCTCCGTAATAAGTTGGCATAACAGAAATTCGCACATCAAGAAAACCGTCTTGAGCGGTGTTTGTTCGAAATCGTCCGTCCTGCGGAGTATGATGCACATCACTGCGAAGTCCAGCTAAGACCTTTATTCTAGAAATAATTTCAGAATGAATTGTTTTTGGAAAAATAAAAGAAGAAATTAATACACCATCAATCCGCAATCGCACTACAACTTCTTCTTCCACCGGATCAATATGCACATCTGAGGCGTTTATTTCGTGGGCGTGTTCAATGAGATTTTGGACTAAATCAATGATAGAAATATTCCTGCCTTTTGCCAACTCCGCCTCCACTTTTGTCATAATATTTTTGTTTTAATAATTCCTTAATCGGTTAATATTCTCGTGTTCGCGGATTTTATCGTGCGCTTTAGCTTCAATTTGACGAATTCGTTCTCGAGTAACACCAAATTCTTTTCCCACTTCTTCAAGAGTATGAGTAATACCATCAACTAATCCATGTCGCATTTCAAGAATCTTTCGTTCTTTTAAAGAAAGATCGCCTAAAATTTCTTTAACTTGGTCGCCTAAAATTCTACGGGAAGAATCTTGGTCTGGAGAAAGAATTTTATCGTCAGAAAGAAAATCGCCAAGTGTTGACTTATCTTCGCCATCATCTCCAACAGGACTTTCAAGAGAAACTGTATCTTGATCTATTTTTTCAATATTATAAATTTTTTCAACATCAAGTCCCATTTCTGTAGCAATTTCTTCTGCTAATGGTTCTCGTCCAAGATCTTGACTAAGTCGGCGCACAACTTGTTTGTATTTAGCAATTGTTTCAACCATATGAACTGGTACACGAATTGTTCTGGACTGATCTGCAAGAGCACGAGTAATTGCTTGACGAATCCACCAGGTGGCATAAGTCGAAAACTTGTATCCTTTTGTCCAATCAAATTTATCAACCGCTTTAAAAAGTCCTAAATTACCTTCTTGAATCAGATCAAGAAGAGTTAAATCTGCACTTCTTCCAACATATTTTTTGGCAATTGAAACAACAAGACGAAGGTTCGCTCGAGCAAGCAAATTTTTTGCCTCTTCCTCACCTTTCTCAATTCTCCTAGCTAAATCTTTTTCAACAGAAGCAGGCACGAGCGGATACTGTCCTATTTCTTTAAGATACATTTGAATAGAATCATATGCCGAATCACTTTTACCATAACTATATTTTTTATTTGCCGGTTCTTCTGGTTCTATTTCAAGAATACCTCCACCTTCAAGTATATCCACCCCCGCTTCAGCTAATTTATTATAAAGCTCATCTAAACCAGAAATATTATCTTCAATTGTAGGAAAATCTCTCAAAATTTCATCATAAGTCACAAAACCCCTTTCCCGCCCTTTAACTAACAATTTTTCCGATTTTACATCAAACTCTTTTGCTTTACTAAAAACAACCTTCTTTTTAGGCCTGATTTTGGCCTTAATTTTCTTTTTTATAGACACTTTGACCTTTTTTTTAGGAGCGGTTTTTTTAGATTTCTTCATAGAATGTAATACTACTAAATTAATCGTCTTTTGACAATAATCATTTTTTCTTTAGTAATTCAATGCGAGATGACAATGTTTGACATTCTTTAAGAATCTTCATTGCCTTTTCAGTATTTTTCTCTTTTTCGGCCACAGCAAGTTCTGACATTTTTGCACTAAATAATTGTTTCAAATAATCAAGTTCAAAATTAAACAAAAGTTCTACAATTTCTTTTTTAAGATTCTTTAAATCCGAATAAGTAAGCTCTGCTTGAAATATTAATTCGTCTTTTTCGGTATCTGATATTTTTATTTTTTCAAAAAAATCTTCTCCAATAAAAGAAATTATTTTATTTTTAACATCTTTAATGTCAATTACTGGTTCTTTCATTTTTTCTTGCCAAAAAATAATACCTAGGAGTTTCCTATGTATTGAATCTTTGGGGCGAGTTTCGGCTGTGCCCGTATGGGCCCCGTTCGCCACGGCGAACGGGGCCATTATTTTTGGAGCACGCTTTAAATCCTCCCATATAGCATCTTCACTAATTCCTGTTTTATTATGAATTGTTTTTACAAAATGCGCTTGTTCCATATTACTTGCCAAAACAACGATAAAAGGCAGAACTTTTTCTTTTATTCCTTTTGCAATCTTCCGCTGATCACCTGTTTCTTTTATAATTCTGTCTATATGAAAATCAATAATATGTTTTGATTCTTTTAACACATCTTTCCAACCAGCAGGATTAGCTAGTATAAAATCTGCTGGGTCTTTGCCTGATGGAACTGTGGCAATTTTAATATCCATTCCAAGAGAAAGTCCGATAATCGCCGACCTTTCTGAAGCATTAAGTCCGGCTTTATCAGCATCAAAAGCTAAAAGCATATTATGTGAAAGTCGATTAATAATTCCAAGATTATTAACTACATTTTCTCTAGTCATAAGCGAATCCGTGAGTGCTGTGCCGGAAACTGCGACCGTATTTTTATAACCCGCTTGATGCGACATGATAAGGTCCATCTGCCCTTCTACCAAAATTGAAAAATTCAGTCGTCTAATATGACTTTTTGCTTTATCAATTCCATAAAGAACACTACTTTTATTAAAAAGCACTGTATCTGGACTATTTAAATACTTTGCTGATTTATCATCTTCAACTAGAATTCGCCCAGAAAAAGCAATTACTCTTCCTCCGCTATCCATAATTGGAAACATAATGCGTCCTCTAAATCGGTCATAATATCCCCCGCCCCCGTCGGGTCGGGCAGGCTTCTCCGTTTTTTTAGTCAGCCCTACTTTTTCAATATCATTATCACTATATCCTTTACTTCTCAAATGAGTATGTAATTTTCGCCATTCGTTCGGTATAAAACCGATTCTAAACTCTTTTATTGTATTATCTGTCAATCCGCGAGTATGAAGATAATTTACTGCCTCTGGATAAATATTTAACAAACTTTCAAAAAATCTACATGCCTCTTCCATAATATTATACAATCGCTCCTTTTCTGTTTTAACTTGTGGATTTTCGTGAACAATTTCCACACCCGCACGACTTGCCAACATTTTCAACGCTCCCATAAAATCCAATCCTTCAAAATTTTCCACAAATTCAAAAATATCTCCTTTAGCTCCGCATCCAAAACAATAATAAGTCCCCCGCTCTGGCGACACAAAAAAACTAGGTGTTTTTTCATTATGAAATGGACATTTTCCTTTCAGATTTGACCCCGACCGCTCAAGTTTAATATACGACTCAACAACATCAGTAATAGAAAGTCGCTGTTTTATTTGTTCTACAGTATTGGAAGCCATAGGGTTATTATACCCTTTTTATTTTTATTGATGAAACCAATTCCAGATAAGAGAAAAAATGTAACCAACAATATATCCGATAATTGCCGTAATTATAACCAGCGTTCCAGCCAACATAATATCAAAATAACCAACAACAATTACTGGCTCAACCATATGAAGCGTAAAAATAAAATCAAGAAGAGGTTGCGCCCAACCAAACGCTACCAAAACCGACCACACCAAGTGTACCCCACCAGTTAATGCCCCAAATGTAAGCCCAACCTTATTCGCATTTATATTATTCATAAATTTTTTAATTAAACTCTAATAACAATTTCATCTTGTGAATATCTGACTTTTTTATACGACGCAGATGGATCATCGGAAGCGCGGAAGCCAACTGCCGCGATAACTTTTGATTCCAATCCCATTTTTTCCAAACCAAGAATTTCATCAAATTTTTTTGGGTCAAAACCTTCCATCGGACCAACATCAATACCTTGAACAGCGGCAGAAGTTACCAATACACCAAGAGCAATATAAACCTGTCGAGTCGCCCATTCAACATTTTGCTCTGGAGTTCTAGAAGCAATTGAACCCTTTATCATATCCGCATACCCTTTCAAATCAGCAATATTCACACCGCGAATTTTTGAAATCGATTCAATAAACTTATCCACCAGTTTTTCATCAATATTTTTTTCAACCGCAAAAACAATCAAATGCGACGCTTCGGTAATTTTTGGCTGATTATATCCAACCTCCCTAAGTTTTTTTCTAACTTCTAGATTTGTAACCAAAATAAACTTCCACGGCTGAAGACCAAACGAAGAAGGAGCAAGAACAATTGCTTGCAAAAGCTCATCAATTTGCTCTTCTGTTAGTTTTTTTGTAGTATCAAACTTTTGTGTAGCATAACGCCATTTCATTGCTTCTATAATATTTTTCATATTTTAATTATAAACTATATTTTAACATTAACAACCTCTATACCCCCACAACTTAAATTTTTCCTGAATTCGAATGGCTTTCGCTGGTTTAATATTCTTAAGACCACCCACTTTAACTATTTTTACTGGCGAAAATCCAGCAAACCACAAAATTCCTTTTTTAATTTCATTTGTTGTGTCACCAAAAAGAATTCTTGCTAAAAAAGGTAAGGAATCTGAAGTGACATAAACTGTAGCACTTCTGCCTTTTAAAAGCTTTTTCCAGCCGAAACCGTTATTTTTAAAATGAAAAGCAAAACTTGGAAGCCATATACGGTCAAAAAAACCTTTAAGAAGCGCTGGCATTGTAGACCACCAACTTGGATAAATAATTACTAAATGTTCGGCCCATTTAAATTCTTCCTGCGCATCTTTTAGATCTGGTTCAAGATCCTGAATTACTTTATATCCTTTATGTAAAATTGGATCAAATTGCAAATCACCAATATTTATTCTTTTGACTTCGTGCCCATACTCACGAGCACCTTCTTCATATGCAGTAGCAAATGAACCTGATAAAGTTTCTTTATCAGGATGACCAAATAATAATAGTATCTTTTTCTTACTCATCGACATCTATAAAATTTTTTTACCTTGTATTAATCTGATAAGAATCATAATTACAGCAACAACAAGAAGGACATGAATAAACCAACCGATAACATGGAAACCAATAAATCCTATTGCCCATAATAAAATTAAAACAACTGCGATTGTAGTAAGCATATATATAAAGTATTATTTAATAATGATTAATTATAGCATATATGGATAACAACACACCTTGGGATGTAATTATAGTTGGTGGAGGACCAGCTGGAATGATGGCCGCCGGTCGAGCTGGAGAAAAAGGAGCTAAAGTTATTCTTATTGAAAAAAATAAAACTCTCGGCAAAAAACTTCTCATCACTGGCGGAGGAAGATGTAACGTTACGAATTATGAATTTGATAATCGCAAACTGCTTGAAAAATTCAAAGATGATGGAAAATTTCTTTTCTCGACTTTTTCACAATGGAGTGTAAAAGAAACTCTAGATTTTTTTCATACAAAAGGAATGGAAACAAAAGTGGAAAATGAATTACGAGTATTTCCCATTTCAAATTCTGCCCAATCCGTGTGGAATGTTCTTGTGGAATATATGCAAAAAAATAATGTTACTGTACTTTCAAATTCGCCAGTAGTTGAAATAGTTCGCGAAAATAACAAACTTGTCGGAGTAAAATTGAAAAATTCAAAAATTATACGGGGCAGTTCCATCATAATCGCGACAGGCGGAACATCACGACCAGAAACCGGCTCTACTGGCGATGCTTATTTGTGGTTGAAAAATATTGGACATAAAATCATTGAACCTACTCCATCACTCGTACCAATAGCAGTAAAAGATATATGGATTAAAAGAGTAGCCGGTGTAAGCATGACTGATATTAAAATTACTATTTTTCAAAATAATAAAAAACAAAATACACAAATAGGAAAAATTCTTTTTACACATATCGGTGTTAGTGGTCCAACAATACTAAATATGAGCAAAGATATTGGCGAACTACTAAAATATGGCTCTGTTACTATTTCTTTGGACTTATTACCTAAAGAAAATTATGAAACACTAAATATAAAACTTCAAGAATTATTCAAAGAACATGATAAGAAAAAACTTCAAAACGCCCTTGCAAATCTCATTCCATCAGCAATAACTCCAATAATCGTGGAACTTTCTAATATAAATAAAGAAATTAAATGCAATAGTGTTAGTCGAGGAGAACGATTAAAACTTGTTCATTTGTTAAAAAATATTCCTCTGCAAGTGGAAAAACTTCTCGGAGTTGAAAAAGCTATTATCACTAGTGGTGGAGTATCTCTTGATGAAGTTGATTTCAAAACAATGCGATCTCGACTTTTCCCAAACCTTTATCTCGTTGGGGATATACTAAATATAGATAGACCATCTGGCGGATACAGCTTGCAACTCTGTTGGACCACAGGTTTTGTTGCTGGCACTTTTGCTGCGTGATTGACTTTTTGAAAACTTCTATGCTAAGATGTATGTATTCAGACGAAAAGGGGTCCGAACGGCTAACTACCTAAGGCACCCTTTTCTTTTTGTCTAAATCTTTTTTGTGATTTTGCTTTTTATATCCTCATCATCCAAATATGCAAAGTATTGATTTGTGAGTTCTTTGTAGAGAGATGACCTGTATTGCCTATCGGGAAAGAGTATTTTTTCAAATCTATTTTCTTCAATGAGAAAATCAACAAGTAGCTTGTAGTCACCGTCACCAGAAACGAGGACAATTTTATTAAACTCCTCCTTTTTGTATAGCTTCTTCATAACATTGAAAATAATGTCAGAGTCTACATTACCTTTCTTCTTACCGACCATAGCAGGATTATGTAAACGAAAGAGTAAAATAAAACCAGCCTTTTGTATTTCTTCGTACAGGTCATTGTTCTCATCTTGCACATAACCGAGGAAGTAATATGCCTTATCAACATTATATTTTTTCTGTAAATAAATATGAAAACGAGCAAGGTCAATAAGCCAAGGACTCTTTTCCTTTTTGGTGGTGTTCATATACATATTTTGACCATCTATAAATGCTAGATTTTTATCTTTTGTATTTTCCATCTCGTTTTTACCCCTGCCAGAGGCAGGGTCGGGCCGAGGCCGTAGTGTAGTTATTATACCAAAATGTTGGAATGGGTTATTAAGGTATTCGTTACACTTATAAATACTCCTTCGTTTTTTCCAGATACATTTGCACATCCTTTATTCCTTGCTCTTTTCCAGTCTTGCTCCAATATCCAAATTTTAAATAACTTT
>CAYHTR010000004.1:18482-23527 GCA_964359745.1 uncultured Candidatus Saccharibacteria bacterium | reverse complement strand
AATATGGAATCGAAGTTGTTTTACCTTCAGAAAAAAATAAAAAGGTCTTAATGAATATTATTTATAATGAAATAAAAAAAGAAGGGAAGGGTAATTTAAATGCTTTTATGGAAGTTGTGAATGAATTAAAAGAAACAGGTTGTAATGCTGTTATAATTGCTTGCACAGAATTATCTTATTTCAAAAAAAATTGTGACATTCCAGCGTACTGCATAGATGCTATGGATATTCTTGTTATTAAATCAATTGAAATGTCTGGAGGAAAAATTAGAAAGGATTAACTGCTCCACGGATTTCAAAATGAACATGGGGACCAGTAGAATTACCAGTTGAACCAACAAGCCCGATAGTTTGACCTTTTTCAACAATATCACCAACAGAAACCATGTCTTTGCTCAGATGGGCATATAATGTTTGAGTAACATTCGGATGAGAAATTACAATATAATTCCCATAACTACCATTCCAACCACCCGATTTACTTACAATTACCACACCATTTGCGGCGGCAAAAACAGGAGTTCCGATTGAATCAGCAAGATCTACACCATTATAACCATGAAGTCCTTGTGTTTTATGACCCCCAGCAATTGGACGCATATAATATCCAGAATAATAAGGTAACTTGGTACGACCAACTTTTAATGTGACGATCTTTCCATTGTTTTTTGAAGAAATTTGGGGAACTGATGCTAATTCACCGTCAGGAATAATCAATTCACTACTTATTTCCAATGAAGCGTTTTTAGCAAAACCATTATAACTTGAAATTTCATCTACATCTGCTTTATATTTCTTTGCAATAGACGCAACCGTATCATCCTTCTTTACTGTATATTTAATACCAGAAACAGGAAGAATAATAAGTGTTTGTCCTGGTTGAATACTTGATCCAGTAGGCAAATCATTAGCCCACAAAATGGTATTAACAGAAACATTAAAAAGTTGAGCAATTCTACTTAAAGAATCACCGTCTCTAACCACATAGACACTAATCTGAGTATTATTACGTTCTTCCTGTATATCTGCTGTTGTTCCAGAAGGTCCATTTTCAGACAGAAGAGCACTATCGGCAACAATAGTGACGTCACTAACGCCCTTAGAAGGATTGGGGTTTGTATTTATAGCAGCATGTAATAATGCCATATTTTGAGAATTTGGTTCGTTAGTGGTATCTGCTTCCACTTTTATATTATTAAAAAAATCAGATACAAAAGACATAAAACCAGCATGAACTTTCAATGGAACTATTATCAACAACAAAAGTAAGACGACTTTCTGCGCCTGTTTATGACCATTTTTAGAGATAAAATCTTGTATTTTTTTTAAGATAAGTTTTAAACTATTATTCGATCATCCAAATCCGTATCTACTGTAATAACCATAATAACCAGAGATAAGCAAAAGTCAACCTAATAAAACCTAGTAAAATAGATAGAATAAAGAAAATATTAAGGCATGATATAGTAATATTATGAATCACACAGAAGGGCTCAACAAAGAGCAAAAAGAGGCGGTAATGCATAAAGAAGGTCCACTTCTTATTATCGCAGGAGCAGGTGCCGGTAAAACAAAAACAATTACACATCGTATTTTAAACTTAATCAAGGGTGGAGTAACTCCACAAGCAATTCTAGCCATTACTTTCACAAACAAAGCAGCTAAAGAAATGAGGGAGCGAGTTGAAAAACTTATTGAGGAAGATAAGACAATCAATCTACCTATTTCAATGAGAGAAAAGCCGTTTATGAGCACATTTCATTCTCTTGGAGTTCATATTTTAAAAGAAAACTCGCGATTGTTGGGAATCACCAGACATTTTACAATTTACGATAAAAACGATTCAAAACGAGCGATTAAAGACGCATTAGAAGAAGCAGGTCTTGACCCTAAACAATATGAACCAGCAAAAATTATGAGTATAATTTCTCGCAACAAAGGCGATATGATAACTTTAGAAAGATATAGTGAAAATGAAAAAGGGTATTTTTCTAAAATTGTTTATGAAATATGGAAGCGATATGAAATAATTTTAAAAAAAGAAAATGCTCTTGATTTTGATGATTTACTTGTTAAAACTGTCTTATTATTAAAAAATAACAAAGAAGTGCGTGAATACTATCAAAACATTTGGCAATATATTCATATAGACGAATATCAAGACACTAATAAAGTGCAATACGAAATAGCCACACTTCTTTCAGAAAAACATAAAAATATCTGTTGCGTGGGTGATATTGACCAAATGATTTACAGTTGGAGGGGGGCCACCATAGAAAATATTATGAACTTTGAAAATGACTACCCAAATGCAAAAGTAATTTTGCTTGAACAAAATTATCGTTCAACTCAAACTATTTTAACTGTAGCAAATCGCATTATTGAAAAAAATGTTATGCGAAGAAAAAAGAATCTTTTTACTAAAAATGAGGAAGGGGATAAAATCACGGTATATGCTGGATATGATGAGGTGGAAGAAGCTCGTTTTGTAGCAGACACATGTAGAAATCTAATAGCAAGTAATATATCAGCAAGAGAGATTTCAGTGCTATACAGAGCCAATTTTCAGTCACGAGTGCTTGAAGAATTATTCTTATCAAAAGATGTGCCTTATCAAATTTTAGGGACACGATTTTTTGAAAGAAAAGAAATAAAAGATATTCTTTCTTTTATTCGCGCTGGACTTAATCCAGAAAGTTTAGCGGATATAAAAAGAATTATAAATGTGCCTCCACGAGGAATTGGAAAAGTGAGTTTGCTTAAAATTTTAGCAGGAAAAGAAAATGAACTTACCGGCGCAATGCAACAAAAAATAATTGATTTCAGAGCATTACTAGAACGTATAAAAGAAATGATTTTTAAAGATAAACCTTCAGAAATTGTAAAATTTGTTCTTCAAGAAAGCGGATTGGAAAAAGTTTTAAAAAATGGAACTGAAGAAGAGCAAGAAAAACTTGAAAACATAAGAGAATTAGTGACACTTGCCACAAAATACGATTTACTTCCGCTTGGTGAAGGATTAGAAAAACTTTTGGAAGATGCCGCACTTGCGTCAGACCAAGATGAATTGGAAAAAAATAGAGATGCGGTAAAATTAATGACCGTACATAGTGCAAAAGGTTTGGAATTTGATTATGTATTCATTGTTGGGCTTGAAGAAGACCTTTTTCCACACAAAAAGTTTGATGAAAATGATATAAATGATGAGGAAGCGGAAGAAGAACGACGATTATTTTATGTAGCACTTACTCGAGCAAGAAAAAAAATATATCTTACTTATGCTCACCTACGAACTATTTTTGGTTCAAAAAAAGCAAATATTATGTCACAATTTATAAGTGATATTGATGAAGAATTATTAGATACAGGAAAAGCAGAAGAGGTTAGTGGGGTAAAAGCGATATTCATCGACTTTTAGGAAGTAGCTTATTAGCTTATTAGGAAAAAATGCAATTTCATTCAAAAAAATCATTGGGGCAAAACTTTCTTAAGTCCAAAGGCGCAGTTCGTGAAATTGTGACGGCCGGACGCATAACTTCTAATGACACAATTCTTGAAATAGGCCCTGGTAAAGGCATATTAACGGAACAACTACTCCAAACAGGCGCAAAAGTTATAGCTGTTGAAAAAGATGATCGTTTGATTGGTTTCCTACAAGAAAAATATGCTAATTTCATTACTAAAGGCAAATTCCAACTTGTTCATTCTGATATTTTAGAATTTAATGCTAATTCCTACTTCCTAACTCCTAGTTCATATAAACTAGTGGCAAATATCCCTTACTACATCACAGGTGAAGTAATACGCCAGTTTCTTACAAATATCTCTCAACCACAACTTATGGTGCTAATGGTTCAAAAAGAAGTAGCTCAAAGAATATGCACAAAAGACGATAGAGACAGTATTTTATCCATAAGTGTTAAAGCATACGGAAATCCAAAATATATTGGCACTGTAAAAGCAAAATTTTTCTCGCCTATACCTAAAGTTGACTCGGCAATCTTACTTATTGACAATATTTCTAAAAATTTCTTTGATAAAATTGACGAAAAAAGGTTTTTTGATGTTGTAAAAGCGGGATTTGCCCATAAAAGAAAATTTGTGATCAATAATTTGGAAGTAATAAGCGAAAAACAAAAAATTACTGCTATTTTTAACAAACTTTCAATTCCTCTTACCTCTCGAGCCGAGACAGTTACATTGGCTCAATGGAAAGAGATTGTTTTAAACATCTTATCCACATAAAATCCACAGTTTAACTGATATAATAAAGCACAGAGCTAAAAAAATAATTTGATTATACGCCACAAAAAAAATGGCATTATTTTTGTTACCTCTATTATTGTTGTAGGAGGGATTTTTGTGTTGGTTCATTATAATAATTTTCAAAAAAAAGAGGCTTCGCTGTCAGTGCTTTCTTCTTCTGAAACAGCCAATGAAAAAATATTTAACGAATTGGCAAATAAGGACTCTGATAATGATAAGTTAAAGGATTGGGAGGAAACTCTTTGGAAAACCGATCCGAATAATCCAAACACTGACGGAGACGGAACTCCTGACGGCCAAGAAGTAAAAGGGGGAAGAAACCCAACAATTCCAGGCCCAAATGACAGTTTGGCAGACCATCCGCTTCAACCAAAAAATACAGAACCCAGCCAATCTACACTTTCCGAAACCGACCAATTCGCTCGAAGTGTTTTTTCCAAATATATGACCTTAAAACAAGGCGGGGTTCCTATGGATGCAAATAATCAAGCCGGTCTAGTAAAAAATATCTTACAAAATCAAAGTATTGATGTTAATGCAAATATATACAGCAAAAAGGATTTACTTTTAAACACTGATAGCGGGCTTTCCATAAAACAATATGCCAATGATATGGCGCATATTCTTATGACCTATTCAATAGGAAGCAAAGATCCCGCAATGATAGCTCAAGATAGTATGCAACATAATAATCCTGATGAAATACAAGAAATTGACCCGTTAATTAAAAGTTATAGCGATATTTTGGCTTATTCTTTAAAAATAAAAGTGCCTCCAAG
>CAYHTR010000004.1:0-18472 GCA_964359745.1 uncultured Candidatus Saccharibacteria bacterium | reverse complement strand
CAAATTGCTTTGTTAAATAGCTTGAGCGATATGATTTCAACTATCAAAGGAATGCGCTCGGTTTATACCGACCCACTTCTTGCTCTTAAAGGTTTTGGTCATTACGCCGATGCATTACCGCTTTTCGCACAAACCCTGGAAGATTTAAAAAACTTTGTTATGCAACAAAAAATACCCTTTTTGCCAAGTGACGAAGGATATGTATTTGGAAGGATACCCGAACAACAATAAATAACTATGCTTAAATTATTAAATAAAAAAGTAATAAGCTTCATACTAATAATTTCTTTTATTATTCCTACCACTTTTTTATCTTATCCTAAAAAAAGTGATGCTCAGCTGGCAGTTATTGAAGCAAATTCAACCCCCAATCTTATTCAAAGTATAATAACTGCAACCAAAAGCGTTGCAACAAGCGTATGGCAGTACGCCATACATTATAAGGAATTTACTCTAGACGGCATTGGATGGTGGGTGGCAAAACTTATCATTCGTCAGATGACGACTAGCATAGTCAATTGGATAAATTCCGGCTTTAATGGCAATCCTTCATTTGTTACCGACCCAGCGGGAATGTTTATAGATATTGCTGACCAAGAAATAGGTAAGTTTATAGAGGGTTCATCCGACCTTAATTTTCTCTGCAAACCGTTTAGTATAGATATTCGCATTGCTTTGGCTTTCAGATATCGCCCCTTCAAACAAAAAATCACTTGCACCTTTACTGATATTGCAAAAAATGCCACCAATGCCGGAAATAGTTTTATGAAGGGTAATTTTGTCAATGGCGGATGGAACAATTGGATTTCACTAACTCAAGAACCGCAAAATAATTATATTGGTGCTTCTCTTATGGCTCAAGAAGAACTTTCGTTGCGAATCGCTAATAAACAAGCAGCGACGAAATCAGAAATTGATTGGGGCAAAGGTTTTCTTTCATGGAAAACTTGCGACCAATACGCCACAGAAACCGTTGGAAGTAGTGATGAATTTACTAACGCAACAGACCACCAAACAGGAGATGGTGATGAATACACAAGCGCCAGCGAAGATGTTATTACAAAAAAAACAGGAACTTGTCTTCACGAATCAACAAATACCCCTGGCACTGTCATAGAAAGCGGATTAGAAAATGTTTTGGGTTCCGGTGTGCGACAACTTGAACTTGCTGACGAGTTTAATGAAATTGTCAACGCTCTTTTTGCACAACTCGTAAAAACAGTTATCACTAGCGCTGCTGGACTTAAGGGCACTAGCGGATCTGGAAGTTTTGACAGCACTTCATATATTAACAAAGTTTCCAATCAACAAAGTCCAGAAGATATCCAAGCACTTCAAAACATTAAAAATGAATCCATTAAAGGAATTGATGATTCAATAAAAGAAGAAACGACTTACAAACAAAACAAAGACGCATCACTTACATCTGTATTAAAAGTTAAAACTATTCTGACAAATGTCCAATCTTGTTATCAACAAAAAACTCCCGTTTCTCCTTTAGCCCAATCTCGTATAACTGAAATAAGTGATATCATTATTCAATCAATCAATCCTGTAGCGGAACCACTTATTAGAGATATTACTGCATCAAATAATAATCTTATTAAACTTAATGATGCTAAAAACGCAATCACCAATGCTAAAACGATAAATGACACCATAACTCCTACTAGCGACTATCAAAAAATTATTCAAAATCAAGTTCTTCACGATACTATAGCTGTAGTAAATTCAGGAGTGGAGAAAGATGATATTATCGCAAAAATGGCCACACTTGAGAGTCAAGCAAATGTAAAAGCGCAACAATGCCAAGTATTTCAATGAAAAAAATATTCACATACATTTTCATAACTCTCTTCATTCTCGTAGCAAGTTATACGATTGTTTTTCCACATATCACGCATGCTGGTATTGGCGATTGGTTTACCATCGGTGACTTCGCCAAAGGAGCTATAGAAAATGCCGCCGGTGTGATTGGTAATATAATTATGATTCTTGTAAGCAAAATACTCTGGCTCGCCGGCATTCTCCTTAATTATTCTCTCAAATGGACGCTAAACATTTCGGCACTTGTGGAGCAAATACCAGCCATTACTCTTGCTTGGAAAACTGTTCGCGATTTCGCTACAATGTTCTTTATTTTCCTCATCATATATCAGGCAATTTCAATGATTTTGGGACTTGACGGTCTTGGCACTAAAAAACTTTTGGTCAATATCGTTATTGCCGGGCTTCTGATAAACTTCAGTTTGTTTTTCACTAAAGTAATCATTGACGCCTCAAATGTGATTGCTTTGCAATTCTACAATGCAATGACTCCAGATAAAACCTCATTTGATGGCGGACTTTCTGATGTCTTTATGCAACAATTATGGATTCAAACTATGCTGGATTACAATCAACCGACTCAACTTGCCGGTGGAGCGCCTGCGGGTATTGATAATAAAAATATTTTTATGACGACCATTATGGGCTCAATAGTAATGCTCATTGCCGCTTTCATATTTTTTGCCGCCGCTTGTCTCTTTGCTATCCGCATAGTCGTCCTTATTATTCTTATGGCTCTTTCTCCGCTTGCCTATATAGGTGGTATCTTACCAGGAACAAAATCCTACGCTGATGATTGGTGGAATACCCTTAATAAACAAGCTATATTTGCTCCTGCATATCTTCTTGTTACATATATAGGTATAAGAATTTTAAGCGACCCCACTTTCAAAAAAGTTCTGAATGGCGGTTCTGATATCAGTCCATCATTTAATCAGGCATTTTCTGGAGGTGTTGGGATAGGCGCAAGTTCGGTAGTCGTCGTTCTTAATTTTCTTATTGTTATTATTTTCCTTATCGCTGGACTCATTATTGCTGATAAATTGGGAGTCCAAGGCGCAAGCACGTTAAAAGGGTGGGGTAACTCCTTGAAAAAAATGGGGCAAGGTTTTGTGGGGAGGAATACTTTGGGGAGAGCTGCACGAGGTATTACAAATAGTGAAACCTTCAAAAATGTGGCGGAAAGTTCTGGAGTTTTTGGTCGCATAGCATATCAAGGATTAAATACTGTATCTAAAGCAGGTTTTGGTGGTGCAAAAGGAGGGTATGATAAAGCATTAAAAGATAATCAGAAACAAAAAGTTGAATATGGTAAATATCTTGGCAAAACAAGAAAGGATGAAGATCGACTTGCTTATGATAAAAGTCAATATGTTAAAAATGAAAAAGGGGAAATGGTATGGAATTCAGCACCTAGTGGCAAAGCAAAGATGTATGTTTATGATAAAGAAACTGGTCAAGCTCTAAAAAAGAGAGGTGATCAAACTCTTAAACCTGGTAGTAAAGGTTATGATGAAGCAACAGAATATGTTTATAAAACAAAAACAGATGCATATGCTGACAACCTAGCAAAAAGCAGATTTCTTAGCAATATTCAAGCTGCAAAAGAATTAAGAAAAAAGAAAAATGCTCTCAAGGATGTGAAAAAAGCTCTGCAAGAAGCTGGTGAAATAAAAGGAGAGGAGGAAGAGAGTGGAGAAAAACCATCTAAGTAAATAAAAAAATATGGACCCACTACAAATAACAATTAAAGAAAAATTTAATGAACTTCCTCAAAATGTTAAGGAAGCTATACTTTCAGTTGATTTACCACAAAAAATACAAGCCATAGCCAATAAATACGCGCTTCATCTTGACCAAGCTGGAACTATAGAAACCGAAGTAACTTTAGTGTTATTAGGACTTGAAAAAGCAAATAATTTTGCACAAAATATAAAAAAAGAACTCGCCATATCAGAAGATATCGCAAATAAAATTGCCTCTGACGTAAGTGATGAAATATTCCAAGAAATCCGCGAGTCATTGCAAGAAATGACAGATAAAGACGAAACAGAATCCATATCTAAAGAATCTATATTAAACGAAATAGAAAATCCTGTTTTAGCCAGAGAAAAACCATTTGAAATGAAAGAAGAAAATGTTGAAGCAATTATTGATACCAGAAATGAGCTTGTTTCTGGACTCAAATCAGAAACTGTGGAAACCCGCCTGAACGATACATTCGGGCAGGACAAACCAACCGCCCCATACCTCAAAACCATAGATAGCATACTTTCCGCACCAGCAACAAAAAAAGAATACAAAGTGGACCCTTATCGTGAGCCGATTAACAAAATATGAAATTCCAAGTACCACAATTTATAGAAATAGAAGATAAAATATTCGGGCCATTGACCTTGAAGCAATTTATTTATCTTGCTGGGGGAGCAGGTCTTTCTTATATAATTTACGCAATACTATATATTTACATCGCTCTGCCAATAATAGCTGTTGTTATAACATTTTCATTGGCTTTAGCTTTTTATAAAGTAAACAATAAACCCTTTATATTAGTTCTGGAATCAGCAATAAAATACGCGTTAGGAAATAAGCTATACATTTGGAAAAAAGTGGATAGAAAAGTTATTTCAGAAAAAAATAAAGAAACATCTCAGGCCTCTGTCTTCATTCCCAAACTTTCGGACAGCAAACTAAAAGATTTAACATGGAGTTTAGATATAAATGAAACTGCAACACCCGGAGCAAAGGAAATGTATCAGGAGTATAAGAAAAATAAGGTATAATAAAAACAAATGGCAAATGCATCTTCAAAAACAACACAAGATTTCGTTCCCATAAAAGAAGTGCGTGATGGAGTCGTAATTCTTAAAGACGGCTCAATGCGTTCAATTATTATGGCGTCATCTTTGAACTTCGCTCTTAAATCTGCAGATGAGCAGAACTCTATAATTTTCCAATTTCAAAACTTTTTAAACTCTTTGGATTTTTCAGTGCAAATAGTAGTTCAATCAAAACGCCTTGATATACGGCCGTATATAGCCCTTCTTGAAGACCGATATAAGGAGCAAGCGGGCGAGCTTATGAAAATCCAAACTCGCGAATATATTGAGTTTATAAAGGCCTTTACCGAAAACTCCAATATTATGACCAAAAGCTTTTTTATAGTAATTCCTTATTCTCCATCTGTTTTGCAAGGTAAAAAAAATGTTTTAGGAAATGTTTTTGGCAAAAAAACAACTTCGGAAGATATGGCAAAAGGAAAAGTGGAGGATTTTGAAGAAAATAGAAGCCAACTTGAGCAGAGAAGGTCGGTGGTGGAACAAGGGTTGGTAAGATGTGGTATTCGTACAGTTCAATTAGGAACAGAAGAAATTGTCGAGCTTTTCTATAAAATATTTAATCCTGGCGACTTAGAAAAACCAATTCAAGTGAACTAGGAGTTAGGCCTTAGGAATTAGGAAGTAGTATAATAACTTCTAAGTCTCCTAATAAGCTAAATCCTAATAAGCTAACAACCTAAAATGAACATATTTAATAAAATTTTTGGAAAAAAAGAGGAAGTTCAGACAACAGCTTCCATCTTGCCTCAAGAAATATATGAGGCGGGCATTTTGGAGTTGAAAGATATTATCGCGCCTTCAGCTCTTAAAATTACGCCGAAAGAAATAAATCTGGGAGAAAAAATTGCCAGAACGTTTTTTGTTATTTCATATCCACGCTATCTTTCCGATTCTTGGTTTGCTCCAATCATCAATTTGGACAAAGTTTTCAATATTTCAATTTTTATTCATCCAGTGGAAACAGCTAAAGTTCTTCGCCAATTCCAAAAAAAGGTGGCTGAAGTACAAAGTCAAATCAATGTCAGAGAAGACAAAGGATTGGTTCGCGATCCAATGCTTGATACAGCATACAGAGACCTTGAAAGTTTGCGAGATAATCTTATGCAAGCGCAAGAGAAAATTTTTGATGTTGGTGTTTATATAACATTATACGGCGACAATGAAGGGGAATTAGACAAAATGGAATCGGAAATCAAGTCAATTCTTGAAGCAAAACTTGTCTATCTAAAACCAGCTCTTTTCCAACAAGAACAAGGTTATAGAAGCGTCTTACCAATATCTTCAGACGAGCTTAATGTTCACTCAAAACTCAATTCATCGCCATTGTCATCAATTTTTCCTTTCGTTTCTTTTGACTTAACTTCAGATAAAGGAATTTTGTATGGAATAAATCGTCATAATTCAAGCCTGGTGCTTTTTGACCGATTTCTTTTGGAAAACTACAATTCTGTTACCTTTGCTAAAGCTGGCTCCGGAAAATCATACGCCACAAAACTGGAAATTTTGCGAACTCTTATGTTTGATACTGAAGTTATTGTCATTGACCCAGAAAAAGAATACGAATATATGGCAGAAGCAACAGGAGGGAAGTATTTTAACATTTCTCTTAATTCCGAACATCACATCAACCCATTTGATCTGCCCGTAGCTAGAGAAGATGAATCATCAGCAGATGTCCTTCGTTCAAACATTATTAATCTTGTTGGACTTTTCAGAATTATGCTCGGCGGGCTTTCACAAGAAGAAGACGCTATTATTGATAGGGCAATTACAGAAACATACGCTTTAAAAGATATTTCGCCAGAGTCAGATTTTGCAAATGTGGAACCGCCACTTATGTCGGACTTTGAATTAGTGCTTGCCGGAATGGAAGGTGCGGAATCGCTTGTGCAACGACTTTCAAAATACACTAAAGGAACTTGGTCGGGTTTCATCAATCGACCCACAAATGTTGATATCAATAAAAAATTCATTGTTTTCTCATTACGAGATATGGAAGATGAACTAAAACCTGTAGCAATGTATATTGTTACTCATTATATTTGGAATGCTATCCGAAAAAATCTAAAAAAACGACTTCTTGTAATTGATGAAGCGTGGTGGATGATGAAATCTGAAGATACGGCTTCATTTCTACTCGGTTTGGCTAAAAGAGGACGAAAGTATTATTTGGGACTGGCCACAATTACTCAAGATGTGGATGATTTTCTTAAATCGCCTTATGGACTTCCTATTATTACTAACTCCTCAATTCAAATTCTTCTCAAACAATCTCCTTCCTCAATAGATAACATTCAACGAACTTTTAATCTTACTGATGAAGAAAAGTATCTTTTGCTTGAGTCGGATATCGGAGAGGGAATATTTTTCGTGGGATTGAAGCATGTGGCAATTAAAATTATTGCTTCATACACAGAAGACCAGATTATCACTACAAATCCTTCCCAAATTCTTGAAATTAAAAAAGCAAAACAAGAATTAGCGTCAAATGGCTAATAAATCAAAAATAGGAAATGTGGAGTGGGGGCTAGTGCTAGGAGCAACAGCCACCGTTGATGTCATACAGATGTTTCTTGATGGTTTTGCTATTGGGATCATTGCCAATCGTTTTATTGATATTGTAATGGGGATGTTTTTAACATTTTATTTTTTAATACGAGGAATAAAATTAAGCAAAAACAGAATTATCGCACTTTGTTCTTCATTTTTAATAGAAATGATTCCTATTGTTGATGCTTTTCCGGCTTGGTCTGGAGATGTGATATACACATGGATGAGTGTTAGGGCAGAAGAGAAACTATGATAAAATAAGCTCATAATGTATAAAATCTTTTCTATTTTTCTATTGTTTATAATCGTATTACCTGTTTATGCTCAAACTCAAATCATAAATAATGTTGATTTGCTTTGGCAAACAGATACTTACACTCCTCCATTTTATAAAGGCAAAGCGCTTTATACGACACAATCAACGGTTACCATAGTGGCGGTACCACATATTTTTACTAAAAGTGGTGCTTTACTAGAAACAAAAGATTTGATATTTACTTGGAAACAAGATTATAAGGTTATGGGAAGTTTATCTGGCTTTGGAAAAGATAGCTATTCATTTAAAGGAGCGGTACTGGGCAAACCAACGCTTATTGAAGTAGAAATTAGCACACCAAATGAAGGTTCAAAAGCTACAAAAGGTCTAACATTGTCCGCAAGAAGCCCGGAAGCAGTAGTTTACGAAGATGACCCTCTTTATGGAATACTTTACAACAACGCCATTACGTCATCATTTACACTTCCCAGTAATGAAGTAAAATTAACCGCATCTCCATATTTTTTCTCCACAGATGTCATAGGTAAAAATAATTTACAATATGAATGGGATATAAACAACGCAAGTACGGCAAACAACACGGAAAAAAGCATTATTTTAAGACATGAAGGAGATACTATTGGAAGTTCAGCTATTTCCTTGGTTATAAGCAATACCGTAGATTTTTTTCAAAAAATAGGATTTAATTTTCAAGTTAATTTTGGACCAAAATCATAAATATGAATAATCCAGCATACAATCTTCTCGCACCATTGCCTATAATAGGGGATAAAGTCACTGATTTATCCGCATATTTGAGTGGAATGTTTAAAATAGGCATTGGTCTAGCTATCGCTTTTGCAATACTTATGATTGTTTGGGGAGGATTGGAATATATGTTATCCGGAATACCTGGAGTAAAAGGGGACGGCTTGAAAAAAATGAATGATGCAATACTAGGTCTTCTTCTGGTCCTCGGCGCATGGCTTCTTCTTTATACTATAAATCCAAATCTTGTAAAATTTGATGTAAGCATAGCTTCGCTTAATTTAGCTACTTCTACTCCTGAAAAAGCTTATGATTATCAAATAGAATTAAATAAACAAACTGCAGAAAATCGAAGAGCTGCAGATAAATTAGATGCGCAAGCAGCCCAAGAAAAAAACCTAGAAGTTAAAGCTGTATTGGAAAAAGAAGCTCAAGCTATTCGGGATATGGCTATAACCTTAAAAAATATGGGTGATTATAAAATAACAGCGTTAGAAGCAGTAACGGGTGGAAATACGAATTATTCAAAAGCAACAACACTTAAAATACAAATTAATATAGAATCACGTAACACAGCCAATAAATTACAATCGGAAGGATTTACAACAGAAGCAGAAAAAATTCGTACCGACGCAAGACAAGCTGGGTTGGATATAGATAAAGCGATACAAAATAGACAACAATTTGAAACAGAAAAGTCACAATCTTCTTTAGATAGCAGTTTTCATTAAATAAAATAATGTCAAAAAAAAGAGTATTTTTAATAATCATATTGGTAATCGTAATACTGGGAGGATTCCTTGGTTTTGTATATTATTATTTAAATAAAGGAGTAACTCCAACACCTGAAAAAATAGCAAACACACAAAATCTATTCCCATTTGGAAATGGCCCAACAAACTCTGCCACAAGCACACTATCTGGTAATAATTCAAACGCATATCAAACAGCAAACAGTGGTTCTATTCCAAATCTCCGTCAAATTTCTATCGTCCCAACCGCTGGAGCTATCGCTTTTTCAACAGGAAATGGAAGCACAACTGCTATCCGCTATACAGAACGGGGAACTGGGCATATATATCAAGCGACAAGCAATTCTTTAAATCAAACAAGGATTTCAAATATTACTGTGCCGAAAATCTACGAAGCGTTATGGATAAAAAATGATTCTTTTATAATTAGATACGCAAATGACGATGAAAGCTCTATAGAAAGCTATTCTGGACAAGTTATTCCTATAAGAAATGCTACATCTACTCAATTAGTTGACGCTATACAAACAACAATTGCTGGCAATTTTATATCAAAAGACATAAAGCAAATTAGTGTTTCGCCTAAAAAAGACCTTATATTTTATGATGGAATTATTTCTAAGATTGATGGAACAAAAAAGGTGGAAATTTTTAATTCACCTTTCAAAAATTGGTTGTCGCAATGGTTTAGTGACAACAATATACTTATAACTACCAAACCATCTGGAGAAAGTTTTGGTTATGCTTACTTTTTGAATACCAAAACTGGAAAATATGACAAAGTTATGGGAGAAATTCGCGGACTAACCACACTTGCTAATGTCGATGGAAGTAAAATACTTTATAGTCAATCAGATCAAAATGACTTTAGTATAGGACTTTATACTGTAAAAACAGCAAAAAAAGAAGCGTTACTATTAAAAACATTCCCAGAAAAATGTGTCTGGGGGAATGCTGTAAAAACCGATATTTATTGCGCCAATCCAACATTTTCAAAACAAGCAGAATATCCAGATGATTGGTATAAAGGAAAAGTGCATTTTAGTGACGATATATGGAAATTAGATACTTTAACTGGAGAATTAACACAATTAGCAAAATTAAAAGATCTAACCAACCAAGAAATAGACGTTGTAAATCTTTCACTTGATGAAAAAGATAATTATCTTATTTTCATCAACAAAAATGATTTAACGCTATGGAGTTTGAAGGTTAAATAACATCCCCCGTCTCGATTACGAGACACCCCCTTAGCCAAGGGGGATTTCCAGATTTTTATCTCCCCTGACTAGGGGAGTACCTGCGTATTCGCAGGGAGGGGTGTTTTCAATCTCCTCCTCACATAAATCTCCTGACCAATCATAAATAGATTACTTACAGACCAATAGAGCGCAACTGCTGCTGAAACGCTGTAAGAAATAAAAAACACTATAACGGGCATAATATAACGCATTTGAAAACTCATACTGCGCGCTAGGTCATTTTTAAAAGAAACAGGTGTGCCTGTATTCGTTTTAATCGGCTTCGGCATAGAAAAATTTATCTGAAAAAATTGAGTAACACCAGCCAATAAAGAAAGAACGATACTTTTTTGGGCTATATCAATCAAACCTAAAAAATTCATATTAACCACATCGGGGATTTTTATGAATGAATAAAGCATATCGCTATTTATATTCGGCAAACCAGAATTCAAAAATATTGAATAAAGAGCAAAAATAATAGGTATCTGAATTAAAATAAGGAAAAAACCTGAAAACGGATTCACACCTTTTTCTTTATATAAAGCCATAACTTGTCTAGCTTGTTCTTGTTTATCTGTAAATTTAAGTTTAATAGCATTTAATTCTGGCTCTATTTTTTTCATACTAGCTTGTGTTTTTACAGAACGATAAGAAAGAGGGAATAGGATAAGTTTTACTATCACAGTAAAAAGCGCCACAGCAACACCAACATCTATCCACGGCAAAATATCCATAAGAAAAACGAGTCCATTATAAAGCGGTTCATAAACAAAATTATTATATAAAAAAGACATGGTTTAATTGTATACTACTTTAATTTTTGTAACAAAGACAAAATTTCTTTCTTAATACTTGAAAAAGGTAAGTCCCTGCAATTTTTTTTAGAAAAAACAACAACCGCACCATTAAAAGATTTCGACATTTCTTCACGAAGAATTGAAAAAATCCTTCTTTTTAGCAAATTTCTTTTTACAGCTGACTTTTCTATCTTTTTTGAGATAACAACTGCATACTTACGACCTCTTTTGAATGTTTTTGAAACAACGCGAAGTGTAAAAAACAAAGAAGGCATATTTATACCGTGATAGAGTGTCGTCCTTTTGCTCTGCGTCTAGCAAGAACTCTCTTTCCACCTGAAGTTCGTTGTCTCTTAAGAAATCCATGACTTCTTGCTCGTTTTCTTTTTTTGGGTTTATATGTAAATGACATTTTTTATTATTAACAACTTGTTCACATATTATAAACAATTTATATACTTTTCACAAGTTTCTTTTTTAAATCGACAGTATATACTAAATTGTACTTATGAATGATCTAAATAAACTTTGGGATACTATTTTGGTAGAAATAGAATTATCTATCTCTAAGGCAAACTTCAGCACATGGTTTAAGGATACTTTTATAATGAAAAGTGATGAGGGAGTAATATATTTAAGTGTTCCAAACGCTTTTGTTAAAGATTGGCTTTTAAATAAGTATCATCAAACCATTTTGAAATCATTAAGAGCTATTGATAGTCGTGTAAGAGCTTTAGAATACATTATAGCTAAAGATGATTCTCATAAAAAAGAATTTGGACGGGATTATTCATCACAAATATGGAATGGTGAACTACCTTTACAGGATTATTATATAAACAAAGACGACAACCTTAATCCTAAATATACTTTCGACTCTTTTATTGTTGGGCCTTTTAATGAACTCGCCCACGCAGCCGCCCAGGCTGTTATTAAACAGCCAGAAATCGTTTATAATCCACTTTTTATATATGGAAACACTGGTCACGGAAAGACACATCTCATCCAAGCAATAGGGAATCACATAAAAACATCTCAACCTAAACAAAAAGTGTTCTATTTAGCTTCAGAAAAGTTTGCTATTGAATGCATTAATGCTATTCAGGGAGGTAAAATGAATGAGTTTAAAGAAAAATACAGAAAGTACGACACCCTCATTATAGATGACATCCAATTTATTTCTAATAAAGAAAAAATTCAAGAGGAGTTATTCCATTTATTTAATAATTTACATGAAAATAACAAACAAATTATATTTTCATCAGATAAACACCCAAATTATATTCCCAATCTTGAAAATAGATTAAAATCTCGCTTTGCTGCTGGTATGATTGTTGATATACCAACACCAGATTTAGAATCAAGAACAGCAATATTACAATCAAAAAGTATGCGACACAATTGTCCACTTTCTAAAGAAATAGTTAATTATTTAGCAGAAACTATTGATGGTAACATAAGAGAACTTGAAGGGGTTTTAAATACCATTATTTGTCAATCTCAAGTCAAAAAAAGAGAATTGTCTCTTAATGAAATTAAAAACCTTATAAAAAACAATATTAAACCCAAAAAAACAGTGGTAATTAAGGATATTATAAAAACAATTGCTCAATTTTATAATATTGAAGAAGAAAGTATTTATGATAAAACAAGAAAAAAAGAAGTAGTTAAACCCAGACAAATTATTATGTATATATTAAGAGAGGATTTTAATATATCCTACCCTTCAATTGGTGAAAAATTAGGTGGTCGTGATCATACCACAGTTATACATTCTTGTGGTAAAATTAAAGATGAAATAAAAACAAATAATATTTTAGCTCAAGAAGTAAACCAAATAAGATCTATGTTTTGATATAATGTTAATATTATGTGGAAAAAATATTTATATTAAAAATAATATAAATAAAAAATTAATTTACAATAATTATCAACAATTAAAACATTAATTAATTCCAATAAAACCAAATGAAATCAATAATATATCAAACTTATCAACATATCCACATATATAATAATAGTAATAATTTTTTAATATGAAAATAGAATGCTTAAAAGAAAAATTACAATTAGCTATTTCATCAGCAGAAAGAGCTACTGGTAAAAATTTAACACTCCCTATTCTTGAATGTATTGAATTGCAAGCAAAAAATAATATATTACGAATACGAGCTACTAATCTTGATTTAGGACTTGAAATAGAAATGCCTGTGAAGGTTATTGAAGAGGGTATTGTTGCTGTTAATGGTGGTATTTTGAATTCATTTCTTTTAAATTTAACTAATGATAAAAATATTTCTTTAAAAACAGATTCCGGTAATCTTATTATTTCAACATTAAGTAATTCAACCACCATTAAAGCTGTTTCTTGTGATGATTTTCCTAATATTCCATTAATAGAAAAAGATAAAGTTTTTAATATATCAACCAAAGATTTTATTGAAGGATTAAAATCTGTTTGGTATAGCTCCTCTATTTCTAGTATTAAACCAGAATTATCAAGTATTTTTATATACACAGATGAAGATAGTTTAGTTTTTGTAGCCACCGATTCTTTCCGTCTAGCGGAGAAAAAAATAAAAATTAAAAAAGGTAATGATATATCTAGTATTCTTATACCATTTAAGAATGTTATTGAAATAATAAAAATACTGGATACTTCTATAGATAGTAATATAAGTTTTTTTTCAAATAAAAATCAATTAGCTATTGTTTTTGGTGGCACTTATCTTATTTCTCGTATTATTGATGGTGTATTTCCTGATTATAAACAAATTATACCTAAGGAATTAAAAACTGAAGCGATAGTATTAAAAACTGATATTTTAAATGTTTTAAAAATATCAAATATTTTTTCTGATAAATTTCATCAGCTTAGTATAAAAATATCACCATCTTCTAAAGCTTTAAAATTAAAAACAAAAAATAACGATATTGGTGAGAATAGTAGTTTATTACAAGCGGCGCTTTCTGGTGAAGATATTGAAATTAATTTTAATTATAAATATATTATTGATTGTTTTCAGTCAATAAACACAGATAGTGTTTCTTTGCAGTTTAATGGGCTTAATAAGCCTGTGGTGATTCGTGGTGTAGGAGATCAGTCTTTTATGTATCTTGTAATGCCAATGAATAGGTAATGCATATTTCTGAAAATTTAGAAAAATTTATTAATATAGGTAAAGAGGAACTTTTTCTAAGAGAAAAAATAGCTATTATATTATCTAATTATTTTAAAATAAATTTTAGAAAAGAAGATATTTTATTAAAAAACAATATTTTAAAGATTAAAACTTCATCTTCTATAAAAAATAATATTTTTATAAAAAAAGAAGAACTTTTGTTTGTTTTTAAAAAAGAATTACCGAATGTAACTATTACTGATTTGTTGTAATATTCTATTTTGTTCCCATATTTGAACACTGTATTCCCAGTTTTTAAATTGAGGATCGTTTGATGGGTTTTGGGGAATAGGACCATTTGGGTCATCTTTATTTACCCAATATAAAATATCATGTGCATCATATATTCCACGTAATATAGGTTTAATTTCTAGATTAGTGTCATTTGGTTGTGTAAATAATTCGTTTGGTAAATTTTTTATAACTTCATTAATAAATGTGTTCCATGTTGGTGCAATAGCTACACTAGCTGCTTTTTGATTGATTGGTGAATTATCATTATTTCCAGCCCATGCTCCAACTACAATTTGTGGTGTATAACCAACAATCCACACATCTCTAAAATCATTTGTTGTTCCTGTTTTTACTGCTACATCTCTTCCTGGAACATTAAGTTTGCTGTTTGCTCCAAATCCTGGTGTGCGAGCTGTATTATCGGAAAGTATACTTGATATTTGGCGAGTTGTGTTTTGGTTAAGTACACGCATTGGTTGTAGTTTAAATTGTTCAACAGTATTTCCTTTATTATCTTCAATTTTTAAGATTGGTGTCGCTGGGTTTCTTATTCCTTCAGTTGCGAAACTTCCATAGGCGCTTGTCATATCAAGCAATGATACTTCTGCTCCACCCAAAACAAGAGATAGACCATAATTATTAGCATCGCCAGATATATTAACCCCCATATTCCTAGCTGTCTCTAAAGAATCATTAACTCCAGCAAGATATAAAAGCTTAACAGCTGGGATATTTCTTGATTGAGCTAATGCGTTACGGAGAGTTATTGGTCCAACAGCTCGGTTATCGTAATTATTTGGTGAATAGCATCCATTATCATTTGTGAAGTTGTTTGGCTCACAGTATGGTACAAACTGAGTTTTGACATCAAAAAGTACTGTATCTGGGGTATATCCTTTTTTAAACGCCGTAGCGTAGACGAATGGTTTGAATGATGAACCTGGTTGTCTATGTGCGGTGGCTATATTATATTTTCCATCAATTTCTTTATCAAAATAATCTCTTGAACCAACCATTGTTAAAATTTGTCCGGTTTGGGGATCAATAGCTACCAAAGCGGCATTTGATGCATTAAAATTTTTTGCATTATTTAAGGCGTCTTTTTTTATTATTTCTTCGGCTTTTTGTTGAAGAGTGTAATCAAGTGTAGTTGTAACTTTATATCCATTTTCCAAAACAGCTTGATCTCCATATTTTTCATTAAGATAATCTCTGACAAAAAATACAAAATGAGGGGCTTTAATACCTATTGTGTTGTTTTTATCTTGAAATATGACTTTTTCTAATTTTGCTTTGTCGTATTCATCTTTTGTTGCAAGACCGTTATCGAGCATTTTTTGAAGGACTAGATTTTTTCTTCGTTCTAATTCATCACGATGACTTCCAAAAGGTGAATAATAACTAGGTGCTTGTTCAAGAGCTGCTAAATAAGCCGCCTGCGTCATTGTTAAATCTTTTGCGTCTACTGCAAAGTAAGCTTTACTAGCTTCTTCTATTCCGTATATACTTCCACCATAAGGTATTTCATTTAGATAAATATCAAGAATTTGTTCTTTTGTGAGAGCTCGTTCAAGTTTTAGGGCAAGCACTAACTCTTTTAATTTTCTGGTGATGGTTTTATCGTTTGTGAGTATGGAATTTTTTACAACCTGTTGAGTTATTGTTGAACCGCCTTGGCTATAACCTCCAGATGTGATGTTTGCATAAATAGCACGAATAATTGCCTTTGGTTCTATACCAATATGGCTATAAAAATTAGGATCTTCTATAGCTACAGTGGCGTTTTTTGCATTTCTAGAAATATCTTCAAATGGGACAACAGTTCTTTTTGTGTTTTCGTGGATATCATAAAGTAAAATAGTACCTGTTCGATCGTAGATTTTTGTTGATTGGCTAACTTTCCGTGTGTCAAACGAGCTTAAGTCAGGTATTTTTAGGTTTGAAAGCCAAATAATTAATATTCCAGCAGTGAAAATAGTTAGTGATAGACATAAAATTAGAATTTTTTTCATTACACAATATTAACACAAAATAGCTTAAATATGATATATTTCTAGTATTATGAATACAGATTCAGAAAAAATAGAGGAATTATTGACACGATCAGTAGATTCTATTTATCCAAATAAAGAAGCACTTAAAGAGGTTTTGTTGTCTAATAAAAAAATAAGTGTTTATGTCGGAATAGATCCTACCGCAGATTATGTCCATCTAGGTCATTCAACAAACTATTTACTACTTGAGCGTCTACATAAATTAGGTCATAAAATTATTGTCTTGGTGGGGGATTTTACTGCGATGATTGGTGATCCAACAGATAAAATGGCAGCTCGGGTGGTTCTTACAAAAGATCAAGTTGTAAAAAATTTAGCTACATTTAAATCTCAAATTGGTAAAATTCTTGATTTTGAAAATAAAGAAAATCCAATTGAGTTTAGATTCAATAGTGAATGGTTATCTAAATTAACATTTGAAAAAATAATTGATTTAGCATCTAATTTTACCGTTCAGCAAATGCTTCAACGAGATATGTTTGAAAAAAGAATTTCTGAAAACAAACCTTTGTTTGTCCATGAATTTTTTTATCCCCTTATGCAGGGTTATGATTCTGTTGCATTAGAGGTTGATTTAGAAATTGGTGGTACCGATCAAACTTTTAATATGCTTGCTGGTCGTACACTCGTGCGACGTTATCTTAATCATGAAAAATTCGTTTTAACAACAACACTTCTTGTAGATCCTATAACTGGAGAAAAAATGATGAGTAAAAGTTTAGGTACTGGTGTTGGTCTAAACGAAACAGCTAATAATATGTTTGGTAAAATTATGGCATTACCAGATTTCGGTATTATTCAAGTTTTTATTGATTGTACCCGTCTTTCTATGGTTGATGTCATGGAAAAGAAGCGTCGATTAGATATGGGAGAAAATCCGAAAAATATTAAAGTTGAACTTGCTAAAGAAATTGTTACTCTATATCACGGGAAGGAAATGGCGCAGAAAGCAGAAGAAGATTTTGAGAATACTTTTAAAAAAGGCGGAATTCCTGAAGATACAAAAGAAGTGTTAGTAAATAAAGGCGAATCACTCTCAAAAATTTTTCTTGAACAAGGAATTGTTAAATCAAAAGGCGAATTAAGGAGATTAATGGAGGAAGGGGCGGTGAAGGAAGCTGATGGGGGAATAATAAACGATTTTGAATATATAATAAATAAAAATCTAACACTTAGAGTAGGCAAGCGTAGATTTATTAAAATCAAAGTAGATTAGAAAGATTCGTCTTCCCCAAACATATCTTCTGGTGGAAAACCAGATTCCGTATCTTCATCATCTACTTTTTCTGTACTTACATCAAACTCATCTTTTTCTTCAAAATTTTTATCAAATTCTTCTCCCATAAATTAATAAATGGTTATTAATATGCATATGTTTTAACAGATTCTAATTCTTTTGCAACTGTGGATAAGTAAAATGGCTCATCCAGGCGGAAGCTAGGCAGGTAATTCCTACAGCTATTGCGTCATATTCGTCATCATGAGCGATTTCTTTATTAATTTTTATTAAACGAGGAACCATAGCAATCATTTGGTTTTTTGTGCTTTTGCCGTAGCCTGTGGTGGCTATTTTTATAGCAAGTGGAGTATATTCGTAAATTTTAAGATTATTTACTGTGGCAATGTAAAGAATTGCTCCTCGTACTTCTGAAACACGCATTGCGGTTTTTTGATTATTACTTAAAAATAAAGTTTCAATTGCTAAAGCCAAAGGATGAAATTTTTTAATTAATTGTTCAATTTCATCACCAATCAATTTTAAGCGGGAAGTAAATGGAAGTTTTGCTGATGTTTTAAAACAGGCAGAATAAATTAATGTTTCTTTATTAGTTTTTTCTTTTTCTATAATAGCGATTCCTAAGCGTTCATATCCTGGGTCAATTGAAATGAGTTTCATAAGGATAATATAGCATAAAATCCATCCCCCAACCCCCTTCCTTTACAAAGGAAGGGGGCGAATGCAATACA
>CAYHTR010000003.1:0-32079 GCA_964359745.1 uncultured Candidatus Saccharibacteria bacterium | reverse complement strand
AGGAACCCGCTGAATACGATGGACTCCAGTTTCATATTGTAATTTGGCAAAAACATCTTTTCCGGAAATCTCAAATGACGCTTCTTTGTATCCGCCAGATGCGCTTCTCGATTCTTCTAATGTTTTAAATTTCCATCCACGATTTTCGGCGTATTTTTTATACATCATAGCCAATTCTTCAGCAAATAAAGCTGCTTCATCTCCACCAGCGCCAGCGCGAACTTCAAGAATAAGCTCTGTTGGTATTTCATCAGCAACTTTTACCTCCTCCGCAATTTCTCGCATTTGTTTTTCAAGTGCTTCTTTTTGAATTTCAATATTTTTCAAATCTTCCGCAACTAATCCGCGAAATGAAGGGTCGCCTGTTTCCATTGCTTTTAAATCTTTTTCTTCAGCCAAAAGTCGCTCGTATGTTTCGGCGAGATAACTGGTTCTGTGATTTTTTTTAAATTCTTCTAGGTTCATTTTAAAATCAAAACCCGAGGACTTTCGTTCGGGCGGGCCTTGTGTAGCGCGAACGGCGCGGAACAGAGAAAATTTTTAGCAAAAAATTTTTGTGCCAAGCACGAACGAAAGTCCTCGGGTTCTTTTGTTAACTTTTCTTCTTTTTAGAAGCTCGAGTTTTGAATTTTTCCACTCGCCCTGCCGCATCAAGAACCTTGTCATTTCCCGTATAATATGGATGACAATTACTACAAATTTCCACTTCCACTTTTTCTTTAGTAGAGCCAATAGTCATCTTTTTACCGCAAGCACAGGAAAATACTGCCTTAGGAAAATATGCTGGATGTATATCTTTTTTCATATGACATACTCTAGCATTTTAGTTATTTCTAATCAAGTTCATCGATAGTTCCCTGTATCTTTATAGCTAATTTCATCACGCTTCTGCTATAAGAACAGGTAGATATTTGAGAGCCGGTATTATATCTACAAGCAGCTTTGCTTTGAGCACTTGTACTTTCGCCAATACCTCCAAGATCGCTCAAATACATAGCAGAAGCTAGAAAAGCATCTTTTGGTTCCCAAGGATTAGCAACATAACCTAAAATATTTTTCAAACGATTTATAAAAAGTTTCCATGTCGATGGAAGAAATTGTGCTGGTCCCATAGAACCACTATTCCAATAAGTTGTCGAAACAATAGGACAAGATACCGTAGCTTTAAACGGATCGAGACCTAATGCTTTTGTTATTTCAATAAACGGACCAACATCACGAGTAGGTTTCATCACATTTGGAAAAACTTTTCCTGTTTTCGTGTTAACACCTTCTCCTGTTTGTTGATTTGTAAGATAACAAGATCCAACATTTTTACCTAAGTTTGATTCCTGAGTCAAAATAGCTAGAAGGAATGCTGGACGAACACCAGTTTTTTGTGAAGCAAAATTGGCGTATTCAAGAGCTTTACCAAAAGGAATAGCCACACTATCCCGCAAGGCGAACAGCGCGTTTCTTATTTCAGTAGCTCGTCTGGCTTTATCGTTCAAAACAGCTTGATAATTTTTTTCCTGGGTTTTACTTAAACCTAAAAGAACATTAAGTTCGGCTTGATTTTTTTCAATATTGCGTTTATTTGTTTCAATTGCGACTTTTGCATCAGTTTCTGAATCTTTTTTAACTTCCAAATTTTGCTTCTGAACATTAGTTTCATTTTTAGCTTGCTTAAGTTCCGCAAAAGAATCCTTCAAACTTGTTTGAATTGAATAAAAATTATCCAAATCAAGAAAAAAGAAAGAAATATCTTGTTGTGAAAGAAGTATTTCAGGCAACGAATAAAATTCCATTTCATTTGTTTTTCTCAAAAGCTGTCCGAGCGATTCTTTTTCTTTGTCAATTTTATTAGCAAGATTACCGATAACTGTCTGCTTTTGAGTAATATCTTTTGATAGTCCATTTATAAGGATTGTTTTTGCTTTTATATCAAGTTTAGCTTTTTCAATTTTTGCTTTTAGTATAGCAACATCGCGTGCAAGCGAATATGTTTGCTGTTGCTGATTTTTAAGAATAGCATCTTGTTGAGCAATTTGAATGTTTACATCATCAAGTTCTTTTTGACATATTACTCGTTGTGCGTCAGTCAAAGGTTGACCATTCGTAGGACAAGTTTCTTGAGCGTATGCAAAAGTGGCAAAAAATAAAATAACAAATGCAATTAATATACGGTACATTTGGTTATTATAACATCAAAATCCACCCCTTTGAATTCCCCTCCTTTATAAAGGAGGGGTTGGGGAGGATTTACTTACCCTTCTTCTCTTTCTTTTCCTCAGCTTTTGGAGCTTCTTTAGTATCACCTTCCACAGGAGCTTCACCCTCTTTGGCTTCCTTACCTTTCTTTTCAACTTCAATAGCAGACATATCTATAGGTGTTGTTTCTACAACTTCCTCTTTTGCCACTTCAATAAGCGCTACAACCTCTTCAGGAGACACTTTGAGCTCTACTCCTGTTGGTAATATAATATCTTTCGCCAAAATCTGACTTTCAAGTGTTTCAAGTTTAGCAATATCAACATTTATTTCTCTAGGCAAATCTTTAGGCAACGCTTCAATGTCAACTTCGTGAAGCACCTTAACCAAAATACCGCCAAGATCCTTAACTGCTGTAGAAACTCCAATAAAATTGATTGGCACTTTTATTTCAAGTTTTTTTCCTTTTTCAACTACATAAAAATCAACATGTCTTGGTACACTAGTTACTGGATGCACATCAATAGCCTTAATAAGCGCTTCATGGCCATCAGAAACTCCTTTGAGTTCAACAATTGAGGATTCACCAGCTTTTTTCCATATTTTTAAAAAATCGGCAGAAGATATGGTAATGGGAGTAGATTTTTCTTTTCTACCATAAAACACTGCTGGGATTTTACCACTTTTGCGAAGGGTCTCTAATTTTTGTGTCTTATCTCTAGTTTCAAAATTTATTGTAAGCATAAGAGATAGTATACAGAAATGTATTATAAAATCAAGAAATTAGACATAATAACCCTTATAGTATAAAATGCTTCCATTATGGCATTGCTTGAATATAACGAAGTAGTTGAGAGAAAATACATAATCCTAGACGGACAACCGTATGAGGTTATCACTTCGCACGTCTTTAGAAAACAACAACGAAAACCAGTAAACGCCACCAAATTGAAAAACTTAATGACTGGCAAAGTAACTGAACATTCATATCATCAATCGGAAAAAATAGAAGAAGCGGAAATTGAAAAACGACCAGTAAAATTTTTATACCAAAATCGTGGAGAATATTGGTTTTGCGAAAACAATGATTCAAGTAAAAGATTTCAGGTTTCTGAAGAAAAAATCGGCAATCAAGGCAATTTCTTAAAAGCAAACTCTGTGGTAGATATTCTTACTTTTAAAGAACAAACCATCGGCTTTAAACTTCCTATTACTGTAGATTTGAAGGTTACAGAAGCAACACCAGCTGTTAAAGGAAATACCGTTACTGGCGGATTAAAAACTGTCACACTAGAAACAGGAGCAACGATAAATGTCCCCCTCTTTGTAAATGAAGGAGACATTATCAGGATCAACACTGAAACTGCAGAATATCGAGAAAGAATCTAATTTACTTCGCTAATCCATTAAGTTTTGCTCTAGTCTTTGGACCCACAGTGCCATATCCTGGATCACCGGGATTAGCTATACCGTATTTAACTTGGAATTTGCCCACTGCTTTTTCTGTTAGAGAACCAAAGGTTTCTGTTTCATTACCTTGAGAGCCAGCTCCCGTATCCGCAACACGAGTGTCACTGTCAGAGTTCAATATAATCTGTAAAGTCCTAACATCAGTACCTGAAACCCCCTTAGACAAAGGTTTTGTAAAACTTGTTGACGATAGATATGTTTGAACTTGAGTAGCTACCGGAGTTCCTCCAGTAAGTGATGCCTGCACATTTGCGATTGTGGTTGCATCTGCTCCAAATGACTGAAGAAGACCTATAATTGAAGAAACTTGTACAGATGTAAGCGTTGAAGTGGTTTTTATAACAACCGGAGCAATGTATGGTGGTGTATACGAACCGCCGCCCCCTCCGCCACCACTACGACTACCACTACTTCCAGAACCTGAAGTTCCTGAAGAGAAACTACAATTAACATTAGAATCTGGAGTAACTGTCACAGTAACCGTAGCGCCACCTGTAGGTGAAGAAAGTGTGAGACCTGAATAAGTATCTGTACAACTTTCTGTAACATAGAGACTTGAGGAGTTAGTATTAAGTTGATATCTATTTCCAGACCTAACCGTAATAGTAGAGCCGGCATCAAGAGTTACTGAAAAATGATCTGTATCAACAGTAATACTATCTACTGCATCTGCTGAACCGCTTACTGCTAGAGATGTGCTACTAAGACTAATTGTAGCGTCAGTAGTCAAACTAACATCATTATATGTCCCAGCAAACACCATCACTGGAAAGAGTAAGATAATTCCTATACCTACGCTTAATTTATAATATTTAGACATGGAATAATTTAACGAATGATAAGATAATTAGTTGTTGAACCAAAACCAAGAACTGATGAAGGAATTCTATCTGCTCCTGTTAAGTTAAGAAGTGTAACATCAACAATACCTGAAGCAGTTGTTGAAGCTTGTGCACCTCGTACAATAAATTGTGAAGTAATTCCACCTACACCACTCGTAGTAGTAGTTGCAAGAGTAATAAATACCACATCACCTGAAGTAACATTTGAAATAGCACACCATGCACTTCCTGTTGAAGTTGCAACTATAGATTGATCTGCTTTTAAAGTACAGGTACCTTTTAACACTTGTGTATTTGATGTTCCAAGTTGACCAACTTTAAATGTAGTAGCTGTTGTGCTAGCAAGAGTTGTATTTCCAGTGACATCAAGAGTTGAACTTAATGTAGCTCCTTGTGTTACCGAAAGTGTTCCAGCAGTAGTAATGTTAGTGCTAATAGTCGTAGCTGCTGATAACGACGCTGTAACAACAAGTACCCCAACGACCACTGAAAGCACCGCTGTAGAAAACTTCGTATTTGATAAAAACTTTTTCATACAATAAAAAATTAAATTACTAATAATTAATAAATACTAACCAAGTACTTTTAATTATACACTTAATTATTTATGTAAAGAAATTTATATGTGGATAACTTATTTATCTAGAAACATAAGGAAGAAGTCCTATAAATCTTGCGTGTTTTACAGCAATAGAAAGTTTTCTTTGAAAATGAGCGTTTAAGCCGGTCTTTTTTCTAGAAAGCATTCGTCCATGAGGATTTAAAAATTTCTTGAGAATATCAACATCTTTGTAGTCCACATGCTTTATATTATTTTGTGAGAAATAGCATTGTTTCATAGTATTTAAAATGGTATATCATCTGGGTTAATTTCTTCTTCTGGATATTCTATGGCACCAGCAGTATCTGCTTGGGGTGGAGTTGCTGATTTATCATCAAAAGATTTTACTGGAGCTCCTTGTGAACCTCCAGCACCAGCTGGTCGTGGACCAAATTGAAATCGTTCCGCGACGACTTCCGTCCTATATTTTTTTTGACCATCTTTATCATTCCAACTTCTATTTTGAATTCTTCCTTCCACAAAAATACTAGCGCCTTTTTTAAGATATTGAGCGGCGGTTTCCGCTTGTCTACCAAACAAAACGATATTATGAAAATCTGTTGATTCTTGTTTTGCACCATTTTTGTCTTTCCATACACGGTTTGTGGCGAGACCAAGAGATGTTACTTTGATACCAGACGGAAGAGCGCGAACCTCAGGGTCGCGAGTTATATTTCCGTATAATAGAACTTTATTTAAATACATAAAATTATTTATTAATTATTATACTTCTTTTACCATTGCATCAATTTTCATATCAATCTCTTCAACAGATATTGGTTTTTTATCTTCAGATACGCTATTTTCTTTATTTTCTTCTTTATCCATCAAAACCTTTTGAGGAGCTAGTGTGCTTTCTCGCACAGTATTAATAAGCAAATATCTCAAGATATTTTCTTGAGAATCAAGCTCTTTCTTAACTAAATCAATTGATGATGATTGAATTTCAAACTTCATCCAACCGAAATAACCTTCGTTGTATCTTACATTACGACCAGCTGTCGTCTTTATCATAGTATAAGCAAGAGGTTTAATTTTAGGAGTATCACTGGCAATAATTTCTCCGTTATTCTTTGTAATTACTAAATTAATAGTTTCCATTTCCCCTAAAACTTTTTCTTCTGGAATAGAAGAAACGATAAAATAGCCGATTTCATATATCTTGTTGCTGTCAACTAATTTAGGACTTTCTTTTATATCTGCCATTTGTCAATACACATTACCATAGGCGATTTCTGCTTGCAAGCCAGTAATTTTCAATGATTTTGAGTATAAGGATAAGACCAGATAACAAGAAAAGACCCATAGAAAAACCACCGATAACATCACTAAACCAGTGGACATTCAAATAGACCCTACTGGCACCGACAGTAATAAACAAAAATATGGCGGTTAAACCAACAAACTCTTTGGCATAATTATTTTTAATATAGGGCTTCAAAACATAAAACATTAAGCAAAAGAATACTATAGAAAAAACTGCGTGTCCTGAAGGAAAACTATATCCAGTGTCAATATACAAGGCATTATCTGGACGAACTCTTTCAACAAGAAATTTAACAGAAGTAACCATTAAAGCACTTGCCCCGATTGATGATATAAAAAGAAAGAAATTATGCCAGTGTTTTTTGTAAGCCAATATCGCTATTACTATGATAGAAAAAATAGTTATATTCAATGGTGAAAAAAAATCAGTTACAAAAAACATTATTTTTTCCATAAATAGTGTTTGAATAGCCACCATTTTCAAATTAAACCAGACATCTAATTGTGCGAGCCACGATTCTCCTGTAAAACTATCCTCAAGCATTTTAAAAAACACATAAAGAGAAGTGATGTTGATAGCTAGGGTAAAAAGATGATACTTTGCGAAAATATGCTTTCTGGTATTTATATATCTATAACCCCATATAATAAAAATAGATAATATAATGGCAATAAAAATAAATTTACCCATATATTTAGAAACCACTTCATAACTTGCACCAAATATATATCCGACAGCAATAGATGAGACCGCCCAACTAACTCCTCCTATAATATTAAATATCCAAAATTTTTTTACATGAACTCCGCCAGCTCCAGCCAAATAAGGAGTAAAAGGACGAGCAATTGGATTAAATCTACTAAAAACAAGAGCTTTACCGCTATGCATTTGCATAATCTCTTTTATTTTTTCAATATAATCTTTTTTTATAAAAAAACGATGACCGTATTTTTCCAAAAAAGAATAACCATATTTTTTACCCAATTCGTATCCTATAACATCTCCGCAAATTGCTCCTAATGAAGCAATAATCATTAATGGTAAAACATTCAATAAACCAAGTTTTGCTAAAAAACCGGAAAAGAAAACGATTGTCTGACCGGGAATAAATGCTCCAATAACTGGTAACGATTCGAGAGTAGCCACAACAAAAACAATCCAGTATCCGCCGTGTGTCAGAATGAGTTGAGAAAATTCTATAAAAGAAGAAAAATATTGATGCATAATCGCTAGATATTTATAATTATAACAAAAGCTTGACACAATTAACAGGTTTGCTATACTGGTAGACGTCAACATCGGGTTGACAAGTTCCTCCTCAGGTAGTCAGTCCGGCGATAAGGTTTGGATTCTATCCACACCTTACCCTCTGAAGTTCAGAACTTCAGAGGGTTTTATTTTTTATATCATATACAAATCTTGATTATATTCCCCAACACCAACATAGAAAGCGTCGCCAGTGAGAATTTTTTCAAATGGCTGGCAAGCAAAGCAACCTTTTCCTCCTTTTGGACAAATAAATGTTTTTGATTCTCGCGCTGATTTTACCTTTCTTGCAATTTCAATAACACGATTATATGAGTCATCCACTGACGGCAAATTTACGGAAATTGGTTCATTATCACGATCCAAATACCAATAACTTGCTCCGCTAACTTTTCTTTTTTGCAAATTTTTCAAAAGCAATTGATAAATAGGCAATTGAAGCGAATCTTCATTTTCACCATGTTTCCCTGTCTTAAAATCTAGAACATGTATGCTATCATCTTCCGGAATATACGATAACCAGTCAATTTTTCCACAAAGAATTATATTTTCATCTTCTGATAGAAAATAATTAGGCAAATCCTGTTTCATTTTTATAGCTTTTTTAGCAAGAATACCGGGATTATTCATTACTCGCTTAATCATTTCTTTAGCTCGATTTTTTACCTGTGTTTCTTCATCTTCATTTTTAAATCCTCCTTTTTTTCCTGAAACTTTCGTCCAAGCGTTTTCTAATCTTTCCAAATTACAATGATTCATTCTTTCTTCCACACTAAAATTATTTAAATTCTCCAAAACTTCGTGGATTGCGGCCCCGAGCGCTAGCGAGGGGCTTATTATATTTATTTTTCTTCCAGTATTAGGATTTTTGTAAACATTATGCAAAAAATAAGCTCTAGGACATTTTAAAAAATCCCCCATTGATGAGTGTGATACCCAAGTCGCAGTGTATTTATCAGGCATAATGCCTATTATCTTACGAGATAATGAAATGCGTCAAGAATTGAGGCACTGAAGGGGGGTTCAAAATTGTTATTACTTTGTGGCATACTAGGCATGCTTTGCATACTTGGCATATTTTGAGGCATCTGCTGTTGTATTTGTTTCATTTGTTCTTGCATCTGCGAAGTCATACCTTGTGGCATTTGTTGTTGCTGATATGGCATACGCATTTTATCTTGATCATTTTTCTGCATATCTTGAGACATATTTCTCATTTGATCTTGCATTTGTGGTGTCATGTTCTGTGGCATCATATTTTTTTCTGAATCTGTTGGTTGTATGCGTTCTTTCATAAACTGTTGTCTTTCTGCATTATTTTTAAATTGTTCTTCAAATTTTTTGAACTGTTCCAATCTAGTTGCATCATTTTCCAGAGGATTCATTTTTCCATCTAAAGGAATCATTTGATTATCATTTGGTTGGTCAAATTGTTTAATTTGTTTTGAAAATTCTTGAAGTTTACTACGAGCTTCTTCTGGCGATAAACCTCCACTAGCACTTGCAAAAGCGATACATTCTTCCACATGACCCGCATCGCCACAATAATTACGACATTGACCTTCCTCCTTACATCCGCCTGGACCGCCGGATGTTTTTATTTTTTCTTTGATTTTTTGACCTTGCTCAAAACGAGCGACTTCTTCAGCTGGAACTAAACCATTTTTTTGAGCAAATTGAAAACATTCATCGTGATTTGCTTCAGTTGCACAATATTGTTTACAAGTATCTTTTTGACATCCGCCTGGACCGCCTGTTTCTATAGCTTTTTGGAATTTTTTGGCACGATTTGCATCATCTTGAGATATAAAACCTTTTTTTACTGCAAAATCTGTACATTCATCAACATGAGTACCATTATTACAATAAGTTTTACATTCATTACCTTTACATCCCCCAGGCCCAGTTTCTCCTATAAATTTCTTTGCTTGCGCAATCTCGGATGACGACATAAGTCCTTGTTTTTGAGCAAAATCCAAACATTGATTTTCGTTTCCTTTCGTATCACAATAGGCTTTGCAACTTTCTTTATCAGTACAATTATCTAATTCGGCTACTGGAAAAGTAACATTATCAGCATAAACGATTGTCGCCACAAAAAACAAAGCGATAATAAATATATTGCGTTTCATAATTATTGAAATGGATTAACTTTTACTTTATTAAGCGGATTCGTCTCAACATTATTAAGGGGATTTGTGGTCTTGGTGTTGAAAGGATTAATCGACTGAGCCGCAGCTTTTTTATTTGCTTCAGTGGTTGCATTAACAGTCGTGCTAACAGAACTTTTATCAGACCCTTTATTAAACCAAACGAAATATCCCACAACACAAATAATTATAATAATTACAATCACAACATCAAGTTTTTTATTCATATACTTATTAAGTATAAACCTATTTAAATAAAAGTTATCCACAGTTGTTATTTACCACCAGATTTTATTATAAACGCTTCGTGTATAAACTTTTTTTCTTCTGCAGAAAAAGAATCGATATAATTTCTAGAAGTCATTGAATTTTCTTTAAGAATACGGTCAAAAGCAAGAGCATCTTTATCAATCATAAGTGCCATATCATTAAAACCAACTAATTTTAAACCAGACAGAGTTCGCACTCGCGAAAGAGCCACATATCCTTGTCCAGGCACAAATGATTTTGAAAGGTCAATTTCCGCCTTATCCAGACTCATTCCCTGGCTTTTATGCACAGTAATAGCCCAAGCCAGACGAAGCGGAATCTGTTCAATTCCCGCTTTTATTTTACCATCTTCCTCTATAATCCACTTTTCTCTATCAACAGTAATTTTTCTTCCAGAAACTGTCTTGACTACTGGCTTGTTATCTTTGAAATCCATTATTTTTCCAAGTGTTCCATTAACATAATCCAATTCATAATTATTTTTCACAAACATAACGCTTGCTCCTTTTTTAAGATGTAATCTTTCTGGTGCCAAACAACTTTTTTTAATACTTTCCACAAGATTCGCCGATCCTCTACTGGTCATAGTAAATGTTTCTATTTCACCATCTAATTTGCTAAGTTCATCATCATTTATTGAATCAACATCAACATTATGAGTGTAAAGTTTTGGCGCCATATCAAGTTCTACATTCATTCTCTCTTCCAGAAGAGCTTTTAATTCGCTGGTTACCTTTCCTGCACGAATATGATTCAAGAATTTTGTAAAATCATCATCAGATTGACGATGTTGTTCGTGTAAGTAACAAACTTTTATTTCAGAATTTTTCCAAGCTCTTGAATTGTGTACAGGTTCTGCTTTTTGACTTCTTGAAATAGGTGGTAATTGAAAAAAATCTCCACATAGGACAATCTGCATTCCCCCAAACGGCGCTTTATTCCTCTTGAATACTCTACAAATTCGTTCCACCATATCAAGTCGATCCGCTTCAAGCATTGAAATTTCATCAATAATCAAAACTTTAGTATTTTTAAAATGGTTCCATAGATATTTTTTTTGTTCAATACGATCAATGTCATATTCTGAAAGAAAATCTTTAATGCCAATACCGGTCCAAGAGTGAATTGTTGTGCCATTCATATGAGTAGCGGCAATACCTGTAGAAGCTGTAACGCCAACACCAACGCCATTTGATTTTAAATATTTAATATATTGATTTAAAACATAAGTTTTTCCGCTTCCCGCCGAGCCCGTCAAATAAACATTATGTCCCATTTTCAAAATATCAAGTGCATCTTGTTGGGTCATATAATGTTAAACACCAGCTAGTTTTATGGCTATATATAGAACCGCTACACCAATGAGTGTCATTATTGTAGTTAAAAACTTCGGATGAGCATGGTGACTTTCTGGAATGAGGTCACTTGCACCAATGTAAAGAAAAAATCCTGAAAATAAAGCTAAAATCACGCTCAAGGCTTGTTCTGGAACTGTAAAAAAAAGTGTCAACACTACACCAAGCACTGGAGCAATAGCATCAATAATAAGCCATTTAAAAGCACGATTGCTTTCTCCGTTATTTCTTAAAATAAGATTAACTGTATTTATACCATCAGAAAAATCATGGACTAGTACCGCAACCGCCACAATCGCACCGATAGCTGTTGAAACTTGAAATGCAAGTCCTATAGCTACACCATCTAAAAAACTGTGCAAAGATAAACTTCCTGCTCCTAAAATACTTCGTCCTTCCGAATGATTATGAAGAAAAATTATTCTATCAAGAATGAGATAAATCACAAAACCAAGAGCTACAAAAGTCATAATTGCACCATATGAATAAAATTTATTTCCTAACTCCAGCGATTCTGGAATAAGATCAAAAAAAGCTACACCAATCACCGCTCCAGCGCTAAAACCCAAAACCAAATGAAGTTTGTCCTTGAAATGTAAAGCACATAAACCACCAATAAGAGTGGAAATAAATGTGGCAAAAGCAATAATGATTATCATATTTGCTATTATAATTCAAATTTCATTTTTATCCAATCACCTGCCTACCGAGCAGGCAGGTTTGACGAGAAAAGTAAATAATGTTAATGTTTCAAACAGAAAGGAGGCAGAAAGATGAATGTTACACAAATATTCAGTCAGCTTGAACTGGAGCAAGGACATAGAAATGAAGAGAGAGCACTTGATGTTATTATTTCTGCAAAATTGGAATGGATTTATTCAGCTCGATTGGCAACTAAAGAGGAGGATAGTAGAGGTATTGATATCGTCCTTGAGACCGACATAGGACAACTCTTCTTTCAGATAAAGAGTTCGTATTATGGAATGAAAAAGTTCCTTGGTAAACACGGAAATTCAAGAACACATATCGCGGTCGTTATCTTGAACCGTTTTTTAACAGAAAAATCATTTCAAAGAAAAGTCCTTGAGGCAATTAATTACGAAAGAAATGCAATCCTCGCCTTGCGAGGATGAAATAAAAACCAAACACTCGGTGTTTGGTTTTTTCTTAACTAATCATCTCCAAAAATTGATCTTCGTTTATAATAGAAACACCGAGAGTGCGAGCTTTTTCGATTTTGGAACCAGGATTTTCTCCGGCTACGATGAAATTTGTATTTATTGAAACAGAACTTGAAATATCACCATCAAGAGCGCGAATTTTTTCTTTGGCTTCATCACGACTCATTTTAGAAAGTGTTCCAGTAAGCACAAAAACTTTTCCTGAAAATGGTAAAATTTTATCTTCTGTTGTCTCTACTTTTTCCAAATTAATATACTTGAGTAAATTTTTAATCAATTTTCTATTTTCTTTATCAATAAACCAATCCTTTACTGACTTCGCTATAATCGGTCCAACCCCATTTATGATTTCTAAATCTTCAAAGGTAGCATTCGTAATTCCATCAATATTTTTAAAATGTTTTGCTAAATCATTCGCCGTTTCTTCCCCCACTTGCGGAATAGAAAGAGCTGTAAGAAAGCGTGGTAATGTTGTTTTTTTGGACTTCTTGATTGATTCTAAAAGATTATCAACAGATTTTTCTGCAAATCTAGGCAACGCCAATAAGTCGCCCTTTTTTAATGTAAAAATATCATCAAAAGAAGAAATGAGATTGTTTTCCAAAAGTACATCTATTATTTTTGGACCTAAACCATCTATATTAAAACATTTTTTTGAGACAAAATAATAGAATTTCTTTTTAATTTGTTCATATGAATTCTTGTAAACACAACGCCATGCTGATTCTCCTGGAATCCGTTCAATACTTCCATCTCCTCCGCAAGCATCAACTTTTTTTGGAAAAATATAATGTTTTTCTTTTCCTGTCCGCATTTCCTTCACAACACTAACAATATCCGGAATAACATCACCCGCTTTTTGCAAAATAACTGTATCGCCAATTCGCACATCAAGTCGCGCGATTTCATCTTCATTATGAAGCGTAGCTCGAGAGACAGTGGAACCAGCCACCGAAACCGGACGCAAATGTGCCACAGGTGTAATTACTCCCGTTCGTCCAACTTGAAGCACAATATCTTCCACAACCGTCGTTACTTGCTCTGCTGGAAATTTGTAGGCTACTCCCCATCTTGGAGATTTTCCTGTGTATCCCAAGACTTCTTGTATTTTTCGTGAATTTATTTTTATTACAATACCATCAAGTTCATAGTCCAAATTATGTCTCTTTTTTGTCCAATCTTTGTAAAAATCATAAACTCCGGTAATACTATCAAACACTTTAAATTCAGAATTTACATTAAATCCTAATTTTTGCAGAAGAGTTAATTCGCCAGATTGAGTATCTGGTATTTTTTTAGTTGATAAATCAATATCATATATAAATGAATTAAGTTTTCTGGAAGAAGCTATTTTTGGATCAAGTTGGCGTATAGATCCAGCAGCTAGATTACGAGTATTTGCAAACGGCGTTTCATTTTGTTCTAGGCGAATTTTATTTATTTTCTCCAAATCTTTCTTACCTATCCATATTTCACCAACAACAATAATAGAGATATTTTCTTTCAATTTCAATGGAATACTGTGTATTGTTTTGACATTATTAGTCACATCTTCCCCCATCATTCCGTCACCACGTGTTGCTCCACGAACCAAACCGCCATCAGTATATGTCAAAATCGTTTTTAATCCGTCAATTTTTAGTTCACAACAATATTCAATTTTTTCATTTTCAAGTCCAGCTTTTTTTATAAAATTTTGAGTTTTTAATTCCCATTTTTGCAAATCTTCAAAATTAAAAACATCGTCAAAAGACCACTGTCTTGTTTGATGCTTTACTTTTACAAACTCTTCTAACGGCTCTCCTCCGACACGCGAGCTAGAACCATATTTAGATTCCAGCTCGCGAACAAGGGAGTCATAGGCCTCATCAGAAATTTCCGGTTTATCAAGCGTATGATAAAGATAACGATGATGTTCTATCGTCTTTTTAAGCTTAGTGAACCGTTCTGTATTTTCATTAGAAGTCATCTCCGTAATTTTAATAAGCAACTCTCAATCCTCTCTCTACTTTTCTTGGGTCAGTGGTAACATCACAACCAGTATTATATCCTTTTGATTGAATAATTGTTTTTAAAAGCGAACTATCACTATCTGGTGAATATAATTTATCAACGGTCACGATAGCACACGGTGAAGGAGAGTTTTCACTTCCATTTCGGTCAAGAGGAACTTTAAAAATAAATTCAATCATAAAAGCCGCACCTGAACCAGACGGAGGAGTCTTATTATCAATTTTATTTACTATAATATTATCATGTTTATTACACTTAAGAAGTGGTGGTGAATTTGTTTTATCACTAAATGCCCCACCTTCTGTGCCAAAATCAGAATACATAGCGCATTCCACTCCAGTATCAGCAGCATAAAAAGCGAATTGTGATTCCCTACCAGAAGAAGAAAGTAAAAGTTCTTTTTTGCTTATCATAAGAATCGCCAAGCCGATTGTAAGCAACAAACTTGAAATTAACACTGAAAATAATAACGTATATCCTCTATTTTTTTGTATATTATTTTTAGTCATTGATTATTGAATAAATATATTCATCATATTTTCTTGCACCGTAAATGTTTGAGTAAAAGAACCAGTATCCCACGATACAATTACTTTTACTAACGCATTATTTGTTGTTTCATTATCAATATTAACCGTACGAGTAAAACTAGAAGGTATTCCTGAACCATATAAGTATTTACCATTATCATAAAATAAAGGTCCAGAATTATTTGTTGATCCTGTAATAGTATTTATCATACAACTTAAAGGAAGAACACAATTACTGAGTCCATTAAGCCAATCTGTTACCGTACCGGCGTTTGTGGCAATTAAATTATTATCTCGCACACTTCTAACAAATTCTATTGCATCTTGAGCAAGATAATAAGCTGTAATCTGATCTTTAGCGTAAAGAGCTGATTGCACAGCTTTATGAGCAATGGTAAGGGGTCCTGCTATGGCGAGCATCATTATGGCTATGGCTACTAATGTTTCTATAAGTGTAAATCCTTTCATATTAAAAATCTAAAATTCTTTGGGTTATTGTTGTTTGTAAATTGAAATTGGTCTGGTCTCGCAATTTTACTCCAGCATATCCTTGAATTGTCATTAAAATCTTTGGTTGCTTATTATCACCTGCATCAGTTCCTGTTACAATAAATTTGGTATTAGTAATTACTACTTCTGGGGCAGTGATTGCGACAGAGTTTATACCATCATCTAATTCAATATGTCCATCCTTAAATCGATATGTAGCTAGTCCACCTTTATAGGGTTTAAACACAATAGAAAAAGCTCCACTAGGGCATGATTTTGCTGTATCACGAGGTAAACTACCTTCATCACAATGATAAACGGTTCCCACTCTTAAATTTCTAGATATATCTTCCATAGCAAAATTAAGATTATTAATGACAGACTTGAGAGCTTGGGTTTTTCTTGCTCCATCAATAATTGAAAGAAGAGCTCCTGCCGCTACCAACACCACAATACTAAATACCGCCAAAGAAACCATAATTTCAATCAATGAAAAACCTCTATTATTTTGTAAATCTTTATTGTCCATCTTTAATTAATATTTGGCCAGTACTTTGGATAATTATATCCTTTTTTGCATTATTTCCAGTCGCCATTACTTGAATTCTAGCAGAAGTATAGCTTTGCCAACCAATTGAATCATCATAATGCCAAATTATAGCCGATGGATCTGGACGATTGAAAGTGATATCAAGTTTTGATCCTGAAGATGAACAAACTTCACTAGGACTCACACCCACACAAAATTTATTTATTACAATTCCTCTTTTTAACATAAAAGTATCAACATTTATATCATTACCACCTGATCCGCCATCATATTTTCCATCTCCTTTACTTATTCCATACGGATCTGGATTACTTATATCTTGCTTATCGGCAAACATTGTAAAAGATGTGTTTGTGGTAGTATCAAAATGAACTCCGTATGATAAATTAAAATTAGTTAATTGTCCTTTAACATTTATTCCGTATGTCTGAGCTTCACGAATAGTAAGAGCAATTTCATAAGCTAAATTAGTCAACACAATTCCACCATTAAAAGATTGGTATTTCACAAGCACTAGTCCTGTAACCATTGCGAATATGGAAATTGATACTAGAAGTTCTATTAGAGTAAAACCTTTCACATATTACATTATAACATTAATATGAAAAAAGAAAGTGATAAGCATTCCTAAAATAAGATACGGAGCAAATGGAATTTCCGATTTCATACCAATATGTTTACCAAACATAGCAGAAATGCCTATCCATAAAAGTCCAGCTATAGCACCAATCCAAAAACCAAGAATTATCGAGGAAACTCCTCCAGCAAATCCCATAAAAAAACCTATACCTATAGCCAATTTAGCGTCACCAAAGCCCATCCACTTACCTTTTGATAAATACCACAATAAAAAGAAAGGGATAAAAAGAATCGGACCAGCCAAAATATCAAGAATATTTGTATAATAAAAAAGTTTTAAAAATGCTAAACCGATGAAAGTAAAAACCAGCCCATCTGGGATAATTTTATGACGAAGATCATAGACGGTAATGACAATTAGAAGAGAAAATATAACTAGGTAGTAGGAGGTAGGAATTAGGAAGTAGAAAGAGAAATTAGGTACGAAAATAAAAATATAAAAAGCGAAAAGTAAACCAGTAGCTAATTCAACCAGAGGATACTGCCAAGAAATTTTTGTTTTACATTTTGAACATTTACCTCGCAAAAATAAAAAGCTCAATATAGGAACAAGCTCATACCACTCAAGTTTTTTACCGCAAGAAAAACAACCAGACCTGCCAGTGATTGAAACTCCTGTGTTATATCTCAAAATTACAACATTAAGAAAAGAACCGATGATGGTGCCGAGGATAAAAAAAGTGAGTATAGTAAAAATTGTCATTTTATTAAATCCATCCCCTAACCCTTCCTTTACAAAGGAAGGGAGACCCTCCTTTTTTAAAGGAGGGCAGGGTGGATTTTTACGGCTTCACACGATGATTGTTGGTACCATTACCTGCAGTAAAATCACACTGTGTCAATTTTGATGAATTATTTGCATTCTCAAGTGTCGCACCTAAACAATAATCTTTAGATCCAGTTTTCAACTCATAAACATATGGTTGTCCTTGTGGTGGATATACAGGAACAGAAGGAATGAAAGTGCTAAAATCTACACCTGAAGGACATGTATCTGGACTATTTTTTGCATTACTATCAAGATAATTACTTCCGTTTGCTGGCGGATACTGCTTACACGCATCAAAATATGATTCAAGAGCAAGCTGAAGCTGAGCAATATCAGAAAGTCGTTTGCCATCTCTTGAGTTTGCTCTAGCACTATTAAGTGAAGCAAGCACAATGGCACTCAAAATACCAATAATAGCAATCACTACTAAGAGTTCAATAAGAGTAAATCCTTTTTTCATAATTAGTTACACTGTGTCGCACCAGCAGTCGTGTGCGCAGCAGTAGCGGAGCCAGTGAGAGCGGTATAAGCAACGCCAGCTTCTGTTGTACCACGAGAAGTATTTTTATCATCAATACACCACGCAGCAGTTCCAGTAGTTCCACTTAGTGAAGCGGCTACTGAATATTCAGTTTCATTTGCACCACAATCTAATATAGTTCTTGCAGGATATGTGCTTGATGCCTGAAGTAATGGGTAAAGATTAGAGTTGTCATCTGACCCAACGCCACAAAGTCCAACATAGGTGTCAGCTCTGTCTACATATACATTAGAAGCAGCTCTAATGTTAGAAAGTTGGCTTTTTACTCTAGCATCATTTCCCTTTTGCCTTCCTGAATTAAGTGCCCCCAATACAATAGATGCAAGAATTCCTATTATTGCAATCACTACTAGAAGTTCGACGAGAGTAAATCCTTTTTTCATACTATATAATATTTTTATTTACAAGCTTTAGTTGTTGCAGTATTAGTACCAGGAGTAACTGCTGCTATTGGCACTGCCGCACCACTACTATCTACACACCATGCCGATCGTGTCCCTGAAGGAGCATCATCAGATAACACATGAATAGCTGCCCACGAAGTAGCAGCAGCGGTAGAAGTATTATTATCAAAACACAACACAGCTACAGTACCTGGCCAGTTACTATCGGTAGTAAGAGCACTCATACCAGAAGGAACATCTTTCCACATACCAGTACGTGAATCTGTACCCGATCCTGAGTAACTACAAACAAGAGATGTATTTACCGGACCGTAGTTATTATTCGCACTATAATAAGACTCTGCAGCATTTCTAATACTTGAAAGTTGTCCTTTAACTTTTGCATCCTGACCTTTATTTCTCGCCGTACTCAACGAAGCAAGAACGATAGATGACAGAATACCTATGATAGCGATAACGACAAGGAGTTCAATAAGCGTAAAACCTTTTTGTTTATTCATTTTAATTAACAATTAATAATATTAAATTCTAATGGGGTAATTATAGCAAATATGGAATAACAAACACAAGTGGATAAATAAAAAACATCCCTCCCCTCTGATTACAGAGGTACTCCCTTTGCCAAGGGAGATTTTCATTCGTCTGAGTTGAATTATCTCCCCTGACTAGGGGAGCAACTGCGTAATCGCAGAGAGGGGTGTTAGATTCCTGCCGAAATATTGTAAATTGGAATTAGCACTGACGCCAAAAGGAAACCAAATACCAACCCAAGCAATAAAAACATTATCGGCTCTATGAGGTCAACTAAAGTATCGACAGCATTATTGACTTCACGAGTATAAAACTTGGCTAAAGTTTTTAAAATATTTCCTAATTCTCCTGTTTCTTCGCCAATTTTCATCATTTGAACCATAATACCTGGTATTTCTTCATTTCGTGAAAGTGCCTCGGATACAGAACTTCCTCCTTTTACCAATTCAAGCGCATTTCCCAATATATTTTTATAAACCTGATTATCTATAACAGAGGATGTGAGCTCAAGCACTCTAATCATTGGAATTCCCGAAATAAGCATTGTATTCATATTATCTGCTAAGCGAGCTAAATAAAGTTTCCTATACAAAATGCTTACAAACGGCACAGAAATTTTAAATCTATCAAGAGAAAGTTTGCCTGCGTCCGTCTGAACAAATCTCCAGAGAAAAAAAGCCCCAACAACAAATAACGCCGCTAAAATAAAACCATAATTCACAAAAAAATCACTAATACCTAGTATTACTTGGGTATAAATAGGAACAGTTTGTCCTGATTCTTTAAGAATTCCGCTAATTTTTGGAATAACAAGTGTAAGCATAAGAACCATAACAGTAACGAATGTAAAAACCACGAATGCCGGATAAATAAGAGCGTTTCTGGCCTTTGAGGATACTTCATATGTTCGGTCAAGATAATCCGCCAAATAGAGAAATGTTTCATCTAATCGCCCCGATTCCTCACCAGATTTAACCATATTGACATAAAAATCAGAAAAAACTTTTGGATGTTTAGCTAAAGCGTTTGAAATAGAACTACCCCCCTGCAAATCATTTGAAATTTCTTCAAGAGTTTTTCCAAGTAAAACATTTTCCGTCTCAGCCGAAAGCAATCTAAAAACACGAAGAGCGGAAACCTGGGCTTCAAAAAGAGTCGCCATCTGTCTTGAAAGAATAACCACATCTTTATTTGACACCCGTTCAAAAAAAGAAAAACTTCTTTTAAAAATTCCCTTATCATCAGCACCTTTTATTGAAGAAATAATAAACCCTCGTCGTTGAAGCGAAGCAATAGCTACATCTAAAGTTATAGCATCTATACTGCCCTCTTTTTGCTCTCCAATTTGGTCTACAGCTTTGTAATTAAATAGCATAATTTTATATCAATTTTTCCAATGTTTTAGGATTAAGCGTATTAAGATAAGCGTTTTCAACTGTAATTTCTCCCGCCCGAACTAAATCCGCAAGTGAACGATTCATATCTATCATTCCTTCTTCGGAACTTGTTTCTATAACATTACTAACTTCATAAATTCTTTTTTCACGAATTAAATTGGCAACCGCATTGTTATTTATCAAAAGTTCATAAGATGGAATTAGCCCGCCAGATATTCTTGGTATAAGTCGTTGAGAAAAAATTCCAGAAAGTGAGCCGGCAAGTTGCACACGAATTTGATCTTGTTGTCCTGACGGAAAAGAATCAATAATACGATTGATGGTTTGGGCAGCATTATTGGTGTGAAGAGTTGAAAAAACAAGATGTCCAGTTTCGGCGGCAGTTACTGCGGTAGCAATGGTGTCAATTCCTCGCATTTCGCCAATCATAACAACATCTATGTCCTCACGAAACATACTAATAAGAGCTGTATTAAAATCTTTAGTGTCAATTCGCACTTCTCGTTGGTCAATAATTGATTTTTTAGGGTCATATTGATATTCAATTGGATCTTCAATAGTAAGAATATGTTCGGGACGAGACATATTTATCATTTCAATCATAGCAGCAAGAGTTGTGGTTTTTCCTTGACCAACAGGACCCACCACAAGAAAAAATCCTTGCTGTTTTCTTGTAAACATATCAAGCACACTAGGAAGATTTAGTTCAGCTAATGTTTTTATTTTTCTGGGAATAAGACGGAGAGCAATACTTACACCCCCTTGTTGAAAATAGCCATTGCCTCTAAATCTAGCCTTGTCTACATAAGCGTATGAAAAATCAATTTCTTTTGTTGCTAAAAATCTCTCCATATTTTCAGCAGTCAGAAGTTCTTTCAAATATCCGTGAATATTATCTTTAGTAACCGCTGGTTTTTTTACCAGAGGAGTCAAAAAACCAGATACACGAATTGAAGGCGAACGACCTTCCGATATATGCAAATCGGAGGCATCTTCTTTTATGACCGTATTAATAAGGTCTTCTAATTCTTTTTTATAATCCATGTTTTTTTGCGATATCCATAACTTCAGAAACTACTTCTGAAGGAATAGTTGTGGCTTTTACAATATATCCATCGGCACCAAGAAGTTTCGCTCTTTCAATATCGGCAGATTGACTCTGGTTCGTGAGCATTATTATTGTGGAATTGACCGCTAATTTTTCCTTGCGGATTGTTTCTAATACTTGCAAACCGTCCATTGTCGGCATCACAATATCTATCATAATTATATCTGGAGATAATCCGTCTCGGAGAAGTTTAAGGGCTTGTAAAGAATTGGGAATAGCATTTACAGACAATCCAATTTTAGAAAATTTTATTGAATACATATCAAGAAGCATTTTGTCATCATCAAGAATCAGTATTGAATATTTTTTATCCATATTAAGTTTATTATACTATAACTTATTCACTTCCTCAAAGGGTATTTCTTTATTCAAAGCTTTCAAAATAGCATCTTCTTTCATAGTAAACATTCCCTTGCTTCTCAAAAGCTTTGAAATTTCATCTTCTGTAGGTTTATTTAAAATGACCGACTCCAAATCTTTATCCATTTTGAAAGCTTCAAATACTGCCGTTCGACCTCTTGTGCCACTTGGACATTCTTTTGAAGGTGATATACCATAAACATTTTTTGCTTGAGGAATTTGTTTTTTAAAGGCCTCTGGTAAATCGGCAAATTGCTTATCTAGCATAACTTTGATACTACCTTCAATTGGAAATTCCGCGCCAGAACCAGGACAAAGCAAACTAACTAATCTTTGAGCGATTGCAAGTATAAGAGTCGGTGCGATAAGGTAAGGGTCAACACCCATATCTATTAGACGAGGAATAACTCCCGCAGCATTATTGGTGTGAAGAGTTGAAAAAACAAGATGGCCAGTAAGGGCCGCTTGAACTGCAAGTTGAGCTGTTTCTTTATCACGAATTTCACCAACCATAATAACATCGGGATCTTGACGCAATGTAGTACGAAGACCAGTAGCAAATGTATAACCAATTTCTGGTCTTACTTGAGATTGACTAACGCCTTCCATGCTATATTCAATTGGATCTTCAAGAGAAAGAACATTATCAGTCTCCTTATCAAGTTCATTAAGCATAGAATATAGAGTTGTGCTTTTTCCCGAACCTGTCGGCCCAGTAATAAGAATTAATCCATAAGGTCTTGTGATTGCTTGTTTTATAAGCGCTAAATTTTGTGGAGTCAATCCCATTTCATCGAGCTTTTTAACTCCTTTTTCTTGGTCAAGAATACGCATTTCAACTTTTTCACCAAAATAGGCAGGAAATGTTGAAACACGAAAATCAATTTTTTTTCCATCAATTCGCGCCGAAAAACGACCGTCTTGCGGTTTGCGTTTTTCATCAAGTTTCATATTGGAAAGAATTTTAATGCGAGTCACAACGGCACTATGCACTTTCATTGGTAATATCAAACTTGTATTAAGAATACCATCAACACGAAAACGCACTCTAATCTTATCACGCATCGCTTCAATATGAACATCGGAAGCATTTCCTTCCGTAGCATAACGCAATATAGTCGCCACAATTTTAGTAACAGGCGCATCTTCAATAATTCGCATGCCTTGATGATTAGTGGTAGAAACATCATCTGTATCAGCACTTGAAATATCAATTTCTTCAGCAGAAAGTTCGCTTTCCAATTCTGATAGAGCCTTAGTCACTTCACCTGAAAGACCTTTATACATATCAATAACTTTTTCAAAGTCCTGTTTAGAAATTAAAAAAATTTTAAAAGGTAAATTTAATTTTGAAGCGATAAAATTAAGCGCATCGCGTGCTTCAATGTTATCGGGATCAACAAAACCAACTTCAAGAGTTCCGTCCTTAAATCCTATTGGCGCGAATAGATAATGAGTCGCTGATTCCTCAGAGATATATTCAAGGATATTAAAAGGAATGTTTTGATCTCCGATAATACGAGTAGGGATATTTAAAAATTCTCCCTTTGCTGAAAGAATATCTTCCGGCGAAACTCCATATTCAAGTAGAATTTTTTCCAAAGGCGAACCAGAAACAGATACCTGTTTTTTAATTACATCAACATCTTCCTCTCTTATAATTTTTTTTTGAGAAAGTATCTCTAGAATATTCATATAGATTAATTACTTCTTTTTAATTACAACATTAAGTGGAGAAAATGGATTATTTCTACCTACAGCTTGAGGCACAATTTCAACAGAAAAATCATTAAGAGTGGCAAATACCGCATCTCTAAACAAAGAATCATCAAGGGTTATAGCATTCAAACGATTAAGAGCTATTAATAAATCTTTACCGACAACTTGATCACTAGCAGTTTTATCAACTTGCACCAACAAATCACCGCTATTTCCACGTGAAGAGATATAAAAATATCCAATTATTCCTAACACAACTACTAGGATAATAACAGGTAGCATAACTTTGTTTTTTTGAAAAAATTGTTGCATATTATTGTAACCAATATGTTTTAATACTAATAGTATATTCGTACGGCTCTGTATCAGTAGCTTTAAATGAAATGGAGGTTATATCCAACAAACGCAAGCTCCTCTCAAGATCGCTCATAATATTTATAAAATTATCGTATGATGAACTAACAGCAAAACTCAAAATCATTGTCCTGTATCCTGAATTATTAGTTACATCCGCTTCAGCACTAGGAGTGCTTAATTTCACATTTTTTATACTTGCGCCGTATTTAGAAGTAATACTATTAATATCAATAATAAGTCGAACATTATCAATGTTATTAGGAAGTAATTTTTCTAATCTAGTTAAATCTTCTGGTCTAAAACTATTATATCTTGCGAGTAAACTATCTCTAACTTTCAAAAGTTTATTGGACTGATCTATAGCGTTATTATATTCAGCGTTTGTGGCCTGTAATACTTTCATTTTTTGCCATTGTGGGTCAATATAGAAAAAGAATAGACCAACTGCCACAATCACTAAAATAATTGGAGTTAAAAATTTGTTCATTGTGTTGTTGATGCAGTATTATTTTCTAGTTTTATGCTATTTTTATAAAGCACCAATCCTGGATCAACTGAAGCGGAAAAATCAAATGTCACATTTCCATTCTGCCCAACCACCAAATTTGAAATTATTGGATTTTTGAAAAATTTACTCTTACCAAAAACATCTGACTGCAAAGCAATACTGCTAAAACTTTCACCTTCCCCTTTCATTGTAACATTTACTTTATCATTACTTATGAGCGCATATTCAAAACTCTGAAAGCGTACGCTTTTCAAAGTCATTTCCTCCAAAATTCCAAAAAATGGCGAAACTGATATGTGATTATTTAAAAGCGTCTTGCCTGTGTTAAATCTGGTATCTAATTTTGTAAGTGTTTCTATAAGCGAAGGGTCAAATGCTTGTCGAGCGGCAGCTAAAGTTTGTTCATTTTGGGCAATACTTCCTTTTAACACTTGTGTAGCAATAAAAACATACAACGCTCCAGCAAATACAACTAGAAAAACAACAAAGCAAATAAGAAAAAAGAAATTAATACTGTGATGCTCTTCGGGTCTACCTGTTGGCACCAGCGGTTTTTTAGGAATAAATGATGATTGGAACTTTGTATCCATTTACTCTATTATAATACCAATACACAAATTCCGTCTGTGGATTACTCCAAAATGTGGATAAGTTACCTATTGTTTTTTGTAAAATATGATAATATCTAGAAACACCAATTAGGTGTTTTTTTATGAAAAGATTTTGCTTCACAGATTCAAGTGGAATATTGAAAAGCGACCGTTTTTTTGGAACGGGATTATTAGTTGTAAAAAATGTGGGAGATTTAGGAGACAAACTGTGTAAAAATAGTCAACCAGCAAAAACTTTAGTAAAAATTTCAAAAAACAATAGAATAGAGTTTCTTTTAAGAAATGGGAATAAAGATGAGGTTATTACTATGTTAAAGGGAAATTACCGATTTGAAATGAAATTTGACCACGTGGGGAGTAAAATGGTTTTCCCACATTATGAGAGTATGATTGATATATTCCTTTCTGATCCAGACAATCGATTTTCTGCTATGGTAATTGATAAACAAAACCAAAATTTTGATAATGGTAATATGGGAGATGCTTGGGAAACTTACACAAAATATGTGGCAATGCTGGTCGCAACTGAAATGGGAAAATTACCTCCCAATGATGAACTTTGTTTAGTTGTGGATGAAATTACAAAACCTAAAAATAAAGCTTTGTCGCTCGAAGATACCATCATGAGTAAAATTAGAGAACAGATTTCAAAAAATAGTAGCCTAGACTTCAATAGAGTCTTTGGTTGTTTTAGTATTGAATCCCATTCAAATATGCCTATGCAGTTATGTGATGTTCTATTAGGATCTGTCATGTATGACTACAAAAAGAAAAATATGCTAAATACTCCAAAAACAGAATTAAAGAAAGAGCCTTTAGTAAAAAAGATAAGAGCTTCTTTAGGTGTTACAACATTAGCAGCTGAATTTACAAACAATGCTAAAGCATATTTTAATGTATTTGAATGTGTATAAAGGAAACGGCACGCTTACGCGTGCCGCCCTTTGTGGGTCATAGACAAGAAACCTACACCCACTAACATTTTTATACTATATCATGATAACAAATTTTACAAGCGAAATATGTTTATAACTTTCATAAAAATGGCTATAAATATGAAGATAATAGAATTAGGATAAAAACTAAAAATAACTCGCTTTCTACTTATTAATGTTAATTTTTGTTCACTATTTCATCTCTAACTACCTCAATATTCTCTGATATATTTTTAACTTCTTCAGCAATTTTTTTTATAATATCTATCTTTTCAAGTTTAGTGTCTATGTATTTTAAATAATCTAATCTGCCTAATCCTCCATGTGAATCATTAAATAACCCTTGCCAAATACGTTGTAATACATCATCTATGTGTCTCAATCTCCCTAATATATTATAGAGTTCTAAAACAATAACTATTAACAAAATTATAATGAATGTTTCCATATTTCAGATTAATTAATAAACTAATTACTCCACTTCGCCTAATTTTCGCAGAGCGATACCGAGAGCGACGGCAAATTCTGGACCAGCGGTGTTTAAAACATCATTTAAAAACGCTGGAGTTTGCACTTTACCAAATGGATCCGCAAGCACGACATCAGTTTGAAAACTAGTCCTAGCCATTTCCGCAAAACCTTTCAACAATACCCCTCCACCTGTCAAAACAACCTTACTAATATCTTTGTTATTTTTTTTCTGATAATTTAACAAAACACGATTAGATTCATAAAAAATATAATCAAGAGTGAGTGTTATGACTTCATTAAGGGTTTTGTCTTCCGGTTTTGCAGAAAGACCGATTATTCTTTTTAGATTTTCGGCCTCATTGACTTCCTTACCCATTGCTCTTGAAATAGCTAATGTAATATCCTGCGAACCGCGATTGATAGTATGAGAACTTTGAAGAACTCCTTTTTCCACAATATATAATTTTGTTGTCCCAGCTCCCATATCAAGAATCATAACTGCTTCAATTCCCTGTTCAAGAGATGCACGAATTGTACTAAATATTTCAATTTCAAAAAAAGAGGATTCCAGAGACGCTTTAGTTGTAATATCGCGATATTTTGAAAGTGCCTCATTATGGATAGCCACCACCATCACGTCTATAGTATCTTTTTCTGGATTTGGTTTTTGTTCCGTATCCATACCACTTGGCACCATTTTGTCTTCTTTTGGAACAATCCACCAATCAAGCGAAACTTCTGTAATCGGCACTGGAATATATTTCCTAGCTTCAATCGGGATCATTTGCACAAGCTGTTTATTATCAAACGCCGGCATTTTTATAAAAGTCACTAAGCTTGAAGAAAGAGGAATGGCAATACCACATCTTTTTGTGGTAACATGCGATTCTTTTATCAAGTCAATAAGTCCTTCAATTATTTTTTCATTTGGTAAATTAGTAGCTCTACCTATTTCTACTCCACCATAAGGTCCTAAGGCCAGTTCACCATATGTTTCAAGAATGGCCTTGCCTCTTTTTTTCTTAAGTTGCACTATTTTTATAGACGAAGCACCAACATCAATACCAAGAACGCTGGTATCACTTTTTTTAAAAATGTTAAATAGGTCTGAAAAAGCCATAATATATGTGAATTAGTATAACATAATTTAGATGTTATGCTTATCTATTATGAACTTAAAAGATTTTTTAGCAAAACTACTTGATATTATTTTTCCTCGTCCGATTTCACTAATAAATCTTGAAAATATGAGTATAGGGGATCTTTATGAAGCAATACCCGAGCCACGCACTATTAATGAGGACTTGGATATAACTGCTATTTTTGATTATCAAAACAATATTATGAAAAGTATGATTTGGCAATTAAAATATCGCAAAAATATTAAAATTGCTAATCTGTTAGCACAATGTCTTTATCAAACACTTTTAGCAGAAACAGAAGAAAAATCAATCATTATTCCTATACCTTTATCAAAAGAAAGATTGCGTGAACGCCAATATAATCAAATTGAACTTTTAACAAATGAAATCAAAAAAATGGACATAAATTATGTATTTGAATATTCAAACTCCATTTTATTTAAAACAAAAAACACACCTCATCAAACCTCTGTCAAAAGTCGAGAAGAAAGAATGAAAAATTTACGTGATTGTTTTAGTATAAAAGATAGTGAAAAAATAAAAGATAGAAATATAATTTTAATAGATGATGTGGCCACTACCGGCACAACTTTGACTCAAGCTCGTCGAGAACTTTTGCGTGCTGGAGCCAGAAAAATTTTCTGTGTAGCTGTAGCACATTAGATAATAAATAATTATGGAGAAATTTTTTTTTATCAAAGAGTTTATAAAAAACTGGCGCGAAGTCGGAGCAATTACCCCAAGTTCCAAATTTTTGGTTAAAAAAATGCTTAAACCGATAGATTTTAAGCGAGCAAAAATGATTGTGGAGTTCGGACCAGGTTCAGGTTGCATTACCAGAGAATTATTAAAAAAAATGAGCTCGAACAGCAAACTCATTGTCTTTGAATCCAATAGTGATTTTTATCAAAAATTAAAAAATATAAATGATTCAAGAATGACAATTTTTAATGAATCCGCCATCAATTTAAAAAAACGTCTTAACGAACAATCTCCAGATTATATAATTTCAGGTATTCCTTTGACTAACCTTTTGTCAAAAGATAAAAAAAATCTTTTACTTTTTTCCTATAAAATATTAGCTTCTCAAGGGCGTTTTATTCAATTTCAGTATTCTTTAGAATCTCTTAAATTATTAAAAAACATTTTTAATGAGGTCTCTATTGATTTTACTCCTCTAAATATCCCTCCAGCTTTTGTATTTTCTTGCTTAAAAAATTTGCGGAGCCGGATGGATTCGAACCATCGGGGGCGTTTAAACCCCGCATCTTTAGCAAAGATGCACGATAGACCACTCTGACACGGCTCCGTTTACTTGACTAATGTAACATATTTCGCTATTTTTTTCTAATCTTTAATATACAATGTGGATATGCAACCCAATTCCCCCATTGCCGAACATTTTCGCTTAATGCCAATTCAAAAAAAAGCCTTGGCAAAGCTTGGTATTTTGACTATTGAAGATTTGCTCTATCATTTTCCAGTGCGATATGGTGATACTTCGGAAATGAAAAATATCGCTAGTTTGGTAAAAGGAGAAACAGCTGTGATTTTTGGAAAAATTTCTGGACTCAAAACATCAAAAGCTTTTATAAAAAAAATCCCGATGGGCGAAGCGAAAATTACGGACGATACTGGAAGTATCAAATGTATCTGGTTTTATCAACCATATCTTGCGAAAATGTTTGTGGAAGAAAGTTTGGTTCGCATTGAAGGAAAGGTCTCGCAAAAAAAATCTGGTGAATTATATTTCACTAATCCTAAAATGGAAAAAGTTAGCAAGCTTCCGATCGGCGTCGGCGATTCTTTATTTGGCGAAAATGGAGAAAAACATACACTTTATCCTATTTACCCAGAATCACGAGGAATAACTTCAAACTGGATTTATCACGCTATTCAAAAAATTTTTAAAAGCGGGATATTAGACGCATTGACAGATTCCATTCCAAAAGAATTACTTCAAAAATACAACTTGCCAACATTAAAAACTGCTCTAATTTGGATTCACTCTCCACTAAAAACCAGCGATGCTCAATCAGCGCGAAAACGCTTCGCTTTCGAAGAAGTTTTTTATATTCAAATAGCCAAACAACAATCAAAAATCGCTTATCAAAAAAATCCGTCGTTTATTATTTCAAAAAATAGAGATGAAGTGGAAGAATTTGTAAAACGCTTTCCTTTTGAAGCTACAAATGCTCAACGAAAAGCTGTTGACCATATTCTTCATGATTTTAAAAAAGGAAATGCAATGTCGCGTTTACTTCACGGAGATGTTGGTTCTGGAAAAACTGCAGTGGCTGCCGTCTCCGCATACGCAGTCGTTACAAATAAATTGCAAGTCGCCTATATGTGTCCCACAGAAATTCTAGCAAAACAACATTTTGAGTCATTTATAAAATATTTTTCTTATTTAAACATTCAAATTGGTCTTATTACTGGAAGTGGTTGCAGAAAATTTCCCTCAAAAGTAAACCCAAAAGGCTGGACAGATATTTCTCGCTCCCAACTTTTAAAATGGGTAGCAAACGGGGAAATTGCAATACTTGTCGGCACCCATGCTTTAATTCAAAAAACAGTAAAATTCAAAAAATTAGCTTACGTAATTATTGATGAACAACACCGTTTTGGTACTAATCAACGACAAAAATTAGCTCATAAAACCCAACTCGCTCCTCACTTTTTATCTATGACCGCCACACCAATTCCTCGCACTCTCGCTTTGACTGTATATGGCGATCTTGATTTAACATTACTTGATGAAATGCCAAAAGGCAGAAAACCGATTATTACAGAAATAGTTTTACCTAACAAAAGAGACGAGACATATTCAAAAATTAAAGAAGAACTAAAAATAGGTAGACAACTTTATGTAATTTGTCCACGCATTAGTGAGCCCGACCCAGATAAAGAGCAAGTACTCAATGTAAAATCCGTAACAGAAGAAGCCAAAAGATTAAAAAAAGATATTTTTCAAAAATATGAAATTGGAATTATGCATAGCAAGATGACAACAGATGAAAAAGAAAAAGTGATGATTGATTTTGAAAAAAATAAAATTCAAATTCTTATTGCTACCAGTGTGGTTGAAGTGGGAGTTAATGTGCCAAATGCAACAATAATTATTATTGAAGGGGGCGAACGATTCGGACTTGCTCAACTTCACCAATTCCGCGGACGAGTTTTACGTAGCAATCATCAAGCTTATTGTTATGTGTTCGCCGAGAGCAAGACAGATAAAACCCTAAAGCGCTTGGAAGCGCTCGGGCAAGCAAAAAATGGTTTTGAATTGGCAGAGTTTGATTTAGCTCAACGGGGCGCCGGGGAACTTTACGGCAGGAAACAATGGGGACTTTCCGATGTTGCAATGGAAGCGATAAAAAATATCAAAATGGTTGAAGCTGCGCGGCTGGAGGCCGCGCAGCTTCTATCCACAAACGAAACCCTTTCAAATTACCCCCTCATTAAACAACACCTCGCCTCCCATAAAACCGAAGAAATTCATTTTGAGTAAATGGGTTTTATTTAGTAATAAAATACTTCATTCAAAGAATAAAAGATTTCTTTGAGTTGTTCATTTGTGATTTCACCTATTTTTTTAATCATTCTTTCTTTTGCTATAGTGCGTATTTGAAAAGCTAAAATTTCAGAATCTTCGTCAAGTTTATTTATCTTATTTTTCTCTAGCTTTACGGAACCAGCATAATTTTTTATTTTACTCGAAATTGGACAGATTATACAAACATCAAAGTTTTCATTCATCATATTACCTGAAATGAGAACTACCGGCCTTTTACCTTTTTGCTCTTTGCCTTTAACTGGATTAAGATCAGCTAAGTAAATATCTCTCTGTTGCATTTTATTTTTCTAGACGAGTTAATTGTTCTAAATAGTCTCCCAAGCCTTCTTCAGCCATACTTTTCATTTCAGAATCCAAAGATGCCCGCTTGAAAGATTCAGCGTATTCCTTTTGACGCACAGACTTCCTTAAATCATTCAAGGCTTTTTCTATTACTGCTCGTCTGGTTAATTTTTGACTAATGGAATACTTTTCCATCCATTGCATAAGATCAGAAGACATATTGTTTGTGAAAGTTATAGATTTCATATTTTTTATCATATTTATAATATGTATTTATTATACATAAATATCAATATCTTGCAACAAGTTGTGGTCACGCATAGATTTTTTTCGCTAGTGCGCGTGCTAGGACTCGAACCTAGGACCAGTCGTGTATAAGACGACCGCTCTACCAACTGAGCTACACGCGCATACCAGTATGTTACTATACCTGATGCTCAATATCCAATTTCTTTTTTGGAACAATTCCGTGCGCGATAATTATATTTTCATAATCATCTCTTTCAATTGTTTCTTTTTCTATCAGAAAAACTGAGATAGCATCAAGAGCTTTT
>CAYHTR010000002.1:38419-42612 GCA_964359745.1 uncultured Candidatus Saccharibacteria bacterium | reverse complement strand
AAGGAGGGGGAACTCAAAGGGGGTGGATTTTGTGACAAAATTACGCTACAATTTGAGGATTATGAAAATACTGATTGTTACAGGCATATATCCACCGAATATTGGCGGGCCAGCACAATACGCAAAAAATTTGAAAGAAATATGGCAAAAGAATGGGAATAAAGTCAAAGTGTTGAGTTATAAGTTTGAGAAATGGTTGCCAATTATAATTAGACACAAACTTTTCTTTCTCCGAACGCTTTTTTCGCTTAAAGGTGTAGATTTTGTCTTTGGACTTGATACTTTTAGCACTGCATGGCCAGCTCTTTGTGCTGCGAAAATTTGGAATAAAAAAATGATTATTCGAACGGGCGGAGATTTTTTATGGGAGGGATATGTTGAACGAACTGGAGACCTTGTTCTTTTAAAAAATTTCTATGGAATATCTAGAGAAAAATGGAATATCAAAGAGCAAATTATTTTTAAACTTATAAGATGGACATTGCGTAGTGTTGATATTTTAATGTTTAGCACTGAATGGCAGAGGAATATTTTTGTTCCAGCATATGAAATTGATATAAATAAAACGCGAATAGTTGAAAATTATTATGGTGAAAAACTTCTTTCAAATGAACCAAAAGGGAAAAATTTTATTGCTGGCGGTCGTCCATTAAAAGGAAAAAATAGTGATAGAGTAAAACTGGCTTTTGAAAAAGCAAAAATTGTTAATCCAAAATTAATTTATGATGATACAACAACATCCCATAACAGATTTATAGAAAAAATACAAAACTCTTATGCGGTTATCTTGGCTTCTTTAAGTGACATTAGTCCCAATACAATACTTGATGCTATTAGATGTAATAAACCCTTTATTTTAACCTGTGAATGCGGTCTTAGTGATAAATTGAAAGATATTGCCGTATTCGTTGACCCGGAAAATGTTGATGATATTACAGAAAAAATACTATGGCTTTCCGATTCAACAAACTATGAAGAGTATAAAAATAAAATAAAAGCATTTAATTTCACTCATTCATGGGAAGAAATTGGTAAAGAGATAATAAAAATTTATGAACAATCTTAAAATTCTTTCTTTAGGTCTTGATAGAAATCTTGCTGACCAAAACAGCGCTGTTTCGTATAGAGTAGAAGAATATTCACATTTAGTTGAGTTGTATAAGGTAATCTATCCTAAAAAGAAAAATAAATTTTTAGCATTACTGGAAATGTATAAAGAAGCCAAAGAAGAAATTGTAAAAAATAATTTTAACGTTATTTCAGTTCAAGATACTTATTATTTAGCACTTGTTGGTTTTTATCTTTCAAAGGTATATTCTATTGGTTTAGAAATACAAGTCCATGGTTTTGAGAAGTGTTTCGGTATTAGAAAATTGATTTCGCGGTTTGTTTTGCGTAATGCCGATAGTGTTCGTGTAGTGAGTAATCGACTTGAAAATATAGTTGAAAGTTTGGGGATTGCTAAAGAAAAAATCACAGTGGTTCCAATATATACTGATATTTCAGCAATTAATTCAAAACCGCAAAAAGACGAACAAAATAATAGATTTATTTTTTTAACAGTGGGTAGATTGGTTTCAGTAAAAAATGTGGAATTGCAAATAGAGGCTTTTAAAGAAGTTGTAAAAGAGTTTCCGAATGTGGAATTATGGATTGTAGGCGATGGTCCGGAAAGAAATAAATTAGAGCTTTATGATAAAATCAAAATTTTTGGTAACCAAAATGATGTTGGAAATTATTATTCGCAAGCAGATGTGTTTTTACTTACATCAAATAGTGAAGGTTGGGGGTTGGTTGTTATTGAAGCGGCGACTTATGGTTTGCCTATAATTATGACTGATGTCGGTTGCGCCGGTGAAGTGATCGTGAATGGAGAAAGTGGTATTATTATTCCAATCGGAGACAAAAAAGCTTTAGTCAGAAATATGAAGAGAATTATTGAAGATCAAGAATTGCGTGAAAAACTCGGTGCTAATGCTAAATTAGTAGTACAATCACTTCCATCAAAAGAGGAGACATTTGAGCTTTATAAAGAAAGTTGGGAAAGATGTGTTAATTTTAAAAAAAATAGTAAAATCATGATTTTAATAAATAAATTAACGCAACATCTATTATTTCGTTATATTATTTCAGGAGGTACAGCAGCTTTTGTTGATTTAGTTTTGCTGTATATTTTAAATACAGTTTTTGATATCCATTATATTTTTGCTTCAATCGTGGCATTTATTATGGCATTTTTTGTTAGTTTTATTTTACAAAAGTTTTGGACATTCAAAAATCACTCGCAAGAGAATATTCACCAGCAAATTCTTATGTATTTCAGCGCATCTCTTTTTGGTCTTGGTTTGAATACGCTACTTATGTATATTTTTGTTGATTATTTTCATTTAATTGTTATCTTGTCGCAGATTTTTGCTGGAATCTTAGTGGCATGTTGTTCATTTTTTATCTCTAAGAAATTGATTTTTAAGTATAAAAAATTATGAGAATTCTTATTGTTACACAAAAGGTTGATATTAATGATGATGTGTTGGGTTTTTTTCATGGTTGGCTAAAAGAGTTTGCGCGACATTTTTCAAAAATAACGGTTATTTGTCTTGGTAAAGGAGAATTTGATTTGTCGGAAAATGTAAAAGTTTTTTCTTTAGGTAAAGAAAATGGAGTTTCTCGTATCGGATATGTGACGCGATTTTTGAAAATTATTTGGCAGGAAAGAAATTCTTATGATGTGGTTTTTGTTCATATGAATAAAGAATATGTTTTGCTCGGAGCTTTGATATGGAAAATTCTTAGAAAAAAAATTATGTTCTGGTATAATCATCCATTAGCCAATATATATGCTCGTGTGGCGTCGTATTTTGCGGATATTCTCTTATATACTTCACCGCAGTCATATTTTGCCAAAAGAAAAAAGGCCATTAAAATGTCTGTGGGAATTGATACAGAACTTTTTATAAACTATGGTCAAAAATGCGATACAAATTCTATACTTTTTCTGGGGCGAATTTCCCCAATTAAGAACACTCACATACTCATTGAAGCAATAAATAAAACTGATGGTGAGGGAATTCATACAAATGTTACTTTGGTTGGTGATGCTCTTGAAAAAGATGCGCTTTATTATGAAACATTAAAAAATAATGCCGAAAATATTAACTTTGAAAAAGCTGTGGCGAATAGAGATAGTGTTAAAATTTATAATAATAATGCTATTTTTGTTAATATGACAAAAAGTGGCAGTTTTGATAAGACAATCTTTGAAGCAATGGCTTGCGAGAGAGTTGTAATTGCAAGCAATGAAGGATTTAAAGGTATAATAAAAGAAGAATATCGCAAAATATTGGTTTTTAAAGAAGGGGATTCGGATGATCTTGCTCTCAAAATAAAAGAAGCAATCATTTTATCGCCAAATGAACGATTAAATATCGGCAAGTATCTCCGTGAGATTGTTGTTGCTAATCATAGTTTGGCTATTTTAGCTGAAAAGTTATATTCAATGTCATGATTAAATTACTTATAACTATTCCCTGTCATAATGAAGAAGTTGTTTTAGAAAAAAATATTTTTGCTGTTGTTGAATATGCCAAAAATAATCTTTCACAATTTTCTTGGAATATTTTAATAATAGATAATAATTCAAATGATAAAACTTGGGCAATAGCTCAAAATCTTAAAGAAAAATACCCATTTATTGTAATTGACCAGGTTTTTGATCCTGGTAGAGGCATTGCTATGAGAAAGGCATGGGCACATCAACCAGATTTTGATATTTATACATATATGGACGCTGATTTAGCAACTGACTTGAAGGATTTTTCTTTTATTATTTCTAAAGTTGTCGAAGGTTATGATCTAGTAACTGGTTCGAGATATGTGAAATTTGCTGATGCTAAACGTAGCTTTAAACGCAAACTGCTTTCACGAATTTATAATATTTTATTGCAAATTGTGCTCAGAGTTAATTTTAAAGATGCTCAATGCGGTTTCAAGGCAATGAGTAAAAAAATTGTTCATGAGCTTATTCCACAAACCACAGACAATGGTTGGTTTTGGGACACGGAATTGATGATTTTGGCTTACAGGAAGAGTTATAAAGTGCTTGAGGTGCCAGTAACTTGGCGCGGAGTTAGGGGCGGACTTAGCGCCCGCCAGGTCTCGGTTTTGTGAGAAGTTTTTGGAAATCATTAAAATAT
>CAYHTR010000002.1:0-38409 GCA_964359745.1 uncultured Candidatus Saccharibacteria bacterium | reverse complement strand
GGGCTGCGGGGCCCACAACCTGGGCGCTACGTCGGGCACTAACTGCGCGCCAGCAAGGTCTCTGTTTGGTCAGAAGTTTTGCGAAATCTTAAAAATATTTACAAAATGCGAAGAAAATTGATAGAATTACATTAATGAAAGAAAAATTGAAGAAAAATTGGCTTATTATTGCAATTGTCTTGATATTTTTTCTATCTCGTTTTTTGGCTTTTGGTCAAATGTATCATCAAGATGAATATAAATGGGTGATGATTGTTGATCCGTCTTATGGTTTGAATTATGAAAGTGATCACCCCCCACTTGTTGGTTTTTTATATCATATTATAGGTGTGGTTTTTGGTTATGATCATTTGCGACTTTTACCAATAATTATTAGCTCATTGTTATTGCTTGGTATATTTTTTCTTACATCTAAACTTTATAGCAGAAAAGCAGCTTGGTGGACGGTGGGTATTTTATTTATAAGTGTTTATAATTTTGTCGCTAGCACTCAAGTTGATATTGATGGTGCGCTTTTACCTCTAGCAAGTATTATTGCTATTTATTGTTTTTATAGAATAGATTTTTCTAATATCAGAAATAAAAAACAAAGGTTATGGATTACAGCGTTTATAATTTCAATTATTTTTGGTTTTCTTATTAAACTTTCGTTTGCGCTTGTGCTTGGCGCTCTCATTACCGAATACTGTATTCGTAGAAAACCAAGTAAAAAATTAGTATTGGTTTCTGTGGGTATTTTTATGGGTATCACTGCTATATTGGCAATTATGGTATTGATAATGAAATATGTTTTAAATATTGAACATGCCACTCGTTTTTTGCAAAATGTTACAAAATTCGGCTTTTTAAATTTTGCTTCTAGAGATTATTTCCAAGTGCTTTTTTTGGGGACAAAATCTCTAGTGCTTGCTTCACCAATTTTGCTAGGACTTTATATTCTTGTTTTCTCATCTAGTGAATATATTCGTCGCTATCGTTTTTGGCTTATTCTTCTCTTATATAATATACTTTTTTATTTCGTGGTGTTTGATTTCACAAATAGAACAATTGAACGGTATATGATGTTTCTTATTATTCCGTCATCTATAATTACAGGCTCCATTCTTGCCGATAAATGGAGATTAAAAATAAAAGATATGTCAGTCAGATTTTATGGAATAGTAACTTTTTTTGTAGTGATTACTTTTATTCCCTTTTTTTATAACTATGCGATATTACCACTTTATCCAAAAAATGTTTATATAGACAAACTTAAATCGTTTGATTTGAATTTTCTTATTCCGATTACAGGTGGTTCAGGACCAATCGGATTTTATGTATTGGTATCATATGTTGTTATTGGGTTTATGATTTCAATAGGAAGTGTTGTGATATATAGATTAATGAAGCAAGAATCTCACAAAAAAATTGCTCTAGCTGTTTTTATATTTTCTGCTCTCGCATATAATTTAACACTGAATGAAGAATATTTGTTTGGAAAAATATATGGTAGTGTCAATAAAGTGGCGTATGCGGTAACAAATGAAGTTATTAATAATCCTAAAATTGACAAAGTTATTACATATTACGATATTGCCGGATATGAATTAAATGATTCTAAAAAATATGCTAGAAGATTCTATGTGGCACCAATGTTCGCACAAAGCAATATTGGAAAATTCAGCGAATATAAGGGCTATTATTCTGTTGTGGATTTTCCGCTAATTGACCCCAATTCTATTTATTGGAAATATTTGCAATCATGCAGAACGGTATTTGAAACACAGGATAAAAATATAAATGGCTATATCTTTGATTGTAAAAATGGTAATAGAAAATTATTTAATTAAATTATGAATAATAAAAATGGTTATTATCACAAATATGTCAGGTCTTTTATAAATTTTCTAGTTCCTTCTAATAAAAAGGTTTTTGATATTGAATATAACAAGCTTGATTTTTCTAATACAGATAAAAATTATGATTATATAATTGCTTCTGATATTTTGGGATATGTTTTTGATGTGGAAAAATTCTTGAAAGATGTTTCAACTCTCACTAATAATGACGGACGCATTATAATTACTCAATATAATGTTTTATGGGAGCCGATTTTGGTTTTAGCTTCAAAACTAGGGTTAAGGAAACCAATGACGAAACAAAATTGGCTTTCAAAATTGGATATTATAAATTTTGCTCATTTAGCTGGATTAGAAACAGTAAAATCTGGCACAAAAATGATAATGCCTAAATATATTCCTTTAATATCCGCTTTTTTTAATAAATTTGTTTCAAATGTTTTTCCATTTTCAAGATTAGGTATTTTTCATTATTTAGTGTTTAGAAAAAAAATACATTCATCACGCACTAAGTTATATTCACTGTCTGTTATTGTTCCTGCTAGAAATGAAGCTGGAACTATAGCAAAAATAATAAAAGAATTACCAAAACTCGGTTCATTTACCGAAATTATATTCATAGAAGGTCATTCTTCCGATAATACTTTGGAAGAAATAAAAAAATATTCCAATAATAAAAATATAAGATACGCAATTCAAGATGGAAAGGGCAAAGGTGATGCTGTTCGTAAGGGTTTTGATATGGCAAAAGGGGATATTTTGGCAATTTATGACGCAGATATGACTGTGCCTGCTGATGAAATATATAAGTTTTATGAAGCTATAACTACAAATAAAGGCGATTTTATAAATGGTTCCAGATTGATATATCCGATGGAAAAAGAGTCAATGAGGATTTTAAATATTTTTGGAAATAAATTTTTTTCATTTTCTTTTAGTTCAATATTAGGTCAGCCTATAAAAGATACGCTTTGCGGGACTAAAGTTTTATGGAAAAGAGATTATGAAAATATTAAGAAAAATAGGTCATTTTTTGGTGACTTTGATCCATTTGGAGATTTTGATTTGCTTTTTGGAGCAGTGAAGCTTAATTTGAAAATTATTGATATGCCTATACATTACAAAGAAAGAAAATATGGTGTGACAAATATAAGTAGATGGAAACATGGTTGGCTCCTTCTCAAAATGACGATTTTTGCCGCTCGTAAAATAAAATTTGTATGAAAGAAATTAGAGATTGGTCTAAATTATTTAAAATATTATTTTTCTCTATTTTTATTATATATTTTTTACTATGGTTATTTACTATTCATCTCTCAAATATACAGAAAACACAAGGAATTAGCCCCACATTGCCTGTTTTACGAGAAGATAGTCAGGAATACGCTAATTTGTCAGAATCAATAATTTCAGGTAATGGTTTTGTTCTTAACGAGAAAGCCGAAACATTAAGAGCTCCTGGATACCCAGCATTTGTGGCCATTTTTAAGTCATTTGGTGGGTATTTTACCGTTACTTTTATTCAAATTATTCTGGTGTTTTTGATTTCTATTTTAATAAGGAAAATAGGTATATTATTTTTTTCAAGAAAAGTGGGGGAAATGTCATCTATAATTTTTTTGCTTAATCCAGTTACTTTATATTTATCGCTTGTTATCCTTACAGATATTCTTTTTTTATTTTTATTTTTATTAGGTTTATATCTGGTTGTTTCTTCAAACAAAGAAAATATATATAAGATTATATTAGCATCATTATTGTTTGGTATTGCTATTTATGTTAGACCAATGGGAATATTCGCTTTACCTATTTTTATTGCACCATTTTTCATTTCAAAAATTTCTTTTAGAGATAAATTAAAATCAGTTATCATAATGGTTAGCATAATTTTTCTTGCAGTTTTGCCTTGGATTATAAGAAATTATAGATTGACTGGTGTTGCGGATTTTTCCTCTTTTAAAGCTATTAATCTTGCTTATTATGCAGTTCCTTCATTTTTATCTCATATTAACCATACTAGTATTATTGAAGAAAGAATTATTTTGGAAAAAAAGATAGGAATACCACAAGATGAATGGAAATATTTAAAATATTCAGAACAGGTTTCAGGTGTTGCGGAAAAAATTATATTATCATCTCCATTTTCATATTCAATATATCACATAGAATCATCTATTCCTTTTTTATTTTCCTCTCCTATACAAGAGGTTTTAAACACATATCGTTCGTCTATGAATATACGCACTTCTTTTGAACCAGGAGCTATATATTATTTGATGAATAAAGAATGGAAATTATTTTTTTATAGTATTACTAAAGATTGGTGGAAAATGATTGAAAGAATAGTTATGATTTTTATGTATATAATCGTATTATATGGATTTTGGAAAGAAAAAAGAAATTTATATGTTTGGATATTGTTATTTATCCCGATTTATTTAATGTTTCTTGCTGGTCCGGCTGGAAACGCTCGTTATGCAATTCAAGCTTTTCCATTTATTTTACTTCTTTTTTCCACAGGATTTTGGCGTATAATTAATCGTATATATGAAACTAATTGAAGCAGCTCGACAAAAAAAGAGAGGTACAATTCGAAAATTAGCAAATTATTATGCTGAATATGATTTTATGTTTGCAGGTTATAAAGACAAACCGATACGCTTGCTCGAAATAGGAGTGCAGGGAGGCGGATCATTATATACCTGGAAAGAATTTTTTCCGCAAGTTAAAATTATCGGTATTGATATTGATGAATCTTGTCAAAAATATGAAGGCGAAAATATAAAAATATATATTGGAAGTCAGGAAGATAGTAATTTTTTGAGATCAGTTGAAAATAAAGAAGGTCCTTTTGATATCGTTATTGACGACGGAGGACATACAATGAAACAGCAGATTATTACATTTAATACTCTTTTTCCTTTACTTAAAGAAAGTGGAATATATGTCATAGAAGATTTACACACTTCTTACTGGTATGAATTTGGAGGTAAAAAAGGACGTGTTTATACAGCAATTAGTCTCATCAAAAAGATTATTGACGGTATGCATTATTGGGCGATTCAAAGTCCGCGTGCATCATTATTTAATCGCATTAAAAACAAAATAAAAACATTAGAGATCAAATCTTCTCGATATGATAATGTTCGGGCTATTTATATAGCTGATAGTATCGCTTTTATACGCAAAGAAACAATTAAGAAGGACGAAATGCTGAAATTCTAAAAAATGCTATAATAGGTCTTAATTATGAAAAAAGGCAAAATTCTTATTACTGGCGGGTTGGGATTTATTTTTTCTCACGTTACTGAATATTTTGTTAAAAAAGGATATGAAGTAGTTGTGATGGATAATAAATCTACAGGCAGTCATCCTGAAATTATAGATGATTCTTTTAAATATATTGATATACATATAGCTGATCCAGAAATTATCGATGTGGTTATGGATGAAAATCCAGATTATGTAATTCACGCAGCAGCAATGAGCGATGTGGATTATTCTATACGCGAATCTTATCGAACTCTTAAGAAAAATATTATGGGGAATATTCATATGTTTGAAGCGTGCAGACATTTGCCTAATCTTAAAAAATTTATTTATGTTTCAACAGATGAAGTTTATGGAGAATGTGAAAATAGAAAGAAAGAAGATGATATGATTTTCCCCAAGAATCCTTATTCTTGTTCAAAAGCAGTTGGTTCATTATTGAGAATTACTTATGAAAATACATATGAGCAATTGAAAAATAAAACTGCTGAAACTAGATTTTGTAATGTATTTGGACCAAGACAAGACAAGAGAAAAATTATGCCGGCTATAAAAGAATCAATTGAAAATGGTTACTCAATTCCACTTCATAACGAAGGAACTGGATACAGAGAGTATATTTATGTGAAAAATATTCCGCCAGCAATTGATTTGATTTTGGAAAAAGGTAATCAAACCTATAATGTTACTTTGAACGATGGTTTGACAGTGCGTCAGTTAATTGAAAAAGCGGAAATGGTGACTGGAAAAAAAGTAATTACTCATCCAAATAATCGTCCGGGTATGGATATGAAATATCAAATGGATAATGGTAGAATTATGGAACTTGGTTGGAAACCACTTTACACGTTCGAAGAAGGACTAAAAGAATATTTATGCGAAAAATAAAATTATTTACACCCTATGTTAGTTGGCAAGCGATATTTAATACTGTTCGTGTGCTTCGTAGCGGACAAATTGCTGAAGGTCCGGAAGTTAAAAAATTTGAACAGGAATTTGCAAAAAAATTTGGATTTGAGCGAGTATTGGCGGTTAATTCTGGCACCAGTGCTCTTGAATTGGCTTATGAACTAGCTGGTATAAAAGAAGGAGATGAAGTGATTACCCCTGTACTTACTTGCACTGCCACAAATATTCCACTTTTTCGTCGCAAAGCAAAAATTATTTTTGCTGATACGGATTATGATTTAAATGTTGATATTGAAGATGTAAAAAGAAAAATTACACCAAATACAAAAGCTATTGTTTTTGTTCATTTTGGAGGAAATAATCGCGGTTTGAAAGAATTACTTGAAATAGCAAAATCAAAAAATATTATTTTAATAGAAGATGCGGCGCAAGTTGTTGGTTCTGATTATTGGGGTAAAGCAGATTTTACTTGTGTGTCGCTTCAAGCTATTAAAACTTTGACTAGTGGTGATGGTGGAATGCTTATTTGCAAAAACGAAGAATTCCATAATAAAGGCAAAAGATTGCGTTGGTTTGGATATGATAGGGAACAGAAACAAAAGCTTGGCGATACGGACCTTTTAGAAGCAGGCTATAAATACCATATGAATGATGTGAGCGCAGCCATTGGTCGGGGAAACCTTGCGGTGGTTGATAAGATAATTGCTCATAGAAAAAAATTAATGGAAGTTTATAAAAAACATAACGCCATTACTGGTATTTGGTTTTGTTCGGTTTTGGTTAAAGACAGAAAAGGACTTATGAAGTTTTTAAAAGATAAAGGTATTGATACAGGAGTTCATCATTATAGAAATGACCAATATACACTTTTTGGTGGAAGACAAAAATTAAAAAAAATGGACGAAATAGAAAATCATTATATGCTTTTGCCGATGCATCATAAGGTTAGTTTGGCTGACGCTGAAAAAATCTGTGATTTAATTAAACAATACGAAAAGATATGAAAAAATTGGCAGTCATAGCGGGAGGGTGGCACTTTCCCATACATTTTTTTGAACAAATAGCTAAGCAAAAAAAACCTAATGGTTGGGAAGTTGATATGTTTGTGGTTTCGCATAGAGACCCTTCTTATGCTATTGAAGAAAAAAAGGAAACACTGGCTAATTTAGGATATATGCGACGAGAGCTATATGACCGCATTATGTATCGTAAAGTCGCTACTGTTACAGAAATAGAAGCATTGGGATGGAAATATTCATTAGAGCCGAATACTATGGGAGATTTTGGCAATACAAATCAATGGTTAGAAAAAAATGATTATAAACAATACGATAAACTACTCATAACTCACGACGACAATTTTATTTTGACTGATAAAATGTTTGAAGATATTTTGCCTCAAGAAGATTGGCTTATTTTAACAAACTCAACAGGTAATGCTCAAAGACGATTGCGTCAATGGTTGATGCTTCCAAAACCATTTGGTCTTCGCGGTTCATTTGAATTTTTTACTAGAGAGATGATGGATAAACTTGGCGGTTCGTTTGATTTATCTCGAACAATTCTTACGCGTGAAGGTCAATTTACCACAACAATGGATATGACGGAATTAGGTGATTGGAATCAAAACGACAAACCTCTTCGAGATTTAATTATAAAAAATAATCTTTTGAATAAAGTAAAATCTTTGTCACCTTTTTATCGTATGAGTAAATATTGTCTCGAAGGAGAGAGGGGGTATATTTTTAAAACCGAGAAAAGTAATATTGCCGAAGAAGAAAAGGGATTAGATATGGTTGAAAAAATATATAAAAAATAATATTAATATATGAAACTTGTTTATTTAGCAAACATTGGCATTCCAATTGATTGGGCGCATTCTATTCAGGTAATGAAAATGTGTGAAGCGTTTGCCTTTTCTGGTTTTGATGTTGAACTTGTTGTGCCGAATCGTTATACCGGAATTAATGATAATCCGTATGTTTATTACGGTGTTCAGAAAAATTTTAAAATAACGAAAATACCTTGTATTGATATTGGAAAAGGTAGTGATAAAGCTATTGTTTATTGGTTAAGATTAATTAGTTTTTTTATTTTGGCGAGATTTTATCTTTTTTTCAAACATACGGATTTACTATATACACGCGAACCACTTACATATCTTTTTTTTAATTCATTTATACTTGAACTTCACAACCTACCTAAAATTATTAAAAGAAAATATATTATAATTTGGCGAAAAGCTAAATGTTTAGTAGTTATTACAAATGCTATAAAAAACAAACTGATTGAAGTTGGTATTTCAAAAGAAAAAATTTTTGTTGCGCCAGACGGTGTTCCTTTTGAAGATTTTAATATTCAGATAACAAAAGAAGAGGCAAGAAAAAAGCTTAATTTGCCAAATAAGAAAATTATTATGTATACCGGCTCGGATATTCACTGGAAAGGATTGTCAGTGTTGGATAATGTAAGTAAGGAATTATCTAATGATTATCTTGTTGTTTTTGTTGGTAATATAAAAGGAGAAAATAATGATAAAGAATTTTTTCCTGGTTTTCAGCCATACACCAAAATTCCTCTATGGTTAAAATCAGCAGATGTTTTGATTCTTACGGGAAATTCAAATGAAGATATTTCTAGACATTACACGTCACCACTTAAAATGTTTGAATATATGGCTAGTGGTAGGCCTATTATTGCATCTGATATGCCATCTTTTCGAGAGGTGCTTTCAGAAAAAAATTGTTTATTTGTAAAATCTAATACAAGTTCAGCTTTTACTGAAGCAATAAAAGTTCTTTTTAACAATCTATCACTTTCTGATACAATTGCTAAACAGGCACTTGAAGATGTTAAAGAGTATACTTGGGGAAAAAGAGCGAAAAATATTTTAAATTTTATAAAATTATGAAGAATGTGATCATTGTTCCCACTTACAATGAAAAAGAAAATATAAGACCTCTTATAAAAGAGATTTTTAAATATATGCCAAATGTTAGTATTTTGGTAGTAGATGATAATTCTCCAGATGGTACTGCAAACGAAGTTAAAAATATTATGATTGAACATAAAAATGTTTCGCTTCTTTCGCGTGCTAGAAAAGAGGGTTTAGGTAAGGCATATTTGAATGCTTTTAGCGAATTAGCAAATGATTCTAGTATTGAATATGTGGTGATAATGGATGCTGATTTTTCTCACGATCCGAAATATTTACCAAAAATGTTTGAAATTGCACCTAATTATGATGTGGTTGTTGGTTCGCGTTATATAGGTGGAAAAGATTCAGGTACAGAAGGATGGGAACTTTGGAGAAGAGTTTTAAGTAAAATGGGTAATTTTTATTGCAGAATAATTACGGGTATGTCTGCCAGAGATTCTACTGCCGGTTTTATGCTCATTCGTAAAGGATTACTTGATCAAATAAATATTAAAGATTTTGATGTGTCAGGGTATGCTTTCATGATGGAATTAAAATATATTTTATGGAAAAAAGGGGCTAGATTTAAAGAAGTGCCTATTATATTTAAAAATAGACGACAGGGCGAATCAAAATTATCAAGCCATATTATTGCTGAGGGTATTATTGCACCATGGAAAATGAGATTTAAAAAATGATATGAATTGTATAATTTGTAATTCTGATAAAATTTCTTTTTTTATACGCAAAAATAATTGCGATATTTTTTGTTGTAATAATTGCAAACTTTTATTTGTGTATCCAATGAAAACAGATACAGCCACAATTTATTCTGATGATTATTTTTGTGGAGCTAAGAAAACTTTTGGTTACATAGATTATGATTCTGATAAGGAACCAATGGTTCCCACTTTCATAAAGTATTTAGAAATTATTGAAAAAATTATTCCAAATAGAGGAAAATTACTTGATGTGGGTGCAGCAACAGGTTTTTTTATTAATATTGCCAAAAAAAGAGATTGGAATGCGACAGGAATAGAATTATCTGATTTTGCTGCATCTAGCGCAAGAGCTAAAGGTTTTGATGTAAAAACAGGCACACTTTCTTCCGGTGATTTTTTACCAGAATCATATGATGTGATTACTATATTTGATGTAATTGAACATTTCCCCAATCCACTTGTAGAAATAAAAACTGCTTCAAAAATTTTAAAAAAGGGTGGTATTATTGTAATAAATACTCCAGATACAGGAAGTATTATTGCTAAAATTTTTGGCAAAAAATGGCATCTCATTGTTCCTCCTGAACATCTTTATTATTTTAATTCTATTAATCTCACCACTTTACTTGAAAAAAATGGTTTTAAAGTTATTAAAAAAATGAAAGTCGGCAAACATTTCACACTTCAATATATTTTTAAAATGCTATATATGTGGCAAAAGTTGTCATTTTGGAAAAAACTTTCTAATTTTTTTAGTAAAAAGATATTTTCTAATATTTCACTTCCTATTAATACTCGTGATAATATTTTTATTATTGCTGTAAAAAAATGAAAAAAATAATTCCATATATTTCTTTAACTATATTCTTTGTAGTGTTATTATTTCCTCTTCTAGAGGTATATTTGACTGTTAATACAGTGTGGCAAGATGTGACACCTGGATATAACGATAGTGTCTATTATTATGCTAGAACGCACGAAGTTAAAGATGGTAATCCATTTATCGGTAACCCCTTTTTACTTGAACATAACAAAGAAATAGCACCAGCATTTTTTGTTTCTGATTGGGTGGCAGCCGTACCTTTATTTTTTGGATTATCATTTACCTCGACTATCATTTTTGATACGATTTTTTGGTCTATTATATTTGTCTTTTTTTTATTTCTTTTTCTTAAACGATTAGATATATCAAAAGAAGTGAGTAGCGTAATCGCAGTATTTGCATATTTATGCGTTTATTCTCTTATGATGCGAGCTGTATCAATGCAAATTGTTTTTCCATTTTTTTCTTTTTTTCTTTTTGCTTTTGCTAATTGGTTAAAAAATCCCGAAAACAAAAAAAATACTTTTGTTTTAATTTTAGCAACTACTTTTTCTTTTTATATTTATACATACCTTTGGCAGATTACTTTTGTGACCATGTTTATTAGTATGATTACTTTTTTCATTATGCATGACAAAATAAAAGCTAAACGCATTTGTTTTGTTATTTTTTTCTCACTATTATTAGCTTTGCCATTATTTATTTATAGTATAAAACAAGTTAACCATCCTTTTTATTGGGAATCTATGCAACGCATTGGATTGGTAAATACTCATTTACTTGCTTCAAACGTCTTTTATTCTGGTTTTTGGGTTTTTGCAATGTTATTTTTGTTGTATATAACAAAACGTTGGACTAATAATGCTTATTTACTATTTGTTTTTTCAGGTTTTGCAATGATTATTGCTTCAACAAGTAATATTATAACTGGCAAAGAATTAGAAAACTCTCAACATATAGAACGATTTATTATTGTATGGCTTGTCTGCGCTTTTGGAGCGGTATTATTTTTTATATATAAACACAAAAGTGATTTTTATAATTTATCAAAGAAATATAAAATTGTTTTGATAATAATTTCTTTTATATCGTTGTTTGGAGTGTTAAAGTATTTTAGTGAATACAGTATTTATTTTTCAGTAGTAGATGAGTTAAAATCACAGAGTTTATATCTTCAAAAATATGCTCCGCCGTTGAAATGGCTTGAAATGAATGAAAAAAAGCAGTCGGTTATTTGGACCGATTCAGATTATCTTGTGCGTTATATACCAGTTATGACAAAACATTACCTTCTTTTTACACCTGGTACCAGCCATTTACATCTTTTGTCTAATAAAGAGTTAGAAGAAAGATATTTAGTCTATAGTTATTTTAATAATTTAAGTTTGAAGGATATAGAAAATCAATACAGGGATTTTGCTGGTGTGGGGAATGCAGTTCACCAATATAAGACACATAATCGAGCCGTGACGTTATGTAAGTTTTTTAAACTTGATTTTTTTGGCGTAAATTGTGGAGAATTGAAGGACACAGTTTCTTTTAAAGGCGAAGAATATTTTGTTAATTTATATAATAAATATCGTAATGATATAAAGAAAAATATCGAAACAGAATTAAAAAAGTTTAATGTTAATTACGCAATAAAAGATAAAAAATATCCATCAGCATTTAGACCAGATTTACTTCCGCATTTCACACGGGTTTATGATGATGAAAACTTTGCTATATACAAAATAAATTAATTTTTTTTGAATATAGTGACACTAGCATTGGCTTCTCCCATTGGAATTAAAAAATCAAGAAAAGAAATAATATAAAAAGGATAAAATAAAAGAGCTATTAAGGGAGGATATTTTAATGCAAGATTAAGACGTGCTGAAATGCGACCTATAGTAAATTCGTAAGGAATATATTTTATTAATTTTAAATTATTTTTATCGGCTAAATCTTCAAGCATTTTTTTACTATAACCAGGTCGTTCGTGCCCTAATTTGCGAAATTCTACAAAATTTCGTGGAGAATCGGTAGGTACAGAAATAACAACTAATCCGCCAGATTTTGTCACTCTAGATAATTCTTTTACCGCTTGGCCATCTTGTTTTAAATGTTCAATTACTTCGGAGCATATGGTTAGGTCAAATTTTTTATCTGGACAATTTATTTCTAAAACTGATCCTGTATGCGGATTTATATATTTGCCAAGTTTTGGAAAATCCTTAGTCATATCAGTTACTTGTTTAATTCTATTTGAATCAAAATCAATAGATTCAATTGATAAACCAAGTTTTGCTAATTCAAAGGATAATACGCCATAACCGCATCCGGCATCTAACACTAAAGTATTTTTTGACAGTTTTTTTGCAATCTTTTTGATAAGTAATATACGCATTCTAAGACCAATATGAGGAATACCAATAATTAGAAGCCCAATTTTTACAATTGGATTAATAACCATATTATATTCTTTTTCATCAGCAGTACTTAATTTTACTTGATGAAAATGAGATAAAAATGAACCTATTGGCATAGGTCTTTATTGTTGCATATTTATTATTGTTTGTGTAGTATTGGAATATGAAAGCTGTAATACTTGCCGCAGGAAAAGGTGTTCGTATGGCTCCACTTACCGATGAAATTCCAAAACCACTTGTTTTAGTTCGTGGAAAACCTTTTATTGAACACATTATTGATTCTTTTCCAAAAATTGTAAATGAATTTATTATAGTAATTGGATATAAAGGCGAACAAATAAAAAATCATCTTAAAAAAAAATATCTCAATCATTCTATTACTTATGTTGAACAAGAAAAACCGTTAGGCACAGCAGATGCTCTTCTCAAGACTAAACATCTTTTTAAAAACAATAATAAAGAGAGATTTTTTGTTGTTTACGGCGACGCTTTTACAACAAAAGAGGAAATAAAGCTTTGTCTAAAAAATGAATATAGTTGGGTTTGTCATTCTTTTACTTATTCCATTCCTACTGGTGTGGTTAAACTTGATAAATCCGGTAAAATAATAAAAGTTTCGGAAAAAAGAGGCGGTTCTAAACCTCCATTTATTTCTGCTGGAAGTGTAATGCTTGTAGATGACAGTATTTTTAAATATAAGCCGTGGCTTCATAATAAAGGAGAGTATTATTTAACTTCAATGTTGGGACAATTTTTAAAAGATAATGATGTTTATGCAGTGCTTGGTATTCCAGATGTTTCTCTTTCAACAGCAGAAGATGTCGCAAAATTTAATATCTTGTGATATTCTGGCTTTAGAAAGGTCTTTAAATGAAGAAACAACCAAAAGTATTGCTGATATACCCACCAAATCAGCTTATGTCAATCGAGACGCCTCGGCCAGACGGTTCTTTGGGACCGATTTATCTGGCTGGAGCTCTAGAAAAGGCGGGATATGAAACAGATATCCTCGATGCCTCAGTTGGTCCTGAAGATTCAAATCTGAAGGAAACGTTTTATCGAAGCGAGATGCAAGCCAATGGCTTGGTCCGAATTGGTATGACGATTGAAAGTATTCGTGATTTTGTTGCGAATGGTAATTATAACATTGTGGGAATAAGCTCAAACTTTACCCCGCAAATCAGAATTGTCCTTGAAGTGGCGGCAACAGTAAAAGCCATTTCTCGGGATATTTTGGTGCTTTCGGGCGGAGTGAATGCTCGAAATATGCCAGAACGCCTTTTGAAACACGGCAACATTGATGCTATCTGTTCGACAGAAGGAGAACGGATAATGGTCAATATGATACATGCTTGGCTTAAGGGAGAAGACCTTGCGGAAGTTTCCGGGGTCATAACAATGCGAGACGGAAAAATAATCCGTAAACCGCTTGTTCCTGAAGATGTCTATCAAGACTTGGACGGTTTACCTTTTCCTGCTTGGGAAAAATTGCCGTTCAAACACTATGACGGAATCAGTTCAAGCCATGCCGTTCTGTCCATTAATCCGGGCAGATATGCTCCAATTGCGACGTCACGAGGATGTCCGTTCAAGTGTTGGTATTGTCATATCTCTACTGAAAAAGAAAGAGAAGGAGATAGTGGGGGTATTGGCTCTTTGCGTCTCAAGTCAATTGAGAGGGTTATGGAAGAAGTCAGTCGTTTGAAAAAGTTGGGCGTTACAAAGCTCTTCTTTGAAGATGATTCGCTTCTCGCAAACAAAGCACGCATAGTGGAGATTTTCACTAGAATGCGTGCTATGGGATTCACCATCGGAGCAATAAACGGGGTCAACTTAGTCCATCTACAGAAACGCGAAGGAAATCGTCTCGTAATTGACAAGGACTACCTTGCACTTTTGCGGGATTCTGGTTTTGACCAAATTGTGTTTCCGGTGGAATCTGCCAATCAGCGTATTCTAAACAAATATGCGACGGGTAAATTGCATCACGATCGACTCGATATTTTTGACTTGGTGAAAATCGCGGCGGAACTCGGTATTGTTTCGCCGATCAACATGATGATTGGGTTTCCGGACGAAACGGAAGATGAAATCAGAAATAGTATTGAAATGGGCAAAGAGATCGTCGAAGCCGGCGCTCCGTATTGCACATTTTTCATTCCTATTCCATTTCCGGGCTCAAAATTGTTTGAATATGCGATTGCCAATGGTCATCTCAGTCGTGATTTTGACTCAGATCTTTTAAATTGGAAGCATGCGGTGATGAAAAACACCGCTGTGGCTCCAGAAAAGATCGTCGAACTTCGGGATTGGGGGTGGGGTTACGCAAATTCAAAAGAGTACATTCGTTCGCGGATTGAAGCGAGTGCAGGACACCGCTGGCAGTCCGGTGCGGCGGAATTGGCTGTAAAAAGTTAAGAAACACAGACGGGGTTGATAAAACCCCGTTTTTTTTATATAATGAGCCGATTATGATATCCGTTATTGTGCCTATTTTTAACGAAGAAAAGACTGTTGTTGAGCTTTATAGGCGCATTTTTGATGTTATGAGGTCTCAAAAAGAGCAATATGAGATTATATTTGTCAATGATTGTTCAAGAGATAAGACAAAAGAAATTGCTTCAAAACTTAAACCTCTCAAACTGGTTTCTCTTCAACGCAATTATGGACAGACAGCGACAATCGATATGGGAATATATATTTCGCGGGGCGATATAATTGTATTGCTTGATGCTGATTTGCAAAATGACCCGGCTGAAATTATAACCCTTCTTAAAAAAATGGAAGAAGGATTTGATGTTGTTATTGGTTTAAGAAAAAACCGCAAAGATGCTTTTAGTCGTATGTTATTTTCTGCCTTTGCCAACTGGTGTGCGAGATTGATTTTAGGTATTTCAGTTCACGACCTTGGCTGTGGACTCAAAGCGTACAGAAGTAAGTTTATAAAAGATTTTCGTTTGCGAGGCGAATCGCAAGTTTTTCTTGTTGCGGTAGCAAAAGAAAGAGGAGCAAAAATTACAGAAGTTCCAGTCACATATCATTATCGTCAAGTGGGTGTGTCAAAAATTCGCATTTCAAAAATGATTAAAGGAGTTTTTGATTTTTTAAGTGTAGCATTTTTTGTTAAATATTTCTCAAAACCACTTCGTTTTTTTGGTGGTTGGGGTTTAGTTTGTATGATTTTAGCTTTAATAGCTTTTGGTTTTTCTGTTTGGCTTAGATTAATGCATATTTTAAATATTACCGAAACACCACTTCCAACTGTCGGAACACTTTTTGCTATTCTCGGTGTTTTGCTTTTTATGATAGGACTTTTAGCTGAAATGATGTTGCGTATTTATTATGATAATCCTGACCGTTCCCCGTATATGGTTAAGGATATTATAAAAAATGAATAATAGAAAAATAAAAATTCTCTTGATAGGAGCTGGCCGTTTTGGTAGAAATCATTTACGAGTACTTAAATTACTTGATAAACAAAATTTGCTTTCTTTATATGGGGTTGTGGTAAAATCAGAAAAATCCAAACAACAAATTATTAAAGAGTTTGATGTACCTGTTTTTACAGAGATTACTGAAAATATTTTGCAAGAAGTTGATGCGGTAGATATTGTCACGCCAATGGATACTCATTTTGAAATAGTAAAAAAATGTTTGCCTTTCGTTGATGTTTTTGTAGAAAAACCTCTTGCTGATAATTATAAAGACGCAAAAAAACTTGCCGATTTAGCTAAAAAACATAAAAAAAAGCTTATGGTTGGCCATATTTTTCGTTTTCATCCTCTTCTTATTTTATTAAAAGAATATCTACTAAAATCTAATAATGTAGAAAAAATAGAAGGATTTTTCATAAGTCCTATAAAATTTGATACTGGTTTATCTGGACCTATGGAATTACTGCATCTTTTTGATATTATTGATGCCCTTTATAAAAAAAGCCCGTCTGTTGTTTGGTCTCGTCAAATTGAAAAAATAACAAATGTTGATCTCAGATATGAAAAAAATCTTAATGTTTCTTTAAAAATTGGTTGGGAAAGTGAAAAAAAAGAACGTTTACTAAGATTTTATTTTAAAAAAAGCGATATAAGTTTTATTACAGCTGATTTTGATAATTGGGAATTAAAAATTATTTATCGTAATGGTGAGCAAAAAATAATAAAAGCTGAAGGGAATGAACCGCTTGAAGAAGAAATTAAATGTTTTATTGATGTCATAAGTAATAAAAAAAAGATTTTTCCAGATGGGGAAGTCGGTGTGCGAATTATTTCAATTGCGGAGCAATCTATGGCTCATCAAATAAAACCCAATATTGCAATTATAGGCGCTGGTATTTTTGGAATGACTACAGCATCTATTCTTGGAGAGAAATTTAAAGTAACTATTTTTGAAAGACATAAAGATATTCTTACTGAAGCGTCATATGCTAATCAATATCGTCACCATCAAGGTTATCATTATCCGAGAAGTCCAGAGACAATAAAACAAATTAAAGAATCAACGGCTGATTTTGAGAAAATATATGGTAAAGCGATTGTAAAAATACCAAGTTATATTGCTGTTTCTAAAAGTGATTCAAAAATTACCAGTGATGAATTTCGTCAAGTATGCAAAGATAATAATCTTGTTTATAAAGAAGAATATCCTAATGATGATTTTCTTAATAAAGATGAAGTGAGTACTTGTATAAAAACAAATGAAGCAGTTTATGACTACAATATTTTAAAAAGATTGATGAAAAAAGGAATTGAAAATAAAAATGTATCATTAAAACTTGGAGCGGAAGTAAAAAAAATAAAAATAATAAAAGATGGCAAAAAAATGCTGACTTTTAATTCAAACGGTGGCCATAAAATTGAAGTATTTGATTATGTAATTAATGCCACATATGCTAATTATAATACTATTGTTGATATGCTCGGTTTTGCTAAAAGAGAATTGGAATTTAGATTTAAAGAGTTTTCGATAATACAAATAAAAGGACCAAAACCTCAGGCGGTTATGATTGTTGATGGACCTTTTGCCACAATTGTTCCGATTGGCAATACTGATTTTTATACATTCGGTGATGTACCTCTTTCGGTTCATTCTTCAAAAAAAATATATTCTGATAAAGATTTTCAAAATTGGAAAAAAAATGTTAAGCCAAGAATATTAAAAATGTTAAAACGATGTTCAAAATGGTTGCCTATCTTGAAACAAGCTAAATATATAAAATCAATATTTGTGGCTCTTACCATAGATATGTCTTCCAGAAAAAATGATGATAGGGTTACAAGTATTGCCAAGCACGGATTTGGTTGTTTTTCTGTGCTTGAAGGAAAAATCATAACTTCTGTTACTATAGCCAAAAAATTAAAAAAGCTTATACTTTAAAATATGTCAAAAATTATTATTAGTCGTGTACCGTTTCGGCTGTCTTTAGGTGGTGGTTCTACCGATTTACCTTCTTATTACGAAAAACACGGCGGTTTTATATTTGGGGTTACAATAAATCTTTATATGGATGTATTTATAAAAGAGCCGAGATCTGATGATTTTATTCATGTTCATTATAAAAATTTTGAATCAGTTACTAGAGTGGAAGATATTAGTCACGAAATAGCCCGCCAAGCACTTATAATGCACGATATAAAAAATAAAGTGGCGATAACTTTTAAAGCTGATACCCCAGCAGGCACAGGACTTGGCTCGTCTGGAGCTTGCGCAGTTGCGGTTATGAAAGGGTTATCAGCTTTTCGAGGTAATAAAATGAGTAATAAAAGCGCGGCGGAGCAATCTTTTAAATTAACTCGTGCACTTGAATTACCTGACGGTGTGCAAGATCCCTATGTTTGTTCGCTTGGTGGTTTTGTTGTTTTGGAAATAGATAAAAATGGTGATATAAAAATAAAAAAGCCAAAAATTGAACAAAAAACTGTGACGAAGTTTTTTAATAATAGTTTGTTTTATTACACTGGAGTGGTTCGTGAAAGCAAGCATATTTTGGCTGAACAAAATCAAACCAAAATACTGGAATCAAAACATAAAACAAAAACAATAGGCAAAGAAATTTTGAAATGTTTTATCAAAGGAGATTTGGATAGTTTTGGAAAACTTATGAATGAACATTGGGAGATTAAAAAAACTATGTCTAATAAAATGAGTAGTGATCTTTTTAATGAAATATATGAGAAAGCTCGCAAAGCTGGTGCTCTTGGTGGAAAAATTATGGGCGCAGGCGGGGGCGGTTATTTTATGTTTTATTGTCCTTCTCAAAAAATAAAAACTAAAGTTCAAAAAGCTCTTGAATCTTTCAAAATGCGTGAAATGGATTTTAAATTAGATACCCAAGGCGCCAGAGTTCATATAATTAAACCATAAGAAATAAAAAATCGCGTGCTACGAGAGCGCGCGACGATTGAATTTTACAGGTTTTATTTAGACCATGAAATAGTCTTTTACCTCTCTGATATGAAGGCCGAGACTGGATGCTGCGTGGTACATTTCTTTAAACTGATCTCGTGTCACCTGATGCATGAATTTGTTTCTGGTGTCATTTCCTTTCTCATAGTGTTGCACTTCACCCGCCTTTTTCATTAGCTCATCATCCGCAATTTCGGAAAGCACATCGAAAGTACATTCGTCAGGTGCGGTTGTGTTGAATTTCTGTTCAAAATTCAAGCAGTCCCTCTTCCATCCTAAGACTAATTCACTGGGACCGAAATGAAATGACATTATGACGCTTAGAAGTAGGGCGAGGCCTCCAAACGTGAGCCACATTATTGCGGTAAAAGATACACAGTCTGATCCTTTTAATGTTAATGACCACGATGCCCAGTAACAAAAAAAGGGTATGATTATTTGGATAATGATACTAAGAACCAAGAAAAACTTTCTTCGATTTTCGTACACATACAAAGGTTGATTAAGAATTGCTTGTTTTAGTGGGTCTGGGTTTCCTTGATAGTCGTGTTTTTCTATTTTGGTGAGAATATACGCTTCAACGAGGCGTACATCAGTTTGGGTTTTAATAGATTTCATATCAACGAACTAATGCCTTTTTCGACCAACGGAGCTTCATGCTCATCTCTAGCTTCGTTTCAAACGAGCTACAAAGTTTTTCATTGCAATCGAGATAGGGTGGCTTCTCTATCTGAGAAGTAATCTAGCATATTGTTTATAAATAGTCAAGTATTTAATTTTCTTTTTTTCTGTAATAATGTAAGTATGAAAATGATATCTAAAATAAAAGCAGAAAAAGCACTTTCAAATGTTGTAAAAAAACTCGGTGTTTCAAAAGAACAAGCATTGTTTAATTCAACCTCAGTTACACTTCGCGAAGAATTATTGTTATGGGATAGGGCAAGTGGTGGAGATTTTCTCGCGTTTGAAAAACGAATATGAGAATAAAGAAAAAAGCGGTGTTTTTTGATAGAGATGGGGTTATTTTAAAAACCATTATTCGTAATGGTAAAATCACTCCTCCATATAGCAAAAAAGAATTTGATGAAAAAAGTGGTTTTTTGCCGGGCATTAAGGAAGCTATTGAAGCCGTAAAAAAACTTGGATATTTGGCGATTCTTGCGACTAATCAGCCAGACATTAAATATGGAAATATAAATCAGGAAGATTTTGATTATATACAAGATAAGGTGGCAAGATTGCCTTTTGATGATATTTTTATATGTTTTCATCATCCGAATGAAAATTGTAATTGCAGAAAACCAAAACCTGGAATGCTTATTGATGCAGAAAAAAAATGGAATATTGATCTTTCACAATCTTTTTTTATTGGCGATACTGAAAATGATACCGAAGCGGCAAAAAACGCTGGTTGCAAAAGTATTCTTATGAAAGCGTTTTACAATACTTCTTTAAAAAGCGATTTTAGTATTGATGGTTTTTTAAAAACAGAAGATTTAATTTTCATATTGACGAAATAAAAAATAATTGTTACTTTAAACAAAGGTAATATTTATGAAAATTGATAAACAGGAGGAGTAAAAATAATGAAAGTAAAAAAAGTTGCTTTAACCAGAAGGATTGAAGAAACCAAAGTGTTACATATAGACGAATGGGCAAAAGTCTCACTGTCTGATGTACATTTCGATAATGGTAATACGATTACCGATTTTCTTTTAGTTAAGATTTTCGGAAACGGATATGTCGCTGTTTGTTCCCGACTTTCCAATGGTAGATTTCTTTTTGTGCGTCAATGTCGGCCTGTATCTGAGATGAGTATAGAATTAATCGCGGGCGGATGTCCTGATGGAATAATACCAGAAGAACAGGTATTAGAAGAAATGATTGCAGAAACTGGATATAAACCTGGACGATTAATTCGTATTAATAAATTTGGTTTTTTCACTCAAAATGACCGCATCGAAAACAGATGTCATTTATTCTTAGCTTTTGATTGTGTGCCTACATCTGAAATCAGAAAACAAGACGAAAAACAAGGAGTTGATGTCATTATTCTTACTCCACAGGAAGTTCTTCAAAAAATAAAAAATGGAGAAATTAAAGATATTGCAACACTCGCTGGAATCTTTGCTCATTTTACTTACGAAGTATCACCCGCTCTTTTTTAGGGCGGTTTTTTTATTGTTTGCATACTGGTTATTAAAGGTATACAATATTTTGATGTTTGAAAAAAAATTCGTGAACAAATACTGGAAGGACTCTCAAGTTGTAATAGGTAAACTTAAATTGCAGGAAAAGGCGATTATTAAGGTGGTGGACACACTCTTTGACGCATGGAAAAAAGGCAAATGGGTTTTTGTCGTTGGTAATGGCGGTTCAGCAGGAACAGCTACCCATTTTGTAGGAGATTTAATAAAAACCACAATTGAACACCCTCATGAAAGAGGTATCCGTGCTATTGCGTTGGCTGATAATATTCCAATGATAAGTGCTGCTACCAATGATTGGGGTTGGCATGAGGCCTATACTGGCATACTTAATACTTACTGGAGCAAAGGAAGTGTAGTAATCGCTTTTAGTGTTCACGGAGGAGCCGGTAAAGATAAAGCGGGAGCATGGTCGCAGAATCTTTTGAAAGCGTTGCAATTTGCAAAAGATAATGGTGGGACAGCCATAGGAATTTCTGGTTTTGATGGTGGGGCGATGAAAAAGATGTCTAATGTTTCCGTTGTTGTGCCGGTGGATTCAACACCCCTTGTGGAATCATTTCATGTTGTGTTATTTCACCTCATTACTTTTTGTTTAAAAGAAAAAATAGCTAAAGCGAGTAAAAAATGAAAATATTTATAGATAGCGCTAATTTAACAGAAATAGAAAACGCCCTAAAAAGGGGTTTTATTTCTGGTGTAACAACGAATCCTTCACTTTTGGCAAAAGAACCAAAAAGTGGATTTGAAAAACATATAAAAAAAATTGTGGCTTTGCTTAATAAATACGGCGGGAATAAAAGTTTGAGTGTTGAGGTTTTTTCTCGTGATGCTAAAGAAATTATTGAACAAGCAAAGCATTTCAAAAAGATTTTTAAGTATAAAAATCTTAGCATTAAGGTTCAAATTGGCTGGAATGAGCTTGAGGCAATAAGTAAATTGTCAAAAGCGGGCATTTCAGTTAATTGTACAGCTTGTATGAATGTTACTCAAGCACTTTTAGCAGCTAATGCTGGTGCAAAATATGTCAGTTTATTTTGGTGTAGAATCAGAGATGGTGCTATTGATAATCCACAAGATGTGGTTTCAATGACTCGCAAACTTTTAAATGAAGGAAAATCAAAAGCAGAGATTATTGTTGGTTCTATAAGAGGTGTAGACGATATTAGAGATGCGTTTAATGCAGGTGGACACATTGTAACTGTTCCGCCAAAGTTTTTTCTATCAATGGTTGAGCATTTCAAAACCACCGAAGCGGTTGAGCAATTTTTTAAAGATTTCAGCGCCTGGCAAAAATAATTGATTGCAATAATCGTATCATTTTGATACGATTAGGTATATTAAATGATACGATTATGATAAAAATTGCTCAAAATCAACAGATTATATTAAATATTTTCTTAAAAAATGAAAATCTCGCTTCTTCCGAAATTCATGATGAATTATCAAAACTTGGTAATGATGTTTCTCTTATTACTGTCAAACGTGAATTAGGAGAGCTGAAAAACTTAGGTCTATTAAAAATTTTAGGCGCTGGTCGTTCAGTAAAATATTCAGTAAGTTCATATGGACGCTTGTTTGTAGATATTAACGCAAAGGAGTATTCCACTATCGATCCCGATAAGCGATATGGTCTAAAAAGTTTTAATTTTGAATTATTTAATTCTATTTCCAATGAGCTATTTTCAGATTCTGAAATTCAAGAACTCGATGAAGTTACAGAGGTATATAAGAAAAATATACATTTAATTTCAAAAACTCTTGAAGAAAAAGAATTAGAAAGATTTATAATTGAATTATCATGGAAGTCCTCAAAAATTGAAGGGAATACATATACTTTACTTGATACAGAAAAACTTATAAGTAGGGGTATTGAAGCCGTGGGACATGATATAAATGAAGCAAAAATGATATTGAATCACAAGGAGGCCTTTAAATTTATACGAGAAAATTTCAATTTATTTAAAGAATTAAATCTTGCTAATCTTGAAAAAGTTCATAAAATTTTGATTAAGGATTTCAACATTAATTATGGTTTGCGTGAAAAAGCTGTAGGAGTTACAGGTTCGTCATATAGACCACTTGATAATATTCATCAAATAAAAGAAGCTACTATATCCTTGTGTGATGTTGTTAATATGATTACTTCACCTTATGTAAAAGCTATGATTGCTCTATTAGGTATTAGTTATATTCAACCATTTGAAGATGGAAACAAAAGAACATCTCGCTTGATAGCTAATGCTATATTACTTGCATATGAATACGCACCTCTTTCATACAGAAGTGTCGATGAAAATAGCTATAGAGAAGCGATTTTGGCATTCTATGAATTAAATTCTATTATTCCATTTAAAAAAATATTTATTGAACAGTATATTTTTTCTGCAAAAACATATTCGGTAAGTGGAGAAACAAAAAAATAGTATTGAAAGAATAAGACCGTAATGTACACAACTATTGACTAAGATTAAATATAATAGTATATTGTAATTCGGGTTAGTTGTGGAGTTGTTTGTAAACAATTAAAAAAAAGGAGGCCAAATGTGCCTTTTTCTAAGACGGTTATTTAACTGTTTTTTCTCGTGGCACGTCTTACCAGCCACAGAGAATGAACTCAATACTGCTGATTGCATTGCAACTCAAGCTTTCAGTCGTCTGTCTGATGGTGGTGCTGGGCCTGGAAATGAAATTTTGGCGCGAGTGGCAGAGACACTTCAGAAAAGATTATCTCTACCACTTTTAGTACAGGAAGAAATATCAATCGCATTGCCTGAATTGCATTGTGATTTGATAGTCAAAAGTTCTTCTGATGGTCGGTCAAGTGCTACAGTAAACACTTATTCTGTTGCAAAAGAGCAAGCACTTTTTTGCAGAAAGAAGGGATGGAAGCGAGTCATTGTGGTTGCATATCCATACCATATGGGGCGGGCTGTTTGGACCTATCAACGCTTAGGTCTTGATGCGATGCCAGCTTGGGTTCCACAGAAAGGATATGAACATTCTAAACTGGTGCATTGGGTATGTCGTGGAGGAAATATCCATATGTGCTTTATGCTCTTACGGGAATTGCTCTGTCGTATTCTTTTTCTAGCATTGGGAAAAAACTGAATTAGAACACACAAATCTCAAAACCAAACACCGAGTGTTTGGTTTTTCTTTTTATTTTTTAAATCTATATAGTGAGAAAGTCTCTTTATTATTATGAGATTGCAAAATAAATTCAAGATGTGGAGTTAATTCTTTTATTATTTGCGAATTAGGATTTGTTGTGATTATATAATCCAATTTATATTGTGATAATCCTGTGGCGAAATCTTTTTTTATAAATAATTTATATTGCTCGGATATTTTTTTGATAATATTTTCAAGCTCAGGGTTGGTTTTTTTACCAAAAGCATTATCCCAATCAGTAAAAAAATATGAAGTAACCTCGGTTTTATGTAAGTTAAGATATGAATCAATTTCAGACAAGGTTAAACTTTGTCCCAGTTTGAGCTTTATTAGATAGCTCCACATAGTTCTTTCTTCTGGCACTCCACTATTAACATCAAGCGAACGATAAACATTGCAGTGTGTCGTAGCGGGTATCATTTCATTTATGACTTCATTTTTTTCGTCTACAAGCACCACACAATCTTTTTCGGCATTATTATTAAGCCAAGAAAATAGTTGATCGATTGGTTGTCTATTTCGGAAATCTTCCAATGAGTTTTTATAAGAAGATATATTCCATAAAGCGAATATTATTATGAATAGTGTAGTGCTGATACAAGATATTTTATAAACTTTTTGATACTTTTGACCAAAAATATTTCCACACATTACTATAATGGCGATTATCGAAAAAGGGATTGTATATTGAACAAAATGATATGGCCAGATAGTCACGCCAGTAATAATTTGTTGATTAAAGGCAATAAATCCAGATGCAAGCATAATTCCGCAAAACCACATTGTTTCATTTTTATTATTTCTGATATTTTTCCACACTAGTGCGATGAAAATTAAAGTTGCCATGATTAAAACTTTGTTCAAAATTGGGGTGTGAAAATGAAGAAGCCCACTGCGATTGGCCACATCTATTGCATCTCCAACTACACTTTTTAATGAGTTTAGCCAATAAAAAGAATCTATTATTATGGCGATAAGAGCCGATATTGAAAACGCTTTAACTACAAAATAATCACGTTTCCATAAATATCTTAATACGAGTAAAAAAAGAATAATCCAAGCCAAAGCAAAAGAAAAAAAATAACTGGCAGTTAAAGCAAGTATTAAACCGGCAAATATAGCACTTATTTTGCGATTTTTATTTTCAATTATATTTAATACTAAAATAAGAAAGGAAAATAAAAAAAGTCCGCCGATTATAGGGTTTACTGGTCTGGTCCAGAGAGATAAATATGTATTATAGTCGTCAGTCATGAAACGCGATAATACAGTTCTAAAATCTATCAAGTCATACCCTAGCGTAATAAATATTCCAGCCGTGATGGCACTTATTTTTTTTACATAATCCAGCGTGGTTTTTAATAATTTTGAAACAAATAAATAAACTAGAATAAAAAGTATTGCTGGAAAAAGAAATTTTGCCAATATAACAGTATTTAGTACTGATAATCCAGTTAATATATGTAATATATAATAAGCATATTCGCCAAAAGGAGGCACAATCGGAATAATATTTTTATATTCAAAAAAATTGGCTGACCCGATAAGACCATGCCCATCAGAAATTTCTTGAATTCGCGCTACATAGCCGAATTCATTATTTAAATAAAGAAAGGGGATTTCTTTGTATTCGGTACCAACACTTTGTACCGCTAAAAGATGTGGCGCGACACTTATGCTACCGACAAGTATCGCTAGTGAGAGAATTATAATATTCCAACCATTTTTGTTCATATTCTTTTGATTTTAATTTAACCAATAATGATTTGCCACATTCGTTTCATCTAACCAGAGTGTTTTGTAACCGAATTCTTTAATTATACCAAGTAGACTCTTAATATCGTCTCCATAGCGTGCTAAAAATGCCCAGTGTGCCTCAAGCAATATTTCAGGTTTTGATTTAATAATTTGTTCTGCACCTTCAAACATTCTTTGTTCTGCACCTTCAATGTCTACCTTCATTAATGTAGGATTATTTTTGTTTTTAAAAAATGTATCTAAAGTAATACAAGGAACTTCAAATCCTTCTTTTGAGATTTTTCCTCCAGTACCACCGATATGTCTATCAAAATATACAGTGCCGTTTTTATCAGCTACAGCAGATTCAACTAGTTCAACATTTGATAATTTGTTTAGAGATATATTTTTTCTTATTTGTTCGCAATTTATCGAATCTGGTTCAAAAATATATACTTTTGATTCTGAATTAGCTAAGGCGGAAATAATACCAAAAATTCCATTATATCCACCCAAATCAACCACTATATGTTTATTTCTTGAAGCTTCTCGCCAAATGTTTAACATTTCTGTTTCGTTTCCATTATGAGCGATATTTCTTGCAATATGGTGTTGGTAATAATTATTAAAACCAAGTTTTATTTTTAATCCCCTAATATCAGCCACCCAAAATTTTCTTTGAACTATTTTTGAAATGAAATAATGGCTGTATAGTTTTATTTTCTTTTTATAGTATATAAATGCCCATACAAGATCAAAAGACATTAGGGTTTTAAACTTTTTGATTATAATATTCCAACCATTTTTGTTCATATTCTTTTGATTTTAATCTATTAAGTGTATCATTTCCTCCTTTTATAAGCTTTTTTTGCAATTCCATATCTTTTGCTATTTTTATAATTGTTTCAGCTAGTTTTTGGGGATCTTTTGATGGAACTAAAAGGCAATTTTCATTATCAGTGAGAAAATCAGTAAGTGCATTAACTCGACTTGCGATAACTGGTTTATTCATTTCAAATGCTTCAAGAGGCACTAATCCAAAACCTTCATAACGAGATGGTACTACCACAAATGTACTAACTTCGTATACTTTTTTTAGTATATCATTGCTGAAAAATTTATCTAAATAAACTATTCTTTCCCTAATCCCCAAAGAATCCACTACATTACTATATTCATCGCTTTCATTGCCCGTTGTTGAAGTTTTTATAATAAATTTTTCTATAACATCAACTGGTATAGAAGGTATCGCTTTCAAAAGTATATCCCAGCCTTTTCTTAATTTCATTTGGCCGATAAACAATACATTAACGCCAGTTAAGTTTTTTATTTTTTCTAGAATTTCTTTTCCAGATGAATCAATTGCTGTCCATCTGTAATTATCAATTATATAAGGCAAATAAATACTGGGTGGCAATTTTAATTCTTTTGCGATTAGAATATTATGTTTTGATACGAAAACTATTGAATTTGCATGAGTAATTGGCCAGTGAAATATATAGCTTGATATATAATACTTAAAAATTTTTGGTTTCTTTATTATTTTTTTAATAAGTTGAGTTATGTTGCAAATAACTCGTTCGGTATGAATTGTATTATTTAAAGGATCTTCTCTGTCATCAGTAAGATAATGGTCGTGCAAAAGGCCATATTCGGTAAATACATAATGAATAAAAAAAATGCGAGCAAAAATAGCTGTAATAATACCAAGTCGATTATTTCTTAAATTATGAATATGAATTATTTTGGGCCTAAAAAGGAGAAGAATATTTAATAAATCTATTATTCCAAATAAGATATTTTTATAACGATAGACATTTATTCCACAAGTATTATTTATGGAGTTTTTATTATTTTCGGCTCTAGTAATTGCTATTACAGACCAGCCATTTTTAGCTAAAAGTCGACCACTGACGAATTCTATATAATTTGTCATTCTGTCATTAAAACCGTATGGAGCCACGATTAAGATGCGTTTATTGTTGGTCATTTCATTTTTTTGCTAATACATTTATACTATTCGGTATTTTGGAAAGCTTAAAACAACATGCTTCAAGTTTATCTAATGCTAGAGAATTATATTCTGTTATTATTGTTATTCCAGAGCTTTTATTAAGAAGATTTTGCATCCCAGCGAGTGCTAGCAATTCTCCCCCTTCTATATCCATTTTTATTACATCTATTTTGATTAGATTATATTCTGTTATTATTGAATCAACAGTTACAGCTGGAATGGTTATTTTTTCCGCTGGTCTATTTGGTTTTATGACGCTATGACAACCAGTGCTGTCTGGAATATGATAAAAACTAATTTCTCCATTTTGTTCTGACACAGCTTTATTTATGATAATGGTATTAGTCAAATGAAAAGTATTTCTTTTTAAAAAACTAAAATTAATAGGGTCAGCTTCAAAAGCAAACACTTTGCCTTTTTCACCAACAAGTTTGGAAAATAGGCGAGTAAAATATCCAATGTGTGCGCCAATATCAATAACTGTCATTCCTGGTTTTATGATTTTTTTAAATAATTCTGTAGTTTCTTTTTCGTAATTATGAAAAAGCATTTCTAGCTTCCATTTCCAAGTAAATTTATTTGGAAAACTAAAATTATTTAACTTAGCGTAAAAATTGACTATAAGCTCAATTAATCGTTTTATTTGCGTCATAAGCAGTATTATACTACAATTATGGCTATATGTTGCTTGTCTTTAGGGAATATAAGTTAAAAATCATAGCGTTGGCAACAACCGGCTTTTTAAGCGCACTTTTAGAAGGAGTTGGTATTAACGCTTTTATTCCTATTTTTGCTCTTGTGACTGGAAATGGAAATTTGGGAGACGATTCAATTTCAAGAACTATTGCTAAAGCTTTTAGTTATTTTCATATAGAGTTTAGATTGAAATATCTTCTTTTTTTGGTAATCGGATTATTTATATTTAAAACCATTGCTGTTATTATTGGCGATTATCTTTCAATTAAAATTACTGCGGATTATACCGAAAAAACTCGCAGAAAAGTATTTAAACATACAGTTGAAGCAAACTGGCCATATCTTTTGAAACAACAACTTGGACATTTAAATACAGCTATTCTTACAAATGTTGATTATTGTGAACAGCTTTTAAATAATTTTGGAGGGCTTATTGTTTCTGTGGCTAGTTTGATTATGTATAGTTTGGTGGCAATTAATATATCTTTGCCGATTACTATTCTTACAATTGCTGTGGGATTTATTTTTATTGCGTCGTCTCGACCACTTTTATTGCGGACCCGTAGAATTGCAAGACAATCTGAGGGGGTTAATAGAGATGTTGCGCATCATATAAATGAAAATCTTCTTGGTATGAAGACGGTAAAAGCGATGGCAGTTGATGAAGAAGTAATTAAAAAAGGTTTTGTTTATTTTGCAACGATGAAAATATACAGAATTAAAGCGGCTTTTTTCAAATTAATACCACCTTCTTTGATGCAACCGCTAGGGCTTATGTTTGTGCTGACAATTTTTGGTTTTACTTATAAAACGCCAGGTTTTAATATTGCTGCTTTGGCTGTGGTGGTTTATCTTATTCAACAAATTTTTATTTATGTTCAAAATCTTCAACGATATTTACATGTGATAAACGATTCGTTTCCTTATTTTAAAGCGGTTCAGGCTTTTACTGATGATTCTAAAAAGATGCATGAATATGTTAATGCTGGTGAAGACTTTGTTTTTAAAAAAGAGCTTAAGTTTGAAAATATAAAATTTGGATATAACGAATCCTCTTCGGTTTTGGAAGATGTTAATTTTACAATTAAGAGAGGTGAAATGGTTGGCTTAATTGGTCCGTCTGGTTCGGGAAAAACCACTATTGTTGATTTGCTTTTGCGTCTTTTTATTCCAACTAGTGGATTAATTACTATTGATGGAAAAAATTCTAATAATATTGACTTGATTCAATGGCGAAAAAATATTGGTTATGTGCCTCAAGATATTTTTATTATAAATGATACTATTGCTAATAATATTTCTTTTTATGATGGAAGTATTACTCAAGAAGATATTGTGAAAGCGTCAAAACAGGCATATATTGATGATTTTATTTCAGAATTGCCAGAAGGATACGAAACAGTAGTAGGCGAGCGAGGAGTTACTCTTTCACAAGGACAAAGACAGAGAATTATTATTGCTAGAATACTGGCGCGCAAGCCGACAATTCTTGTTCTAGATGAAGCGACAAGTGCTCTTGATAATGAATCCGAAACGAAAATTCAAAAAGTTATTGAGGATTTGAAAGGTAAATTGACTGTGATTGTTATAGCTCACCGTTTATCAACTATTATGAATACTGATAAAATCATCGCTCTTGACGGAGGAAAAATAATTGAAGAAGGCACTCCTGAACTGCTTCTCAAAGACGAAAATTCTTATTTTTATCGTATGTATAACTTGTAGACACCTGATGTCTACAGAATTACCAGCAGGTTCTACCACCATCGATGATTACTGTTGAACCGGTCATATAGGAAGAGGCGTCGGAGCACATAAATAAGACGATACTTTTGTATTCATCAACGGTTGCCATTCTACCAAGAGGAATGAGTTTGGAAAGTTTTGCCACAAATTCATCCGGTTGATTATTGTAAACACCACCAAATGCCACAGCGTTTGAACGAACTCCTTTATCTGGCCAATATGTCGCTAGATATTTTGAAAGTCCAATAAGACCATGTTTAACGACAGAATAAGTAACTGGTTTTACTGCATCTCCATATAATCTTTGGTCCGGAGCGATAATTCCCAAGTCCGAAGCAATATTTAAAATAACTCCTTTTCCATTTTTCGCCATTCTTGAGCCAATAATTTTACTCATAAGATAAGCGCCAGTTAGACCAACAGCGATATCTTGTTCCCACATTTTTATGGGAAAATTTTCAAGACGAGAAAATCCTATTCCTCCTTTTTCCATTTTTGGATTATTTGCGGCGTTATTTATAAGAATTCCTATGGTTCCAATTTCTTTTTCAATTTCTTTTATTGTTTTTTCAATCTCTGATTCTTTTGTTATATCACAAACAAATCCCCAAACATTTTCTCCATATGTTTTTTTTAGCAGAGTTACTTTTTTATCAAGCATTTCTTTATTTATATCTAAGAGTATGATTTTGCCTCCGCCATCAAGAAGAGCTTCTGCGTGACTTTGACCTAAAAGACCTGCACCACCGGTAATAACAGCTAATGCACCATCAAGTTGAAAGTTTTTTAATGTTTTTTTCATTTTTTTAAATATTTTTCTATATAATTATTTACAAACTTTATATCTTTTGAAATCTTTTTTTCTTCATTCCCATCTTCACCTCGTGCCACCTGTAAGATAAAATTCCCTTTGAAATTAATTGAAGCAAGAGTGGAGAATATTTTATCAAAGTTAGCAGAGCCAGTTCCAAGCGGGACGGTTGTTCCTTGAAATTTTTTATCTTTTATATGTATATGGGTTATGTGTTTGTATAATAGCAGAATTTCGTTTTCTGGACTATATCCAAGCCCAACTCTATTTCCAATGTCATAAACAATTTTTACTGCAGAATTATTTATTTCTTTAAGAAGTTTTAAAAAACTATCTGGAGAGAGGTCTCCTTCTAAACTGATTGTCATATTTTTAGGTGCTTTTGCCAAACAATGCAACATGGATTCAACAAATGTTTTTTGTTCATCTTTTGTTTTAATTGAAGAATTATCTAAAATAGGCATTTCTATGTTATGAATACCAATCTCATCTGCATATTTCATCAGTTTTATAAAAATATCTTCATTTTTCTTTTGTGTTTTTTTATCAACACGAAAAAATGGACGACGCATAAAAAAATCGGCAGTAATATGCTCTACTTTTACACCGGTTTTTTTTATAATTTCTTTTATCTCTTTTCTACCTTTTTTAGTCCAAAGAGGATTTTCTTCGTAGCATTCCAAGTCAAAATCAAAGTCAATATCATAAAGTCCTAATTTTTTTGCTTTTACAAACTCTTCTTGCCATTCACCAGGCCCAAAGGGGAAAAATTGTATCCCCCGTCCTTGCGAAGGTGTTAATCTGCCTTGCATAATGCCAATTTTATTCATATTATTTCATTTTTCCGATATAAATTATATTGGAAGTTATTTTATGTTTAACTAGCAATTTTTTGTAATTCTTATCGATTGAAAGTATAAAATCACTCATAGCTTTTTTAACTTCTTTAGATCTTTCTTTACGCATAGGTAGAACAGGCTGACTTAGTCCCTTATTACAATCTGGATCCGATTTGTCGGTGTCAATCCAATGAAAATGATTTAAGATATTGTAGTCCTGAGTATGATAAACTTTTCCTTTGAATCCAGTTTTGTTCATAAGCAAATTCAAACTTTTTTCAGTGAAATACCAAAGATGAGATGAATGATAATAAAAACGATAATGTTGAGGAAGTTCATATAAGTAAGCCAATGCGTCATAAAGATTTGGCACTTCCATAACAATGATTCCGCCCGGAACGAGATATTCTTTCAAATCATTTATAAAACTATAAGGATTTTTAACGTGTTCCAGTGTTTGAAAGGCCAGAATCATGTCAAAGTGTTTTTTGGGAAAAGGCGTTTCTTTAATATCGGTTGTGTAAACTTTACAATTACATTTTTTTGACGCATATTCTGCTGAAGTTTTATCAAAGTCAATGCCGGCGATTTCTCCAACCATATTTTTCACTTTATAAAGAAACATTCCGGCGGAACATCCAATTTCTAGTAATTTGGTTTTTTTATTGAGATATGGCGTGAGAAGTTTAAGACGATCATTTTGAAATCTTGAGTAAGTGTCAAAAAGTTCTTCCGGATTTGAACTATGTGAAATATTTGGCGTGCCCACTTTTCTATATTCTTCGGAATAAAATTTTTTTAATTCTTCAGCACTTAATTTTGAATCCAATATGCCCAGTTCGCAGTTTTTACACAGGTAAACATTTCTCTTTTCACCCTTGCGCAATTCTTTGGCTATTATTATCGATACGGTTTTATTACATATAACGCATTTCATAATGCATAAGCTACTACTTTTTTATCTTTTTTGCAATAAAAATGTATTCCAAAGAATTAGATTTATATGTGTTTCCATTATATCCACCATACACAGATTGTATTTGAAAGCTGTTTTTTGAGAGCTTTTTTTCAATAGTTTTACTTTCCTCCATATGCCATTTTTTTGTTGTTGGGCCGTCAATAAAAAGTTTGTGTCGCATAGTGTTATATGTGGTTGCCACGAGCTCTCGTTTTTTTTCATTCCATACATATTCAACGAGATTAAATTGAAATGGGTCGGTTTTTTTAAATTCTGCCCAAAGATTAACTTTGCCTTCATAGGAAAGAGCACATTCAATTTCTTGTTTGAAGGTGACCGATTCTAATATAATAATGCCGTTGGGTTTAAGTAACTGGTTAGCTTTTTTTATAAACTTATTAAGACCATCTTTCTCCAACATATCAAAAAAGGGAAATATACTGGTAAGGCAAAGAACAGTATCAAATTTCTCTTTAATATCCATAGAGAAAATATCTCCGCAAATATTTTCCACAATTTTTGATTTTAAATCTTTTTTCCATTCTTTTGCAAATGTTGAACGAGAGGGAGATATTTCCAATCCGATAGCTTTTGTTATAAGATTTTCTTTTTCAAGAGCGTATAAAATCCGGCTGTTTCCAGAACCGACTTCTAGCGTAGAGCCCAGTCCTTTTGGAAATTTTTTTTTGAAAAATGGTATTTCTTTTTTATATACTCTATCCATAAGTAATGAGCGGTATTCCTGTAATTCTTTTGCACTGGAAAAATTTGTTGATGATTCAACACTTTTATATGTTTCGTAAGCAAAATTTTCTTTTTTATTTTTCATATTTTTTATAATTTTGGCCATTGTGCTGGGTCAACTTGCTTTGGGTTATCAATTGCTAATTTTTCAAGTTTAATTATTATTTCTTTTGGTAATGGACCAGATTCTACAGCATTAACTGCTTTTTTTAAATTTTCTATTTTATTTGTGCCAATAAGCGAAGTGGAAATATTTTTATTGCTTAATGCAAAACGAATTGCTAATGTTGGCAAATCAACCCCTAAAGAAACAGCAATTTTATTTGCTTTATCAGCATTTGATTTTAAAAGTTCAAGACCTTTTGGTAATTTTTCTCGCAGGGGAGTCAAAGTTCCTTTTAATAATACCGAGCGATTTATCACGCCAATATTATTTTTATTTGCTTCAGTTAAAACTCGTGGCGACATTCTTTGGTCCAATATGCTGTAAGCGACTTGAATGATATCAAAAAAATCAGAAGATATAGCTGAAAGCGGAGCTTCTTCGCCACGAGTTGAAACACCAGTAAAGCGAATTAACCCCTCTTTTTTAAATTTTTTTAGAATTTCAATGAGTTCGCCTTTTTCAATCTGTTCTTTGTTTGGTCCGTGAATCATAAGGATAGGCAAAGCATCTATTTTCATTTTTTTTAAACTATCTTCCACTTGAATTCTGATTTTTTGTTCAAGTTCCGCTCGTGGAAAATATTCTCCTTTTTCAAGAAATTGAGCGCATTTTGTTTCAATAATAACATTAGGATTTTTAAGAATGCTAGATTTCCCAATTCTTTCTTCAGATAATCCATAATAATTTGCTGTGTCAAAAAAAGTAATTCCAAAATCCACCGCTTTTTTTAATAAATCAATGGCTTCATTTTCTGTTGGAAGTGGTCTATTGCCAATTCCATATTCAAAGCCTATTTCGGCAGTTCCAAATCCTAGTCGCGATACTTTTAGTCCAGTTTTTCCTAATGTGGAATAAATCATATCGCTATGCTATCATAATCCGATGAAAATAAAAACCAAATATCGCGAAATCAGAGAAGATTTTTCACTCAATAAAAACCCGTTATTTAATGCTATAGCAAAACTAGAGCCCAAAGCTGTGGCGAATACTATACCACTTACATGGCACAAAGCTATTGATTTTTCGGTCTGGGATGATAAAGGCAATAAATGGATTGATCTAACATCAGGTATTTTTGTTGCCAATGCTGGCCATTCCAATCCTAAAATAAAAAAAGCCATCAAGGACCAACTTGATTCAGATATGCTCTTTGCTTATAACTATCCCACCAAAATAAAACACAAATTTCTTTCAAAACTTCTTTCTATTTCGCCATCTTATTTTGATAGAGTAATTCTTCTTAATTCTGGTTCTGAGGCGATGGATATTGTATATAAACTTATAAAATTCTACGGTAAAAAAAATAATAAAAAATACATTATTACTTTCAAAGGCAATTACCACGGTCGTGGTTTGAGCAATGATTTGTTTTCAGGAAGTGTTGAAAAAGCAAAATGGTCTGGAGTTTCTGATGATTCAGTTTGTTTTCTAGATTTTCCGTATAATGAAAAAGATGTTTTTGATTCCAAAAAATTGCCTCCAGCGGAAGAAATTGCCGGCTTTGTTATAGAAACATTTCAAGGTTGGGGAGAATGGTTTTATCCGCAGAAATATATTAAAGATTTATACCAATTTGCCAAAAAAGCTGGTGCGCTTGTATCTTTTGACGAATTGCAGGCGGGTTTTTATCGACTCGGTCCTGTTTATGGATATATGACTTATGGAAAAGAAATTAAGCCGGATATTATTGGTTTGGGAAAAGGAATTTCTTCATCTATGCCTATGGGCGCGGTTTTAAGTCGAAAAGATATTGTAGATATAGATGAAAAGGCGGATTTGCACGGCACTCATTCTGGTAGCGCATTGGTTTGTGCAGCAGCATTAGCTAATCTTGATTTTCTTTCAAGTCCTACACAAATTAAACTAAGAGAAAAGACAATGAAAGTTTTTGAAGAAGAAATGCGTTCATTAAAATCTTGTCCGTTTGTTACCCATATTAATGTTCGTGGAATGATGGGGGCTATTATTTTTGAAAAAAGCGAAAATGCGTTGAAAGTGGTGAAAGAATGTATTTATAATGGGGTCTTGCCGGTATGCACAAATAAAAATTCAATTAAAATCGCGCCACCGTTAACAATTTCTGTGGAGGCGCTTAAAGAAGCTTTTCAAGTTATAAGAAATGCGCTTGAAATTATTTAAAATGTTTTTTTAAGTACTCGTGAATAGCCCACTTTTGTTTTTTTAGATTAAACTCTAGAAATTTGAAATCTTCAAGTTTATCAATTTCACCAGTGTTTGGCGTTATGAAAGAAAGAATTTTTGATCCGTGTAAATTCGAAGAATTGAGGGCGTGTTTTGAAACTATCACATCAACATAACCGTCTGGTTGATAAACAGAAGGGAAGTTTTGGCGGGGCAGATTATAATATTCCGGTCGCGGGTCGTTAGGAAATAATCCTGTAAAAAATTCATTTTCTATGCTAAAAAGTTTGTATGGCGATTCGCGTATTTCATAACCAGAACGAAGCGAGGTGGCATTTTTATTTTTCTTTATTTTTTCAATGGCTTTATCTATAAGTTTTGATTCGCGAAGGGGAGTTGTTGCTCTTATTTGCACAAGGTATTCTGGCACTTCACCTTCATTTTCATTAAGCCAATTTAAGGCGTGCAATATAAATTCTCTATCGGTAGAAGAATCCTTGGCAATTTCGGCAGGACGTAGAAAAGGCACCTCAGCTCTGTATTTTTTTGCCACTTTTGCTATTTCTTCATTATCAGTACTTACAATAATTCTATCAATATATTTTGAAAGTTTTGCCACAGCAATAGCATAGGCAATTAAAGGAAAACCACCCACTTTTTTTATATTCTTTTTTGGCACACCCTTTGAACCACCCCGCGCAGGAATAATAGCAACAATTTTTGGAACATATTTCATAATTGGACACAATATAGCATATAAAAAAACTAGTGGGAATGCCCACTAGCTGTGATTACTTTTATCGCCTATCGCCGAACTCGTCGGAGTTTTTTTGCCACTTCCTCCTCTGCAGGATAAATGGTGATTTTGCCGTCACCAAGTACAGATGGAAGCTGGCGTATCATCCCACAGAGATGAATGAAACCGCTTGGTTCAACTGATGAACCCTGGTCCGAACCCCACATCCCGCGTTCAAGCGTGATGTGCTTTTCCACCATCACTGCTCCACGAGCAACGGCGGCGTAGGTTGGTTGAATGCCACTGTCGTGGCTCGAAAAACCAACAGGTACCTCGAACTCCTCTTGAAGGGTATCAATTCCACGGAGGTTAATGAGCTTAAGAATATCCAAATTTGACTCAGCACCTTTTGGATAGACGCTCGTGCAATGGAGAATGACTAAATTTCCCGCCCCAAGGATATCGACTGCTTTCATCACACCCTCCATGTCAGTCATTCCCGTTGAAAGGATGATTGGCTTGCCTGTGGCACGCGCTCGAAGCATGAGCTCATCATCTTCGTTGCAGGCCGAAGCGATTTTGTGACAGGGAGGATTGAATTTTTCCATCCGGTCAATCGACCCGGCGTCCCAGCAGGAAGTGAACCATTCAATTCCTCGTTGTTTGCAGTACGCGTCAATTTCCGCGTACTCCGTATCGGTGAATTCAAGCAATCTCTTTAGGTCGCCGTTGGTGCTCTGTTGGAGGTCAGACCTCAAGAGCCTGTCTACTGCGTCTCCCGACAAAACCTCGCGTGCAATTGCGTTTTCAAGAATGTTTCTGGGTACTGGACGGAGTCGAGAAAGCTCTTCTTCCGTGAATACCACATCAACATTCCTCGTTTGAAACTTAACCGCATCGGCGCCGGCTTTGACGGCGACATCAATGAGGTCCTTTGTTATCCGAAGATAGCCGTTGTGATTGATGCCGATTTCGGCAACAATGTAAGTTGGTTGGCCTGGGCCGACCAGCTTCGTCCCAATCTGAACTGGTTCAATGTGCGTTTTCATCTGGAAATACCATACTACAATTACAATAAATTGCAATCTAATGTATCCCGAGTTCAATAATCAATTGCAACACTTTGTATTAAGATACATGTGTCATG
>CAYHTR010000001.1:22540-43284 GCA_964359745.1 uncultured Candidatus Saccharibacteria bacterium | reverse complement strand
TCCGCAAGCAATAAATATCATATCCGCGCCTTTTATAGCATCTTGAATTTCTTCTTTCGTTTCTTCAACTGCTCGTTTACCTAAATCAGGATTCATTCCTGTGCCTAAACCGCGAGTTAAATTTTTACCTATGTGAATTTTCTTTTTTGAAAGAGAGTGGTGAAGATCTTGGGCGTCGGTATTAACAGCGATAAAATCAACACCCTTAACCTTTGAACTTATCATATGATTAGTAGCATTCTTACCAGAGCCACCGACTCCAAGAACTTTTATTCGCGCAAATGTTTCTATATCAGGGGTAATATTGGGCATATTTATTGATGATTAGTGGGTACATCATAGCAAAAAGAAAAGCAAAAAGAAAAGCTTGTGAAATAATGAAATTATGCTCTAATTCTCTCTTAAGGAAGAAATTGTTTTATCCATTCTATAAATTTATTTTTAGTATTAACTATAATTCTTGAACTGGTACCTATAGTATCTTCACCTTCAGCGGTAAAACCAAAAACACAAAGACCGTAAGCAATTGCCCATGGCGAATCTCTCATTGCAATTTTTGATGGTAATTTTAAAGTATTTTTTGCAAATTCTTCAATATTGTTTATACCAGAACCACCACCCGTGATAATAATTCCCGCAGGTAAAAGACCATTCCTTCCAATTTTTCTCAAATGTGTTTCTATTAATTCAAAAATATCTGATAAACGAGCATTAATTATTTCTTCAAGTTTTCGTCGGGGATATGATGTTCCCGTAATAGTACCAATCTTTATTTGTTCTGCTTCTTCAAGTGGAACTTTTAACCCCAAAGCAATATCGTTTGTAATATCTGTTGAACCAATATCAAAAACTTCAAGTGAAATCGGAATATTATTTTCAAATACAACAATGGAAACTGTCTCCGCACCAATATTAGCTAAAATACAACCAGCAGTTTTTTGTTGCTTTGATAAAATAACCAATCCTGCGGCAATCGAAGAGGCCATTACATCTTCAACTTCAATTCCAGCATCTTCCACGGTTGATATCATGTAATTCAAATGTTGTTCCAAACAGGTTATATAGAGCGTCTTAACTTCAAGTCGCGAACCCTTCATTCCTTCCGGTTTTCCCAAAGCAATTTTGCCGTCAATTTTATAACTTAATGGAATAGTATGTACTATACGACGATTCTGAATATAAGTTGCAGGAATTTCATGTTGACTTGCTTCCTGCGCTTTTTTAATATCTAAAGCTGTTATTTCCAAATCAGCGCGAGAAACAATAGTAACGCCTTGAGACATTATACTGCCAAGCCCAATACCCCCAACAGAAACAAAAGCTTTGCGAATCTTTAGTTTTGATATTTTTTCTGCCTGAGCAACAGCTATTTTTATGCTTTTTTTAACTTCATCTTGATCAATAATATAGCCATTGCGAAGTCCTTTTGATTCAGCGGTTCCAATGCCAATAATTTTAGGCATTTTTTCATTTTCACCGGCACGCTGACAAACCACAACTTTAACTTGTTGCGTACCAATATCAATACCAGTAATAATGTTTCGAGACATAATTATATGCTTTATTATAACGCATATTTTTTATATCTATATGTTGAAAAGTATTCTATATTTAATTTCTTCCTTTTCCATTTCATCACCATGATTATAACCCTTAAGATGTACTAATCCATGAATAAATAAAAAACCTATGAAATTTTCAAATTTTCTATCAAATTTTTTCATCTCTTTTTTACTTGTCTCAAGGTCAATATATATTTCTCCTTCCTTATCACTTAATGGAAAACTTAAAATATCAGTTGGTTCATTTTTTTGTCTGTATTTAAAATTTAATTTTTGAGATTCATCACTAGAAATAAAACTAAAACTAAGATCATATGTCTTACCCAATATTTCATTTTTTATTAACTCAAAAGGTAACCCGGAAGGTTTCTCAACCATTATTTTTTCTTAATAAATTTTGTGGGTTTTTCTTGCATTTTACCAAGTTTAATCAACCCTTCTATTTCCAATTTGCGTTTTATGGACTTAAGTGTCTTCATTTTCGTCTTATAATGAGAAAGTTTTCTTAGGGCATATCTAATACTTCTAACTCTAGGTAACACCCCAGATCCTTGCACCTTTTTAGTAAAACGGCGGATAATACTTACGCTGTTTTCGTTATTATTTCGACTGACTTCTACATTTATCATATTTGACTATACTAACATATTGAAACAAAAAAGCAAAACCCTCCCCCAACCTGCCTGCGCAGGCAGGCCCCTCCTTTATATTTTTACCTTTTTTAGATAGGCCACAAGATTTTTAATTAGTACTGTTTCCTGAGAACGTTTTACCATATCACGAACTATTATTGACTTTTCTATTGTTTCTTTTTTACCCATGAGTAAAGTATGTGTGACTTTCAATTTATCTAAAACATTCATTTGTGCTGACATTTTATCTTTACCAAGTGATTGATAAACAGGAATTTTTGCTTGTCGCAACATTTCTATCACTTGCAAACTTTGACATTTAGCTTCAAATCCAAGCTGAATAAAATATAATGACGGTTTTTTTATTTTATTTTTTTTCTTTACTTCTTTTGATTTTCTTTTTATAAGCAAAGAAATACCAATTCCACCAACTTCTTTTTTAAAATTAAGACGTTTAGAAAGTCCATCATAACGAACACCTGAAGCAAGAGTTATTTTATTTTTTGATCCATCACTGGTATCAATAATTTCAAATATCGTATCTGAACAATATTTTTTATTACCAATAAGGTTATTATTAATTCTATATGGGATATTTAAAGCTTCAAGATATTCAAGCACTTCTTTAAAATGCTCCCGACTAGTTTCCCCTAAATAGGTAATCGATTTTGGAGCTGACATTTTTAATGAATGACATTTTTCATTAGTACAATGAAGTAATTCGAAAACATCACGTTTTAAAGATTCTTTGCAACATGGCTGTACTTCATTTATATTTTTACGATAGTATTGATTAAGTTCTTTTGCAAACCGCGCTTGCGAATCCTTATCACCTATGGAGTTTATTTCTACACAGATTTCTTTATACCCCTCATTAGCTAAAATAATAATAGCTGTTTGTATAAGGATAGCTTCAGCAATACTTTTTGAATCACCAACTATTTCCAAATCGCAATATCTTGAATAAGATTGAGTTTTCTTTCTAAAATTATTTTTAAAATTTCCTTTAAAATACAAATACACCGGCTGAGGCAAAACATCCATTTTTTTTTCAACATAAGTTCTAAGTATTGAAGCTTTTTCTTCAACATTATCTTCATCATCAGCAAAAAACATATTTTTGCAATTACTAATGTCTATTTTTTTTATTTCTGGCGTTTCTGTCGAAATAAAACCATAATAAATGGCAATTTCTTCAGATTCATTGATATTTTTAGTGGTCATATTTATTATACGAACCAGGAAGAATATTTATACGATTAAATGGAAAAAGGCGAATAAATGGTCTTCCAACAATAAGATTTTTTTGAAGTGGTCCCCAAATTCTAGAATCAGAACTAGAAATTCTATTGTCTCCAAGCACAAAATATTCATCATCCTGAAGAGTTATTGTCAAATCTCCATAAAGAAGATTGTTTTTTGAATCAATATACGGCTCAGACAAAGTCAATTCTCCGTCTTTATTTTTAATTGTGATAATTCCGTTTTTCATTTGAACTATATCGGAAGGTAAACCTATCAATCTCTTAATTAAATAACGACTTTGGTCATATGGATATTTAAAAATCACCACATCTCCGCGTTGAGGATCGTTAAATCTATAGCTTAATTCGTCCACAATAAGATAATTGCCATTATTAAAAGTTGAATCCATAGATTCTCCACTTACAATAAACGGTTGAGCTATAAAAAACCTGATTGGAAGAACTATTATTAGTACAATGAGAGCAAACTGGATAACTTCTCTTAAAAATGACTTTTTATTTTCAACTTTAAGTTCTGTTTCCATAGTATTGTTTAGATTTTATCTTTTGTAGTATAATAAGTCAATAATTAATTTTATATTTTATGTGGTATATTGTTGGACTTGGAAATCCCGGGGAAGAGTATGTGGGCACAAGACATAATACAGGACGCATTATGCTTGAAGGTTTGGAAAAATTAGAAAAAAAGGGAATAACACTTATTGCTCCGGATACCTTTATGAATAAATCCGGTTTGGCGCTTAAAAATGTCATTACTAGTGAAAAAAAAGCTTCACAACTTATTGTAATTCATGATGATTTTAATTTTCCGATAGGGAAGTTTAGAATTTCATTTAATAGAAGTGCTGGCGGTCATAGGGGGGTTGAATCGGTAATAAAAGCTGTAAAAACTGAAGCATTCACAAGAATTAGAGTTGGCATTTGTCCAACAACTAGCTCGGGAAAATTAAAACTTCCCAAAGGCGAGAAGGGAATTGAGGACCTTATTTTAGGCAAATTCAAACCTGCCGAACTTACCGAATTAAAAAAAGTTTCTAAAAAAGTAGCCCTGGCAGTTGAAATCATAATCACCGAAGGTCGTGAAAAAGCAATGACCGAGTTTAATAAGTAATCTGTACGATATATCGTACAAAATTAAAATAAATTTTGTTAAAGTTCATCAATCAACTGTCCGAGAGATTTTTTCTGTGCTTCAAATGGTATAGCAGCTAAATCAAAAATTAGTTTTAAAACTTTATTCATAGAGGTGTTATTTTCTAACCATAAAACAGTGTGGGTAAAATAACCATGCTCCAGTTTGTTTTCAAAGCGAGCAACCGTTGAGGGACTCACCTTAAGCATTTCGCTTATCGTATGCGTTGGGGTGCCTTTTTGTATTAAATAAATCATCGCCAGCCTTTTTGCAATCATAAATCGTTCCGTTTTTGTTAATATTTCTTTGAAGATATTGTTTCTGGTCTTTGAACCAGTATTGCTTATAAAAGCAACAACACGATTTTCGAGTTCTTGCACGACTTTTTCAGCAACAGCGTGTTTTGAAATATGTGGCATTTTTATATCATAACATGCCTATAATCTGTACGATATATCGTATAAAATGCAGGACTTGCGCTATTTTTTGTATTGTGTTATTCTATTTTTAGAAATGTACCAAAACAATTAACACGAGAGGAGAGATAAATGCAACAAGAAGAAACATTTAAAATAGCAGTTGTGGCGAGAATGAAGCATGGCGTGCTTTATGAGGCTATAAAGAAACGTGGATGGACAGTGAAAAAAGCGGCAAAATTTTTGGGAGTACGGTTAGCTACTCTTTATGAGGTCATCAACCTTCGGAAAAAGCCACCGTTTCTTTTTTCTCAAAAAGGCGGTGAAGATACACAGCGAAAAGCTCGTGAACTTATTGAAAAACTCATGGAACTCACTGGTATGATGGTTGAAGATTTGTTTCCAGAAGCAGTTCGGACAGACGAATTCTTTGACCAGCCAAAAGTGTTTGAACGAACAGCAGAAATTCCACTGGACAAACTCATTGGTTATCGTGAGACACTCACACTTCCACCGTCACCCATTGATGAGCTGATTGAGAAAGAAGAAGACGAAGAAATGGCGGAAATTGTTTCAAAACTTGATTTCGCTCAAAAACAAGCATTTGAAGAAGTGGTTATCAAACACAGAACAGCACTGGAAATTGGGAAAGAGCGAAATGTAAGTCGTGGTGCAATTTACGGAAATCTTGAAAATGCTACGAGGAAAATAAAAAAGGAGATCGAGACTCATCGACGAAAAGAACGTGTTAATGCCTTAAGCAAAGGTGTTGAACTATAAATTTTAGCACTACGCAGTGAGTTTCGAAAACGAAACTCACTTTTTTTATTTCTTCTCTTTATCTACAAACGATAGGGCCATTTTTTGCTCTTTGGGGTCAAAAAGAGTTATTTTGAAGTTGTATGTTTTACCAAGTTCCAATTTTTCTCTAAGTTTTGCTTCACTTCCAAATTCGGAAATATGAACAAGTCCAGCAATCCCTTCTTCTACTGAAGCCAACGCACCATGTTTGTTAAACTTGATTATCACACCTTCCACAATTTTATCTTTTTCATATTTTGCAACAGCATGAACCCATGGATTTTCTTTAAGGGCTTTAATTGAAAGTGACACTTTACCATCTTTTATTTCAATAATTTTTACATTAACCTTATCGCCGACTTTGAAAAATAGGCGAGGGTCTTCCACGAGCGACCAATCAATTTCAGAAATATGAACAAGTCCTTCAAGTCCATCTTCAATCTTCACAAAAACACCAAAATCAACAATTCCTGTTATAAAACCTTCCACTGTATCGCCAACATTATAATGACCAATGATTTTTTCTTTATCTTTTTCAACTGGATTTTTTTCAGAAAAAATAAGTTTACCTTCTTTTGGAAAAGCCGAAATGATAGACACCGCTATTCGTTGACCAACAAGTTTTTTTAATTCTTCAAGAATTTTATCTTTATCTCCATCTACAACTCGTGGATAATGTTCTGTTTTTAATTGAGAAGCAGGAAGAAAACCAACAATTCCTTGCCATTCTATAAGTAATCCACCTTTATTAGCTTCAACAACAAGTAATTCAAGAATTTTCTTTTCGTTAATAGCTTTTTCTGCTTCGTTCCAAACCAAAGCTTGTCGTGCTTCTTTTAGAGAAAGTTCTATATAACCGTCTTTGTTATTTATATCAACAACCTTAGCCGCAATATTATCGCCAATATTAATTTTCTTGATGATATCTCTAGCACTTATGTATTCTCGTCCATAAATTATACCTGTCCCATAAGGATTAAGATCCACATATACCACACTTTTTTCAATACTAATGACTGGACCTTCTACAATATCCGCAACATTTGGCGGAGTAAGAGAATCATTAAAAAACTTTGCCATTATTGACTCTTTTTCAACTTTTTCAATTTCTATCTTTTCTACTTTATTTTCACCCAAAATCTTATCTTTTAACTTTTTTAACATATTTTTATGCGCAAGTTCCGCTTTTTAAATAATAAAACAATTTTGCGGGGTTATTTTGCGTGTGATTGATAACGTGTTCAAGTATATGGGAAAATAGCGACTTTGTCTAGTTTTAAAATAATGCTATAATTCACTTTATGATAATAACATATCAAGGAGGAGAATTTTTTAAAGTGCAATTCGGCAATACAACCTTAGCTTTTAACCCTATTTCCAAAGACTCAAAACTTAATTCGAGTCGTTTCGGTGCCGATATTGCCCTTATTACAATGAATCATCAAGATTTTAATGGAATTGAGCAAGTTTCTCACGGAGATGTCAAGCCGTTTGTCATATCTGGTCCAGGAGAATATGAAACAAAAGGAGTTTTTATTAAAGGATTTTTATCAAAATCGAATTACGGCGACGAAGAAAGAATTAATACTATTTATCTGGTATCTCTTGAGGGAATGAATATATGTTTTTTGGGTGCACTGACTAGTACTAATATGGCAAATTCCACCAAAGAAGCTCTTGAAGAAATTGATATTCTGTTTGTACCTATCGCTAATAAAACACTATCGCCTTCTGATGCTTATAAATTCGCCATATCACTTGAGTCAAAAATTATTATTCCTATGCATTATGACGAAACTTCCTTAAAAACATTTTTAAAAGAAGGCGGAGAAAAAGTAGAACCAATTGATAAATTGACTTTAAAAAAGAAAGATCTTGAAGGTAAAGAAGGAGATATTCTAGTGCTTGCAACTAATCAATAAATTATTATGCGTAAAATTATTGAAAATTTGAGAAAAAAACCGGATCATCACAAAAAGACGATTGTATTTTCGGTTTCAATAGCAATTACAGCATTTATTTTTGTAATATGGCTCTCTTTTATCAAAATGGAATTTGCTTCAATTGACACACCAAAAGATGTCGCCGATAAAAATAGTCCATTAACTTTTATAAAAGAGAGTGTTGCAAACGCTTACAGTGGTATAATGTCAGATATTAAAAGATAATATTAATCCCGCCTTGGTGGGATAAATAAAAATATGAAAAATGTAACAATTTATTCAACGCCCACTTGCACATACTGCAATCAAGCTAAAGAATTTTTTAAGGAAAACAATGTTCAATATACGGAATATAATGTTGGTGCAGATACAGACAAGCGAAAAGAAATGATAGACAAAAGCGGACAGATGGGCGTACCAGTTATTGATATAGATGATGATATTACAGTTGGTTTCAATAAAGAAAAACTTTCTACAATCTTGGGGATAAAATAATTGTGCTCCTGGCCAGAATTGAACTGACATTTGCCCTTTAGGACAGGGCTGTTCTATCCATTGAACTACGGGAGCGTATAAAAACTATAGCATTTTTCTAGCTTTTTGCTATACTGTTTCTATGACCCCAGAAGAACGAGAATTTTTAGAAAATACAGCTTCTCTTGCAAAAGAGAATAATGTCATTTTGAAAAAAATGCAACGCTCGGCAAGGTGGGAAAGAGTAATGCAGTATGGATATTGGATTATCATTATTCTATTTTCTTTGGGTGCTTATGTTGCAATAAAACCATACATAAACCAAATTATAGGCGTTTACGGCGGAGGAATTGATATGTTGAAATAAAAGATTTTTAAAAAATAAATTGCCGAGATAGCCCGCCCGAACGATTGAAGCCGTTCAGTCGGGCGGGCTCAGTAGGTAATACTATGTTTACAACTTATGTTTTAAAAGATGAAAATGGAAAAATATATAAAGGTATGACAAGTAATCTTATAAAAAGATTGATAGACCATCGCTCTGGACACACAAAGACAACAAGTAAAATGAAAAATTTGGAACTTGTTTATAAGGAAGAATATGTTACATTTGAAGAAGCTAGAAAAAGAGAATTGTATTTTAAATCAGCGGCAGGTAGAAGGTTTTTAAAAAATAAATTGCCTGGGTAGCTCAGTAGTAGAGCGTTCCCCTGAAGAGGGACAGGTCGGCAGTGCGATTCTGCCCCCAGGCACCAAGGTAGAAGATTTTTAAAAAATAAATTGCCGAGATAGCCCGCCCGAACGACTGACGCCGTTCGGTCGGGCGGGCTCAGTCGGTAGAGCGTTCCCCTGAAGAGGGAAAGGTCACCAGTTCGATTCCGCCTCTCGAAACCAAATAAGATAAATTAACTATTTGACTTCACTTTGAGTTTTGTTTGTCTGCCTTTATCAATTCTTGGAAGACGAATAATAAGAAGACCGTGGCGTTCAAGTGCTTCTGCTTCTTCAACATCTATTTCTTGAGGTAAAGTAACTGTCCTAGAAAAAGTGCCCCAATAAAGTTCCTTAGCAAAAAAATCATCACCTTTAATTCCTTTTTCTTCCTCTCGTTTACCACGAATAGTAACCATATCTCTAGTAATTGATATATCCAAATCCTCTGGCTTTACTCCAGCAACCATTGTTTTTATTATAATATCATCCGGTGTCTGATAAACATCTACTGTAAGTTGCCCATCTTTTTCTTCCTCATCTTCTTCCAAAGCCCAATTTGGATTGCTTCTACCTTTAGGAACTTTTTCTTCAATTTCCTCATCGGCTTTTACTGTTCCAGTTAGACGTTCAAAAAATGATCTTTTTTCTTTTGACATAAATTAGTTTATTATATTTAAAGTATACTACACATTTGATTTTTGCGTAGGTGTGAATAACTTTATTTCTTCAAAAATTAGGAGTAAAACGATTACAGCAACCCAAACAAACAAAAATACTGTGAAGGCATCAATCGTTTGACCTTTTGTAATAAAAAGATTAAATATTGCGTGGAAAAAAGTGGCCGTAATAATACCTAGAAGCAAAGAAAATATCTTGGTCAGTTTATTTTTAAAAAATGGCAAAGCTATAGAAACACCAATAATTGCAGAGGAAACAATATGAAGTAATGTAGCGCCTATAAAACGCATATCGCTAGTAACAATAGTGCGTATTGCGTCTCCTTCAAGAATTGGTTTTAGTATAAAAAATGTATTTTCTAATGCCGCAAAGCCGAGAGCTATTGTAATCATATATATTATGGCGTCAATTGGTTCATCAACAGCTTTTCTTCTTAAAACTAAAATAAATCCTATAAAATATTTAGTAAATTCTTCAATAAATGCCCACAATACGATAATTGTAGGCATATCACTAAAATGACTATTTACAAATTGCTCAACTGGCAAAACTAGCGGAACAGCCAACATTCCTCCAAGGAAAGCTATAAATATAAGCAAACGTGGTTCAGGGTGAAGACGATCTTCTTTAAGCCAAAAATAAAGCCATAAAAAAGCGGGAATAATACCAGCAAGAAGTGCGTAAATAAATGAGATGTTTAAATTGGCCATTTTTGGATCATAAGTAAATCTTTGTTTTTATTTTGTGGTAAAAGCCCCCAAATTTCTTCTGTGATAAAAGGTATAAATGGATGAAGTGTTGTCAAAATAAAGTCGAGAGAATAAAGTAAGAATTGTTTTCTAGATAAAATATTTTTGTCATCGGTTCCAGCAAAAATCTTTTTACTATCTTCAATAATTATATCAGCAAATGAATGCCATACATAATGATAGAGTTTTTCACCAACCAGATATAATTTATATTCTTCCATTTCCTTAGTAATTTCTATTATCAAATCTTTCTGAATCTTCATTAATTTTTTATCTTCACTACTAAAATCATTAAAATCTTTTTTATATTCTACATCTTCAATAGTAGTCAAAATAAAACGAATAATATTCCAAAGTTTATTGGCAAAATTTTTGTAACCCTTTATTTTTTGTTCATCAAATTTAATATCATTTCCTGTCACGGTACCCACTAACAAACCCATACGCAAAGCATCTGCTCCATATTTGGCAATTATATCAATCGGATCAATACCATTACCAAGCGACTTGCTAAATTTTCTTCCTTTGCTATCCCGAACAATTCCATGAAGCATAACTGTTTTAAAAGGAACTTGATTCAAATGAAAGCAACTCATAAGTATCATACGCGAAATCCAAAGAAACATAATTTCATATGCTGGGGACATAAATGAGGTTGGATGAAAAGTTTTTAAATCACTCGTTTCTTTGGGCCAGCCAAGAGTTGAAAATGTCCAGAGTGCAGACGAAAACCATGTATCAAGCACATCGGAATCTTGCTCCCAACCTGTTTCTTTTGGTGGAATTGTATCACAATATATTTCTTTTTCTTTGTACCAAACTGGAATACGATGACCAAACCAAATTTGTCGTGAAATACACCAATCATGAAGATTTTTTATCCAGTGAAAATAAGATTTTTTAAAATGCTCTTGGGGCATATTTACATCGCCAGATTCTACTGCTGAATACATAATTTCCTTGAGAGTTGTTTTTTTACCAAAATGATCAAATTCTTTATTAACTGCAATAAACCATTGAAGTTTTGGCAACGGTTCAATAATCCCTCCAGTTCTATCGGCAGTTGAAATATTTTGTGTTATTTCTTCTTCTTTTTCAAGCAATTTTTCTTTTTTTAACCATTCAACAATTAGACTTCTGGCTTCAGTAGTTTTTTTATCTTTAAATTCAGGATTATCTACTGACATTTTTGCATATTCATCAATTACTTGAATAATAGGTAGATTATTTTTTTCACCAATCTCATAATCAATCATACTATGTGCTGGTGTAAGTCCAACCGCTCCAGTGCCAAATTCTGGATCAACAGAAGGATCAGAAATAATTTTTATTTTAAGTTTAATACCAGCAAAATTTCCTTCAAATTCTTCACCTATATATTTACTATATCTAACATCATCTGGATGCACCGCAATTCCTGTATCACCAAGTTTTGTTTCTGGACGGGTAGTAGCTATTGAAATAGGGAAGTCTTTCCAGTATTTAAATGTGTAAAGTTTTGTCTTATTTTCTTTATAAACAATTTCATCATCAGAAATAGTCGTCTGACCCTTGGGATCCCAATTAACTACTCTATATCCACGATAAATAAGACCCGCATCATACATCCGTTTAAATGCAGTTGTAACAGCTAGATTACGCGAATCATCAAGAGTATAAGCATAACGACTCCAATCAAGAGATGCTCCCATTTTTTTTACTTGACTGACAATTGTGTTTTCACTATCCTTAGCAAACTTACTTACTCTACGAACTAATTCTTCACGCCCTAAATCATATCGACTTTTGTTTTCTTCTTTCTGAATATCTTTTTCAACTCGTGCTTGAGTAGCAATAGCTGCCGAGTCAGTACCAGGAATCCATAATGTTCGTCTTCCTCGCATTCTAGCAAATCTCACAATTGTATCTTGTAAAGCGTCTTCATAGGCATGACCAAGATGAAGGATACCTGTAACATTCGGAGGAGGTAAAACAATAGAAAACGATTCTGCATTTTTGTCTATAATTCCTTTTTCTATACATACATCAGGATTAAAAAAACCGCTTTCCATCCAACGTTTATATATTGCGTCTTCAACTAATCCTGGGTCATAAGGTTTAAGCAATTTTTCTGGAATAATTTGATTCATAACATATATATAATAACAGAGAAAGAGGGTATATAAAAGCTATTTACATTGTTTTATAAGTGTTTTGCGAAATAATTGTAATTTTTAAATAATGTCCTTTATAAAGACCTTTAAACATTTATTAATTTAATAATGTCCTTTAACTTGTCTTATAGTGTCCTTTATATATCAGTCAATAAACATTGACTTAAAAATCATAAGTATTAGATTAACTATATATGAAAAAACATTACGGTATAGCCTTTATAGCATTTATCTTCCTAATTCTTGGATCTCAAACTGTATTTGCGTTAGAAACAACTTCAGATTCTAAATGTAATTATATACAGAATTACCTTGTATTTGGTTCAGAAAGTGTAAGCAGAGATGTTATGCGTTTACAACTATTTCTTAATTCTCATGAAGGTGAAAATTTATCCACAAATGGTATTTTCAGAATGGAGACAAAACAAGCTGTAGAGCGGTTTCAAGTGAAGTATAAAGATAGAATATTGGCCCCATGGGGAATTACATCACCAACTGGTTATGTTTATATAACAACGAGAAACACAATTAACGAATTGTATTGTGGAATAAAGACACCTTATACAGATTCAGAAAAATCAATTATCTCTTCAAGTATTATTGCTACTACAATTATCACTAGTAATGCTAGTTCTACTGAAAATATTATAACAACAGAAGATAATAACATCTTTATTAGCACCTCAACTAATGATAATTATGCTGACGTCGTTGGTATAAGTTCAACGTCAAGTAATATATTACGAAATATATTCTCATCACCTTTTGCTCTTGTAATACTTCTTATTCTTCTAGCGATTGTAATTTATCTAATGGTAACCGGCAAAAATGATGACGATTTTAATAAGCCAGTTTAAGATTACCGATTGCTTTAAAATTTATATCGGATATTTTGTTGTTAAGATTAAAATAACCAGCTAATGCAATCATCAATGCATTGTCTGTGGAAAGTTGTTGGGTAGGGAACAATACATAAATTTTATTTTCTTCACCTAACTTTTTTAGCGTTTCTCTAATTTTTAGATTAGCAATAACACCACCGCCAACAATTAAAGTTCGAATATTAAACTCATCAATAGCTTTTTCTGTTTTATGTACGAGGACTTCTGTAACGGCATCTTCAAATTCTCTAGCAATTTCTTCTTTCCATTTTAGATTTTTTGATTTATCAATTCCACCAATAGTATAAAGCACTGCCGTTTTTAGTCCTGAAAAAGAGAAATCATAATCCTTTGAATGAATCATCGGTCTTGGCAAATGCCATTTTTCTGCTATTTTTCTTTCTAGACGATCTTCTTCAGCTAGTTTTGATATTTGCGGTCCACCCGGATAAGATAATCCTAAAAGTCTTGCAACCTTATCGAATGCCTCACCAACAGCATCGTCTCGTGTTTGTCCTATAATTTTATATTTCATCCAATCTTCAATTAAAATAAGTTCTGTATGTCCACCACTAATAAGCAAAGCCAGAGCGGGGAATTGGATGTCGTGAAGCGTGAAGCGTGAAGCGTGAAGCATATCTGATGGTATTAGAGAAGCCATAATATGTCCTTCCATATGATTTGTAGGAATTACTGGAATGTTCCATAAGTCACCTAAATTTTTTGCAAAATCAATACCAACCCACAATGCTGGTTCAAGACCTGGTCCATATGTCACAGCTATAGCATCAATATCTGGTTTTGTTGAAGTGATAGGGGACGAGATAAGTTTTTCTAGTAATGGTTTTAGATTTTTTGCGTGTTCTCTCTTTGCTATCATAGGCACAACTCCACCGTATAATTTATGAAATGGGACTTGAGAATGTATTATATTATCTAGTACTTTAAAATAAATCTTACCATTTTCTTCTTTTGCTTCAAGTAAAGCAAGCGCTGTTTCGTCACAGCTTGTTTCTATGCCAAGTATTTTCATATTAATTTCTTATATAATGTGAACGATTTTGCGTGTAGAGTTTGAATTATCAAAATTCATTTTTCTTTTATTTTTATATTCAACTTTGCCGTCTTTTAATGCGAAAAGTGTATGGTCTTTTCCAAGTCCAACATTCCTACCCGCCATAACAACAGTACCTCGTTGTCTTACTAACACATCGCCAATTTGAGCTATTTCGCCAGCAGTAACTTTAATACCCAGATATTGAGGACCTGAATCTCTGCCGTTTTTAGTTGAACCTGCCGCTTTTTTAGTTGCCATATAATGTTATAATGATTATTCTATGAGTATAAAAGAAATCTTTGAAAAATGCAAATCACCGAAGGTATTTATCCCTATAATTATCGTTTTAGTGGCTTTTGCCTCATTTGGACTTGGACGATTGTCTATTTTATTACACCATAAAGTACCAATTACTATTGTAAAATAAGGGTATTTGGGAACATTTGGTCAGTTTATCTATTGACATATAGTGCAAGAAATGCTATCATACTAATATAAGTGAGGCGAAGTAGATAACACTATATAAACCTCACTTTTTATTTATGATAGAGATAACAACAAGCGCCGTTATGATTCTTTCATCGCTTTATGGTTCGCCACAAGCGATTGAAAACTCAGCGACAACTATATCAATTAAACAAGAAACTACTAATTCAAATCTAGAACAATACACTAGAGAGTATTATAAAGACACACCTATTCTTGCGGAAATTGCCAAATGTGAATCAAGATTCACACAATTCAATAAGAATGGGAAAGTGATAAGAGGTAAAGCTAACAGGTCTGATGTGGGAGTAATGCAAATCAACGAATTTTACCATCTAGATCAAGCTAAAAAACTTGCTATAGACATTTACTCAGTTGATGGAAATCTTGAATACGCGAAAGTAATTTATGATAAATCTGGAACAGCTCCATGGAGCTCATCTCGAAAATGTTGGGGTAAGTATGTCGAAACATCAAATCTAGCTAAAAAATAAGATGTGCGTAAAAAAACAAAAACAGCTCACCTAAATAGGGAAGAGCTGTTTTTGTTTGTATACCAGTGTCGCACAATATATCTTTTATGACCCTATTTTACTTTTAATAAGGTTTGTAGAAAGATTCCATATATACATTATTGGTGCCTTGAGAATATTCTGCCACACAGACAAAGATATTTGTTGAATATAATTAAGGTTTTTTTGAGTTAATGGACTCTTGATCGTTTTTTCAATATCAAATCCATAATAACTCAATATAAGAAGAGCAATCACAATAATTAAAATCATTTTTATAAATCCTTTCTGTGAGTTAATTTTATACATATAAGTTTGATTATATCATAAATAAGAAAGTGGATTAAGATATGCTTTTTGAGGAGCTACTGGAATACGAATATTTTTACAATTTATACTATTTACTAGAGGGGCTATTTCCACACCTTGAGTAGCGTAAACACCAAAATGCAAATGAGCGCCAGCTGGACCAGGTGGAAGAACATTTCCAGTATAACCACTATAGCCGATAATATCTCCTGTTTTTACTTCCTGCCCAGCACTAACTATTTGTGATGAAAGATGCGCATAAATCGTTGAAAGCCCGTTATTGTGACGAATAAGAATCCATTTTCCATAAGAGTAACAACTCGGTAATATGTTCGTATCACCTATCTCTACAACAGTCCCAAACAAGACGGACCTTACCAAAGTACCTGTGGTTGCCCGAAAATCAATACCTTTATGACCTTGCCCATTATATGTTTGCGGATTTTTAGTAGCAAAAGATGTATTGCCAAAGTATTGAGTGATATAAACCTTATCAAGTGGCCAGTGTAAAACACCAGAGCCAGTTTTTGGTAAACTACTAGGATCAATAATAATTCTTAATTCCTGCTCCAAATTCGCTAAATCATCTTCAAAAGCCTTAGCAGCAGCTTTTTTGTCTTCTAGTAATTTTTTATAATTCACTTCTTCGTTCTTTGTTTGAGCAAGAAGGTCAGCTTTTTCTTTTTTTGTGGCTTCTACAGATTTTGTCTGCCCTTTTAATTGATTAGTAAAATTTATTAGTTCACTTTTCTTTTTTTCTGAATCAATTTTATTTTGTTCAAGATTAATTTTTGCATTTTTCAAATCTTTTATAGTATTTCTTAAAGTCAATTGGAACTGAGACAAATTCTCTAATCCATTCCAAAATTTTCCCATATCATCAAATTCGATAAGTGTTTCAATAAGTGATTTTGACTCTTCAGTATTTATTTTATAAAAAGTCCGACTAATAACTTTAATATCTGTATCAATCTTATTATTTTTATCACCTATATCAAGTTGTAACTGCTCTATAACAAGATTGGTGGTTTGAATTTTATTTTGAGTTATTTGTATATCTTTAAGCAATTTTTTTCGCGTGATTTCCAGTCCATCAACAGTACTTTTGAGAGTGTTTGCTTGATTTGATATCGCATCCACTTGAATTTGGTATTGAACTATTTCTTGTTTTAACTGACTAAGTAAATTATTTTGTTCATCTATTTTTTGTTTAAGTTCTTGGGCTTTATCCGCATAAGTAATATTTCCAAACGATAAGACAAAAGCCATTGCTCCAACAATTAAAATTTTCCATTTATGATAATATATTAATCGCATTTTCAATTCTTGCTATAGTTTTTTCTTTTCCCAATACGAATATAAGCGTAAAAGGGTCTGGTGATTTATCTTTTCCTGAAAGCGCATATCGCACTGGCCAAAGCACGCCTCCCTTCCCTTCTTTTTCAGCATAAGACATTATCGAAGTCTTAATTACATCGTCCTTCCAATCACCTATTTTACTAATAATTTCTATAATTTTTCTAAGATAGATTATTGTTTTTTGAGAGTCATTTTCATTCTTCCAGAATAATTTTTCTTTTGCATATTTTGGCTCATTAAAAAAATAATCTAACTCCCCTAATTCAATCATTGTATCTATATCAGAAAAAATACTAATGCGGTCAAGAATAATTGGTAATAGTTTTTCTAGATATTCATCAACACATTTATATTTTTTTTCTATTCTTATTTTAACTTCATTAAATAATGTTTTTTTATCAAGTTTTTTAAGATATTCCTTATTAATCCAATTGAGTTTTTCAATATTAAAAATTGCTCCGCTTTTCTGAACTTTAACAAAATCAAATTGTTTAATAAGCTCATTCATACTAAAAATTTCCTGCTCTGTCCCTGGATTCCAACCAAGAAGAGCAAGATAATTTATTATAGCTTCCGGTAAATAACCTTTTTCTTTATAAAAATTAATAGACACACTTTCGCCATGTTTTCTTTTTGAAAGTTTTGACTTGTCTGTGGCTAAAATTAGAGGTAAATGAGCATAAATCGGTCGAACAGCTCCAATAGCTTCCTGAATAAGAATTTGTCGCGGTGTATTTGAAATATGTTCCTCTCCACGAATAATATGCGTAATACCCATTTCAAAATCATCGATAACTACTGCAAGGTGGTAAATTGGTTCTTTTAACGACTTTGCAATAATAAAATCACCTAATTCTGTAGTATCAAATTCAATTTCACCCCGTATTAAGTCTGTAAATTTTATTTTTTTATTGGGATTTTTAAAACGAATTACTTCATCTCTGTCCCCTTCTTCTTTCGGTGTTTCTTTTGATATATAAGCCTTATTTTGTTCTATAAGTTTTTTAAGATATTTTTTATAAACCTCTTCCCTATCGGATTGTTTAAAATTTTCATCAAATAAAAAACCAAACCATTTAAAAGAATCGATGATACTTCTTTCATATTCTTTAGTTGAACGAATCTTATCAGTATCTTCAATTCGCAAGATAACTTTGCCATTATTTTTTTTTGCAAAAATAATATTGAAAAGAGCGGTTCTCACTCCACCAATATGCAAAAATCCCGTAGGTGATGGCGCAAATCTGGTAATGACTTTCATACCAGTATAATAACACAAAAACTAATTTGAAGCTGTAATTTTGAGCTTGAATTTTACTGTTTTATCTTGCACTTGAACTGTAATTTCATGGTCGCCAACTTCTTTAATTGGTTTATCTAATTTGATAAACTCTGGAGAAATAATAAGTCGAGTTTGTCTAGTAATTTCTGGAGCAATTTCTACGCTATGAATTCCAGCAAAAAGATGTCCTTTCTCACTAGCTTTACCAGACATTTCTATTACAATACCGTTCATATCATTTAGATTTTTCAAAAGTAAATCTTCTTGAATTTTTTTCTCCACATCATCTTTTGATTTTTCTAATGAAACTCTTTTTATGGACTTATCTGTAGCAACTTCGACAAATCCTTTTGGTATAAGAAGATTTAAAGCATATCCGTCGGAAATGTCCTTAATATCATATTTTTTACCTACTTTGGGCGTATCTTTTAGTAAAATTATTTTCATACATTAAACCTTATCATTTCAATAAATCTTTAGCAACTCTACTGCTTTATCCATTTGAGGATCAACTTTTTTGTCTATATCTGTTTGAGATATTTTAACTTCATAATCGGGTTTTAAACCCCCTTCTGAAATAGAATTACCGTTTGGAGTAAGCCACCTTGCAACCGTTATTTTGAGCGATGTGTCAGAAGTAATTGGAACAAGTTCTTGAACGGAACCTTTTCCAAATGTTTTTGTGCCAACTAATTTAGCGATACCATGTTCTTGTAATGCTCCAGCTAAAATCTCTGACGCTGAAGCTGAACCGCCATCTGCCAAAATAATAAAATGGATATTTGGAAAAACATTATAACCTTTGCTTCTATATACTTTATTTTCACCATTTTTGCCAAAATCTTCGGTCACTACAACTTTTCCGCTCGGTAAAAACCAACTAGCCATATCAACAGCTGCATCAAGATAACCACCAGGATTACCACGAAGATCAAGGACAAGTTTTTTAGAACCAGATTCATACAATTTTCTTAAAGCGTTTCGAAATAAATCCGGAGCATTAGCAGAAAAACTATATAATTTAATTACAAAAATACCATCCTTTCGCAATTCAGCGTCAATAGTAGGCAAATCAATAACATCTCTAATTATTTTTACATCAAATGGTGCCTTAATACCTTCACGAAAAACATTTAAAACAATTTCAGTTCCCTTTTTCCCCCTTATGATATTTACTGCTTTATCAACAGATATATCAGCAGTACTGGTGGCATTTATTTTGAGAATTTTATCCCCAGATTTAATTCCCGCTTTTTTTGCAGGACTACCTTTAAGTGGTGCAACCACAGTCAACACTCCATCTTTAAGAGCAACTTCCATACCCACACCTTCAAAATTCCCCGCTATATCACCTTCAAAAATTTTTGATTCTTTGGGAGGGAAAAATACCGTATAAGGATCACCTAGTGAACTGGCTAACCCTTGCATCGCTCCATAAATTTTTTCTTGATCGTTAGGAATAGGTTTTGAAGAAACATATTTTTCTTTTAAAAGTGACCATTCTTTCCAAAACGAAGAAAGATCAATTGAATTAACATTTGCGGTTCGTATTTCATTTTTAGAACCAGCATAAGCACCAGCCATAAATGTTAGACCTAATACAATTATCGCTACAATCACCGACGAAAGATGCTTATAATATTTATTATCCATAATTTAAAACAGTATATCATATGCTATAATATTTCCTATATATGGTAATAAAACTTCACAACACTTTATCAGGAAAAAAAGAGCAATTTACAGCAATAAATGAAGGAGAAGTTGGTATATATAATTGCGGTCCAACGGTTTACGACACTGTTCACATAGGAAATCTAAGAACTATGGTTTTTTACGATATTATTCGTAGAATTTTTGAATACAATAAATACAAAGTGAAACAAGTGATGAATATCACTGATGTTGACGATAAAACAATACGCAAAAGTATTGAAGAAAAAATCTCACTTACTGATTTAACAAAAAAATACGAAAAGTTATTTTTTGAAGATATAAAATCGATTAATATTTTAAAACCACACAAAATACTTTCTGCTAAAGCACATATTTCAGAAATTATTGAACTAATTTCAGTATTACTTAAAAATGAATCTGCATATAAATCAGATGATGGTATTTATTTTAAAATTTCCAATTCTAAAAATTACGGCGCACTAGCAGGATTAAAACTTGATAAACCAACGCAAGAAAGAATAGAAAATGATGAATATGACAAAGAAAATCCGCGAGATTTCGCATTATGGAAATTTTATAAAGAAAATGATGGGGATGCAGTGTGGGCCGCGCCCCGACGGCGCGCTCGCGGACGCGTGGTACACGATCACCCGCCAGCGCGG
>CAYHTR010000001.1:0-22530 GCA_964359745.1 uncultured Candidatus Saccharibacteria bacterium | reverse complement strand
AAATATATTTGTGGGGGTCGGGGGGGGGGCGCGCGCGCGGGCCCCCCCCCCCCGCCCCGGCTGGCATATTGAATGCTCTGCGATGGCGATAAAAGCACTTGGAAATACTATTGACATCCACGCTGGAGGAAGTGATTTAATCTTTCCTCATCATACAAATGAAATTGCCCAATCAGAATCGGCAACAAACAAAACATTTGTTAATTACTGGCTACACGGCGGTATGATAAATGTGGAAAAAGATAAAATGGCAAAATCAAAAGGTAATTTTTTAAAACTAAAGGATATTTCCTCTCCCCTCGCCTATCGCTACTGGCTTCTCACCGCACATTATCGCACGCAAGTTAATTTTACTTTTGAAGCAGTCAGTGCGTCGCAAACAGCGTTAATAAAGTTATGTAATTATTTTTTGTCACTCGGAAATGAAACTGGAAAAATTGATGAAAATTATAATAATAAATTCATTGATTTTATAAATGATGATTTAGATATGCCAAAGGCCATTGCTCTTGCTTGGGAATTGATTAAAGATAAAAAAGTTTCTGACTCAGACAAAAAAGCCACTTTATTAAAATTTGATGAGGTGTTTGGACTAAAACTAAATGAATTAAAAATTTCTGATGAAGAAATACCCGAGGAAATCAAATTTTTGATTGAAGAAAGAGAAAACGCTCGCAAAGCCAAGGATTTTAAAAAATCCGACGCTTTGCGAGCTGAAATAGAATCAAGAGGATATGAAATCAAAGATACAAAAATAATACTGTAGTAAAATATATTTCATAATGAATAACATTTGTGTAAAAAATATTGCTTTTATAGACGGACAAAATCTACATATGGGTACAACAAAAAGTGATGCTCCTTGGTTTATTGATCTTGCTCGTTTCCGTATATATTTATTACAAAAATATAATGTTAATCGTGTGTATTATCATCTTGGATATGTAAATGAAAAATATCAAGACTTGTATGAAGAAATACAAAAAGCTGGATTTATTTTAATATTTAAACAACATAGTTCAGTGATGGCAGGATTGAAAAAAGGAAATGTAGATTCTGACATTGTCTTTTCTGTTATGAAACGTTTATATAAAAAAGAGAATTTTCATAAAATAGTTTTGGTCTCTGGTGACGGAGATTATAAAATGTTAGTTGATTTTTTGCTTGAAGAAAATAAATTGGAAAAAATACTATTTCCAGACAGAAAAAACAGATCATCTCTTTATAAAACATTGTCTAATAAGTTTTTTACTTATCTAGACGATAAAGATATCGTAAATAAAATAGGTAAAAAGAAAAGGGTGCCTTAGGTAATTAACCTTTCGGACCCCTTTTCGTCATAATGTTTATATACTAGCAGATTGATTTTAAAAGTCAATGGTTTATAAAATATACCCTTATCTTAAGCTATACAATTATATTGTGCGGTTTAACTTTTTTATCCCCAAATTAAACACATCTTATGACAGTTTTCAATTGAGATTGGATTTTTTGTTGTGCTACAATTCCTTTAATGAATACAAAAATTATTCAACCGAAAAGTCTACGAATTCCGCCACAAAATATTGACGCTGAAAAAGCAACACTTGGTTCTATTATGTTGAGACCTGAAGCAATGCATGATGTGATTGATATTATTCAAGGTGAGTCATTTTACGCAGAAAAACATCGTTTGATTTGGCAAACAATGCTCGAATTGCAAAGCAAAAGTTCGCCAATTGACTTACTTTCTCTTTCTTCTCGTCTCAAAGAAAAAGGATTGATAGATGCAATCGGTGGAATGTCATATCTTACAGAATTAGCTGGCTTTGTGCCTTCTTCTACAAACGCAAATCACTACGCTGAAATTGTTCAAAAAAAATATATGATGCGAAGCTTGATTAATGCATCAGAATATATCGGCGAACTTGGTTTTGATGAAGCGGGAGAACTTGAGGAACTTTTGGAGAAAGCTGAAAAAAGAATTTTTGAAGTAACAAACTATTCAGGTATTCATAAATTTATTGAGCTCAAAGATACTTTAGTTGAAGCATGGGATAGACTTGATATGCTTCATAAATCAAAAGATGAAATGAGAGGTGTTTCAACTGGTTTTAAAGAATTGGATATAAAACTTGCTGGTTTACAAAAATCAGATCTTATTATTCTTGCCGCTCGGCCTTCAATGGGAAAAACATCTTTAGCCCTTGATATTGCACGAAAATCAGCTACAAACCACAATGTGCCAGTGGGAATATTTTCGCTTGAAATGAGTTCACAGCAATTAGTAGATAGAATGCTTGCCGCAGAATCACAAGTCGATTCTTGGAAATTACGAACTGGACAGAATCTTTCAATTGAAACTGATTTTAAACATATTCGCGATGCTATGGATAAATTATCAAAAGCACCAATTTTTATAGACGACCAACCCGGAAATAATATTTTAAAAATGCGTTCCGTTGCGAGACGATTAAAAAGCGAAAAAGGATTGGGGCTTATTATTGTGGATTATTTGCAACTTATGGTGCCGACACAAGCACGACATTCCGACAATCTCGTTCAACAAGTAACAGAGATATCACGCTCGCTCAAAAATCTCGCCCGAGAATTGGATATTCCAGTACTTGCTCTTTCCCAGCTTTCCCGAGCTGTTGAACAACGTGGTGGCAGACCTCGTCTATCGGACCTTAGGGACTCTGGTTCTATTGAACAAGACGCGGATGTGGTAATGTTTATTCATCGCGAAGACAAGTATAATGAAAACTCAGAGCGACCAAATATCGCCGAAATTCTTATAGAAAAACATCGAAATGGTCCGACCGGAAAAGCTGAACTTTATTTTGACGAAAAAAAGACCACTTTTTTAAGCATAGAAAAAACTGATTTCAAAGATTTTGATAAAGGCGGATTTTAAAAAATATGGATTCCATAAACAAACTTATTGAATACTTCAGTGAATTTCCGGGCATTGGACCAAGACAAGCAAAAAGATTTGCCTATTTTTTGCTTACTAAAAATAAAAGTTATTTAGAATCACTTACTAAAAATATAACTGAGCTTAAGCAATCAATTCGCATCTGCGGAGAATGTTTTAAATTTTACACTAAAGATGCAAACGACTCCCCCATCTGTAATATTTGCAAGAATGTCAATCGTGATAATTCCATTATTATGATTGTAAGTCGAGATGTTGATCTTGAAATTATTGAAAAAAGTCATTCATTTAACGGAAAATATTTTGTGCTAGGTGGAACGGTACCGATTCTTGATAAAAATCCTGAAACAAGAATTCGTTCACGAGAATTGCTAAAAAGGATTGAAGTTTTAGACGGCACGCTTAAAGAAATAATTTTGGCGCTCAACGCCAACTCTGAAGGAGAAAATACTACCGATTATTTAAAATCCATTCTTTCTCCGGTTGTAACAAAACATTCCATAAAAATCTCAATTCTCGGTCGTGGTCTTTCCACCGGCACTGAACTTGAATATTCGGATTCTGACACCATCAAAAACGCCCTCAAAAACAGACAATAATGTACGTACAGAGGAGTTTCCTATGTACATAGGAAACTCCTCATTTTATGTTATACTTAAAATATGGCTTTAAGAAAACAATCTTTCTCTATAGACGAATACTATCATTTATATAACCGTGGTACCGAAAAAAGAATAATATTTTTAGACGAACAAGATTATCGTCATTTCTTATTCTTGATGTATATTTGCAACTCAGAAAAAAGTATCACATTAAGAAATGTTGGTAAATTTTTTGAAAGAGAAAGAACTATTGTTGATATTGGGGTGTTTTGTTTAATGCCTAATCATTTCCATATGCTTGTGCGCGAAAAAATAGAAAATGGTATTTCTACATACATGCGTAAACTACTGACTGGATATTCAATGTATTTCAATAAAAAATATAAACGAACCGGAAAATTGTATGAGGGTGTTTTTAAATCAATTTATGTAGATAAAGACACATATCTAAAATATCTCTATTCATATATACATTTAAATCCAGCAAAATTGATTGATAAAAAATGGAAAGAAAATAAAAATAGAAATGCAACTAATTTATTAAAATATGTTTTTTCTTATCCATATTCAAGCATTCAAGAATATCAAATTAGTAAATTTAAAATAGTAAATCCTTCTCAATTCCCTACTTATTTTAAAAATCCAATTAATCATAAAAAAGAACTACTCGAATGGCTTGATTTTGACAATACATAGGAAACTCCTATGTTTGCAAACTTACTTATTTTGTGCTAATATTTTAGTAGATATGAAGACATTCTTAGTCCTACTGGCCTTGATTATTCAAGGGTTATTCACTGATTCTACTTTCGGGCAAATACCAATCAAGTATATTTAGAATTTGTTGTCATAACACCGAAAACTGGCGTCATCTTTATACACAATGCGATTATCGGATGGATGTATGGAATTGATGTCTCAATAGATTTGGACGACAATAGATGGGGTAATTGGGTGATGATTGGTCGTCCAGTTATAGCTACATCTAAAGATTTCAAAATTATTGATGTGCCAATAAACCAAGCTTTTCAATTCTACCGCCTTTGGGAAATACGCCAACCTAGCTCAGACCCACCATTTAAGTAAAGAGTCAAATCTTTAAGAGTTTCGCTTTGCGAGATTCTTTTTTTATTTACCAAACAGGAGTTTCCTATGTACATAGGAAACTCCTATGTATTAGTTTAACGACTCAATTTTAACTTTGAAAAAAGGTTGGCGATGACCGTTTTTTTTGAAATAACGAGACTTTTGTTTATATTTAATAACAGTAACTTTTGGTAATCTACCGATTTCAGTAAGAGTGGCGGTTACTTTTGCGTTTTCAATAAAAGGGGTGCCGATAGTAGTATCTTTACCATTATCAACAAGAAGTACTTTATCAAAAGTGATTTTTTCACCTTCTTTTATTACGCCTGGAATTTTCTCAACTTTAAGAATATCCCCTGCTGCAACCTTATATTGCTTGCCTCCTGTTTCTATTATTGCAAATTCCATAATGTCTTCATTCTATACAAAGCGTCATAAAAAGCAAGTTTTTAATAGAAATGAAAAGCGGGTCGTTCACAAAGAAATCGACCCGCCGATGCTGAATATTTTGCTCACAACCTGTGTATCCTAGGTTGAACGGGTACTTTTAGTAACCAAGAACACGTGTAAACGGTGGTTGTGGCACACCGGGTGCCTAAAGCAAAACCTCAGCAAAATCACTGTAATTAAGTTATCATATACGCTATCTTTTTGCAAGTATACTCTTTTTATAAGTATCAAGATGTTCAAGAGCAATACCAGTTCCCTTTGCCACACAAAATAATGCATCCTCTGCCAAAACTGCCTTAACACCCATTCTGCGATAAACAAGTTCCGGAAAATTTCTAAGCATAGATGAACCACCAGTCATTGTGATTCCCATATCTATTATGTCTGAAGCGAGTTCTGGCGGGGTCTCTTGCAAAACAGTTTTAATGGCATTCAACATTTCTCGCAATTCTTTGCCTATTGCTTTGACAATTTCATTTGTTTTTATTTCCGCTCCACGAGGCAATCCAGAAATAAAATCCCTGCCTTTTACGGTCATTGAAAGTTCATCTTCAATAGGTACTGCCGAACCAATTTTAATTTTAATATCCTCCGCCATTTTATCTCCTATAGCTAAGTTAAATGTTTTTTTAATATAATCAGCAATAGCGTAATCAATTTTATTTCCAGCGCATTTCACAGATGTTGAAGCTACAATTCCTCCAAGTGATATTACTGCCACATCAGTAGTACCTCCGCCTATGTCAACAATCATATGCCCCACCGCTTCGTGAATCGGAATTCCAGCACCGATAGCAGCCAAAATGGGCTCTTTAACAACATAAGCGTTCCTGGCACCAGCTTTTATAGTCGCTTCAATAACCGCTCGCCTTTCAGTGGAAGTTACTCCGGCTGGCACTGATACCATTACCTCCGGTTTCCAGATATTCCATTTACCCATCGCTTTACCAATAAAATATCTCAACATAGCTTCGGTAACCCGATAGTCGGCAATCACTCCATCTTTCATTGGACGATAAGCAATAATACTTTCCGGCGTCTTGCCTATCATATTTTTTGCTTCAATTCCCACCGCAATAATTTTATTATCCTGTTCAGAAACAGCTACGACAGAAGGTTCATTTAAAACAATTCCCTTCCCAGGTACAAACACCAGAGTGTTCGCCGTTCCCAAATCAATCCCTAATTTTTTAGAAAAGAAAGCCATATTCCTTATATAATACGGTATATGCTATAGTATGCAAATGAAAATGAATAATGACACGGTTGCGCTAAATCTCAAAATAGAAGGTGGTCATAAACTTTCTGGCGAAGTGGTCACCAAAAGCTCCAAAAATGCTGCCGTTGGACTTCTTTGCGCTTCCCTTCTTAATAAAAATAAAACTGTCCTAAAAAATATGCCTCACATTGAGGAAGTAAATAGAATTATGGAAGTGTTAAATAGCATTGACGCACAAGCAAAATGGATTGGTAATGATGTAGAAATAAATCCAAAAAATATAAATCTTAATAATATCAATATTGATTCGGCCATAAAAACTAGAAGTATTATTATGCTCATTAGTCCGCTTATTCATCTTTTTAAAAAATTTGAATTGCCACAAGCCGGCGGATGTAAACTCGGTTCGCGAACTGTCAAACCGCATTTTTTCGCTTTGGAAAAACTGGGAATAAATATTATCGCCAAACAAAAAACTTATCAGATTTCTGTAAAAAATTTTAAAGCGAATGAAGTGGTAATGTATGAATCAGGCGATACTGTTACAGAAAATACAATTATGGCTGCCTCGCGAATTCCTGGAAAAACTGTAATTAAATTCGCTTCGGCAAATTACATGGTGCAAGATTTATGTTTCTTTTTGCGTTCATTGGGAGTAAAAATTGAAGGTATTGGCACAACAACCCTTACAATTGAAGGCAAACCAGAAATTAACACTCCTATTTCCTATTCAATAAGCGAAGATCCAATAGAATCAATGTTTTTTATAGCAGTTGCCATTGTTACAAAATCCTCAATTACAATCAAGCGATGTCCGATTGATTTTTTGGAAATTGAACTTTTGAAATTGGAAAAAATGGGATTTAAATACAAGATTATAAAAAGATACAAAGCTGATAATGGCCAAACAAATCTTGTTGATATTAAAACCTTTCCATCAAAATTAATAGCACTTGAAGAAAAAATTGAAGCTCGTCCTTATCCCGGGTTAAATATTGACAATCTTCCTTTTTTTGCCGTAATTGGAACCCAAGCAAAAGGTCAAACATTCATTCACGATTGGGTTTATGAAAAGCGTGCAATTTATTACAAAGAATTAGATAAACTTGGCGCTGATACCATTCTTGCCGACCCACATCGTTTTTATGTTACAGGGCCAACAAAACTCAAAGCAACAGAAGCCATTTGTCCTCCTGCCCTTCGTCCAGCAGTGCTTCTTTTGATCGGTATGTTGGGAGCGGAAGGCACTTCTATTTTGAGAAATGTTTACAATATCAATCGCGGTTATGAAGACCTCGCCAATCGTCTCAACTCCCTCGGCGCCAAAATTGAGATATTATTATGAATATAATCAAAGTTATTCCTATTTCTCGTGGAATTGGAAAAGAAACACTTTCCTATTTTACTGGCGCGGAAGTAAATCTAGGAGATATTGTTGAAGTGCCTTTACGCAATAAAAAAATAAATGCTCTAGTTGTGGATATAGAAGATGTTGCTAATGTAAAATCGGATATTAAAAATGCTGATTTTGTTACTAGAAAAGCTAGTATAGTAAAAGTTAGAAATCTTTTATCTCCAGAATTTATAGAAGCATCATATGACACGGCTAGATATTTCGCTTCCAATACAGGAGGTATTTTAAACTCGTTAATTCCAAAAATAATATTGGAAAAAAATATACCCGCCGATGAGGCGGGCAAAAAATCCACTGAAATAATATCTGTAACAAAAAAAACCTCAGAAAAATACGCAATGCAAGGAGATGATGAGGAGAGATTTGCAAGTTATAGAAGTCACATAAGACAACAATTTGCCAAAAAACAATCTGTATTTTTTTGTGTGCCGACAGTAGAAGATGCTAAAAATTCGGTTAAACAACTAGAAAAAGGAATTGAGGATTATACTTTTATATTGCATAGTAAATTAAAAGTAAAAGAAATCACTTCATTGTGGAAAAAAATAGTGGAAGAAAAACATCCAGTACTTATAATCAGCACGCCTAGTTTTATCGCAATACCTAGAAATGATATTGGAACAATTATTATTGAAAAAGAAAATGCAAAAAATTATAGAACATTAGCTCGCCCCTATTTTGACATTAGATATTTTATGGAAAAATACGCCGAAAAAATAGGGGCTCAACTTATTTTAGGAGATATTCTTTTAAGAACCGAGACATTGTGGCGAGAAGAAGAAGGTGAACTGATAAAAGCCACACCATTTAAATTTCGTTCGCTTTTTACTTCAGAAGAAACATTGGTTGATATGCGAACATACAAAACCAGCAGAAGTGGTTTCAAAATAGCTAGTGAAGAAGTTGAACAGCTTATAAAAAATACTAAAAATAATAATGATCATTTATTTATTTTTGCCACAAGGCGAGGTATTGCACCGAGCACTCTCTGCGCCGACTGTCAAAATATCGTAATGTGTAATTATTGCAGTTCGCCGGTAATACTTCATAGTTCCAAAACCGATAATGAAGATGAAAATTATTTTTTATGTCATCGTTGTGGTGAAAAACGAAGTGCTAATGAAGTATGCAAAACTTGTGGTAGTTGGAAATTAGCAACTATTGGAATTGGCATTGAACTTGTGGAAGAAAAAATAAAACAAAGATTTCCGAACATTAAAATATTTCGAATTGACTCTGATTCTATAAAAACAGAAAAACAATTAAACACAACAGTTCAATCATTTTATAACTCTCCTGGTAGTATTCTTATCGGCACTGAAATGACACTTTCATATCTTAATGAAAAAATTGAAAACTCCGCCATTATTTCAATTGATTCTCTTTTTTCCATTCCTGATTTCAAAATAAATGAGAAAATTCTTTACATTTTACTTAAAATAAGAAATATTACTTCTCAATCATTCGTTATTCAAACACGCAATCCAGATGAAAAAGTTTTGGAATATGCCCTTAAAGGAAACTTGATAGATTTTTATAGAAACGAAATTATTGATAGAAAATCATTTGATTATCCTCCATTTTCAATTCTTATAAAAATAACTATTGAAGGAGAAAAAAATAAAATTATAAAAGAAATGGAAAATGTTAAAAATATCCTTTTGCCGTTTACAATTGATATATTTCAAGCATTTACTCATACAATCAAAGGTAAATTTGTTCTTCATTCGCTTCTAAAAATTCCTCGCAACAAATGGCCAGACAAAGAACTTCTTGACAAACTCTATTCTCTCCCGCTTAATATAACAATTAAGGTAGATCCAGAAAGTTTGTTATAATGTCCATAATGACTGAAATTGTCCAACAAAATAACCTTGTTTTGCGAAAAATCGCTCAAAAAGTGCCAATTGAGGATATTTCGTCTGCCAAAATTCAAAAGATTATAAAAGAAATGAAAGAAGCGTTGGCTTCACAAAAAGACGGAGTGGCAATCGCCGCGCCTCAAATCGGCGTGGCACTCAGAATTTTTGTGGTTTCAGGATTAGTATTGAAACATATAGATGAAAAATATCAAGATATAGAAAATGACCTCGTTTTTATCAATCCAGAAATTTCAAAACTTTCACGCAAAAAAGAAGTTGTGGAAGAAGGATGTCTTTCTGTGCGATGGCTTTACGGCAAAATTTCTCGTTCTTCAAAAGCCACAATCAAAGCATATAATGAAAAAGAAATTTTATTTGAAAGAGGAGCATCTGGACTTTTAGCTCAAGTATTTCAACACGAAACAGATCATCTAAATGGAATACTTTTTATTGATAACGCTGAAGATATTCACGAAATAAAACCAGAAGAAAATGAAAAAACAACCAATTAATTTCGCCTTTTTTGGAACACCAGACCGAGCAGTGTGGGCACTTGATGTGCTTCACGCTTCAGGCTTCACGCCAAGCGTAATTATTACTCAACCAGACAGACCACAAGGCAGGAAACTTATTTTGACTCCCCCACCAGCAAAAGTTTGGGCGTTTGCTTATAATATTCCAGTGCTTCAACCGGAAAAATTGGACTCTGAATTCGTTAATAAGCTATCCGCCCGGACAATCCGTTCGGACGGGATTCCTAATTCCTATGACTTGTTCATCGTTGTTGCTTATGGAAAAATAATGCCGACAGAAATATTTACTATACCTAAATATGGCACCTTAAATATTCATGGCTCGCTTTTGCCAAAATATCGCGGAGCATCACCTATAGAAACTGCAATTTTAAATGACGATAAAAAAACTGGTGTCAGTATAATTATTATGGACGAAAAGATGGATCATGGACCTATTGTAGCGGAAGAAAAAGTTGAAATAGCAAATTGGCCACCAACTGCAGATGAACTAGCAGAAGTTATTGTAAAAAAGGGGGCAGAATTGCTTGTAAAAATTATTCCAAAATGGATAGACGGTGAAATTAAACCTGTAGAACAAGATCACGATAAAACAACTTTCACTAAAAAAATTACAAAAGAAGACGGATTGATTGATTTAAAAGATGACCAATACAAAAACTTTCTTAAAATTCAGGCCCATAAAAGCTGGCCTGGTACTTATTTTTTCGCTGGAGAAAAAAGAATTATAATAAGATCTGCAGAATATAAAGATGGTGTTTTAAAAATACTTCGTATTGTGCCAGAAGGAAAAAAAGAAATGGATTACGAAAAATTTCTTAAAAATCAATAATCGCTTGTAGAAAGTCCTTGTGCATTCACCCAAGCAGTTCCTATAACATCAGCTCTATATGCAACATACCAAATTCCAGTGGTAATAAGTACTAAACCAAGCAACATAAAAATTGAAACATTTGGACTAAATCTTTTTTGAACAATGTTCATAAATTATTCTATATTTTTTATACTTTTTTTAATTTCTGCTCCCACTTTTCTAGATGTTTTAATTATTTTCTTTTTTACCGAAACAAGTCCTCTCTCTATTTCTTTTCTAACATCATCAATAGCTGAATATAAATCTTCTTTTTCCGATGAAGCGTATATACTTTTTGGTTTAACATAAAGATTCGCTTCGGCTCGAAAAATATCACCGTGCTTGTGGTGATGAGTTGTTTTACCAATTTCAATAGCACATACAAGATCATTACTTTCTCCTTTTACAAATTTTTCAAGCGTTCCAAAATATTTACGGACATACTCTTCAATAGTAGTTGTAAGCACTATATTTGTTGCTTTAATTGTTATATTCATATAATCATATTATAACATACTAATCCCCCGCACTTATAATTTTACTAGGACTATGATGTCCGCTTATGATTTTGATTTTACCCGTATTAAAATATTCTTTCATTATCTCAATAACTCGCCTGTTCGCCATATTTCTCTCTGCTTTTTCTTTTACCCATATTTCAAAATGGTCTTCAGAAATCTTTTCAATCTTTTCTTTTTTAGCATTAGTGATAACTCGAAGCTTTATGTACATAAATAGATTATTTCACTTTTTTATCAAAAATGCTATGATACCAGACAGACAAAATGATTTTTGAGCTCCGGTGTAGCTCAGCGGTAGAGCAGTCGCCTGTTAAGCGATTGGTCGCAGGTTCGATCCCTGCCGCCGGAGCTCAGTAATTATTTTAGGGTCAGTTTGCCCTTTTTGTGTTTGTGCAGAAAGATTTTTAAGTTATCCACTTTTCTATTGACTTTTAATATATGTAGGTATATTATAGTAGATACATTATGCTTCCGTAAGGAAGTTCCGAGAAAGCCATCCGCAAGGGTGGCTTTCGTTTTTATATTAATTTTCTTATTTTATTTTTAATATTCATAAAATCTACATTTGTTACTTCCCCAACTTTTCTTATTAGTCTTTTACTACTGATTGACTTCAATTGAGATAAAACTACAACATTATCTTTGCTTTCTATATTTTTAAAAATATAATAATATTTACCTTCTTTTTTTGTACTAGATATGGAAACAACTAAAATAAAATCATTGTTATAGACTTTCAAAATCAATACTGGCCTTTCAAAATTTTCATTTTTGCCATTTATTTCTACTCCAATATTCTGACCGATAGATGTCCACCAGATTTCTCTAACTTTCGGATAAACCTCTCTTTCAGATAAATGAATTTTAACTTTTAGTTTAGTCCAAGATACAAATATTTTTAATATTTCTTTAAATACATCCATAATAATCCTATTATTTCACATTTTTTATGTTTTTCCCATACCATTTGTAATAAAAAATGGAGAATCTTTCAAGGACTCTCCATTTGCTTTTAAGCCATAGCTTCTGCACACAATGTGTGACAAAGCTTTGCCCAACCGACGATTCTTTCAAGCGACACTGTCGCTCCAAACATACGAAACTCTATTGTACCGTGCTTCGAGATTCGAATGAGCGTCCAACATTTGCGTGGATCTTTATTGAAACCCTTTGCTAACGCGATTTGGTAGAATTGATTCCAATCCGTGTAAGGTTGTGGATCACAATCTGGTGACACGATTCTATAGATATCCAACCTCTCACCAAACGATCCGTTACCACGCGAACATAACCAATCACACTTTTTGATCACTGTGTTATAGACTTTAAGTGCGGTCTCATGATCTGGCATACCGATGTGAACGTGTGTGCCGATTACCCGACAAGCTGCCAACAAGACTTCTCTTGGCATTGTTTCGACAATTTCTTGATATCTACCAGACGGATCTGGATAAACATCAAGTGGCATGTCAGCCGGACCAACTTCTGAAAAAAGGCGTGTGAATTTAAGAGATTCTTCCTTCTTTATTAATTCTTTTTCACACCTTAGAAGTTCTTTCTTTAGCAAACGCAGGTCACATGGCCCAACCCTGCACTCAAGCTGACAGGCTGAAAGTTCATAGGTGTATTCATGTGGCCATGCATATTCCGGAGTGCCAGACCAAAAGTTCCCATAAACCGTCATCATACTGTTTAAGACTTCTGATGCGATGGGAACAATTGATCCTTGCATATCAGTCAGGAAGCATTCCCGCTCGACTCCAACAAACAATGCTTTAGTCGCATCGAAGTTGAACAATTTTCTAAACTTATTCATTTCTGTTTTCATAGGATTATTTGACTGTCTGAAGAAACCAATAGGTACGTGTTGGGTGCGCAGCATCATGAATTTCGAACTCTCGAAAACCCAACTTTTCATATACATGACGCGCCGCGACTGCTTGTGTATCAGTACGTAATGTAACCGAACTGATACCGTTTTTGATAGACCCCTGAATAAGGGCTTGTGTAAGCCTTGTGGCTATGTTTTTTCCTCGATAATTGATAGCTACTCCCAATTCATCGACGTAATAAATCCGCTCGCACTCAACAAAGAGCTCGTCAAGCAGATCGTTTCCCGATATGAGCCGAAGCTCATCTTTTGAGACCGAGTATCCATGGGTGAAGCCAACTACCCTTTCTTCGTGAATGGCAAGAAACGCCAGAGCGTGCGTGTTATTCATCTCTTTGCGAAAATCTTCGGCAACACTTTCAGGCTGCCAAAAATCTTCATTCCATGGCGGTTCTTTCCAGAGTTCACAATAAAGTCCCGCCCATTGTTTCAACATGTTAGATGCGATGGTACGCATTTGTACTTCTACAATAGATATATTCATATATTTGTATTCGGTTGTTAAAGAACTACGACAGATACCACCAACACAAATGTGCGGGCAGTAGCCTATCGCCAACGAGTGTTGGGATAGCTGTTATTTATTTATGCCAAGAAATAGTAGTTTTTTTCTGTTCCAATTCTTTAAGAAAGTTTGAAGTACCATCATAGAATGTTAGGCATGAATCAATATCAATATTTTCACTGTCTCCGTGTATATCTCCTCCGTTTGGTTTAATCATTAGAACTAGAGTATCGATATCAGCAAAGTGTCGAGCGTCAGAAGCACCGTATGTTGGTTTAATTTCAATCTTTCTGCCAATAGAGTTTTCCATATTCTTGATGAACATTTTTACAATCTGATTATTTTTATCAACAGATGTTGGCACACCAATAGAATATGTAGATATTTTAAGCGAAGTATCAATCTTTTTTGCTAAAATTGAAATTTCATCAAAAATAGTTTGGAATTTTGTTGTTTCGGGAAATCTAAAATCAAGAATACAAAAAGCTTCTGGACAAACCTGATTTGCTGATATTCCACCTTGCATTTTGCCAATGTTTACAGTTGTCTTCATTGATTCCTTTTTATTATTCTTTTCGTATCTTCGAAGTACTTCATTACAAAGTTTAATGAGAGGATCGAGAGCATTCTTACCATCCCATATTCGTGAGGAGTGCGCTGGTTTACCGATTGAATCAATTTTAAGAGCACAAACGCCTTTAGCTTTATTGATAAAGATAAAATTATCACCACCATCGGGTACGATAAAAACTTTTGGTTTGAGTTTGTATTCTTTGGCAAGATAAGCAGCTCCTTGGAATCCTCCTGTTTCTTCGTCTATTGTCACAACAAGAGCAAATGACAAATTAGATTTTGTTTCAACAAGGTCATTTAGAAGCGTGTAGCCAATTGGAATCGAAAATTTCATATCACTTACTCCTCGGCCATATGCAGAATTATTTTTGATTTCCATCTTAAATTGTTCTGGTTTTCCCGTCACAACATCAGCATGCACGAGATAACAAACATCTGGCTTTTTCGTATCGTTGTTTGAAGCGATCAAAATTTCAGTATTATTATTTTTAATTCTTTTAATAATAGCTTTTTTATTTATTTTTGATTCAATAAAATCCAAAGCTTTAACATTTTCAGTCAGGTCAGAAGTTAGTGTCTTGAATGATACTAGTTTGGTTAAATCGTTGATAAATTGTTTTTTTGTAAGATTTTTCATATTTTTAAGTTAATTGATATAGGCAAAACAAAAACCACCTCTCTCGCGAAGGGTGGTTTTGTCTGTAATAAAAGCTTTTGCTTAATTAATTAGAAACACGCCAATAACCCCCTTCAAATGAAAAGTGGTTATGATGCCAGTTATTTAACTGATAGACTGTCTTTATCATGATAAGTAATGCTATCACAACGCATCTGTAAATGCAAGTTTTGAAGCACTTGTTTCTGGATGTATTTGTAAATATGCGCCAACAAGATCATAACATCTCCCTAAAAACACGTTCTAAATTCGTCCAACATGCGGAGCACAGTAATCATTCACAAAAAAAAGAGATTCTCTCCATTCATTTGGTGAGTTTTTCTTTTACAAACGCATTCTAACAGCCAGTTCAACAAGTAAGTGCACCACTTCAAGTAAAATGAAGTGATGAAATATAGACATTTAAATATAGAGGAGCGAGAGAAAATTCAAGAGTTTTTGTGGAAAAAAGTATCAATTCGAAAAATTGCTATTAAGCTTGGTCGTTCTCATAGCTCGATATTGAGAGAGTTAAATCGATCAAATAAAGGAAGAACGTATACATACAAACCACGTTTAGCTAACGAGAGAGCCATTAAAAAGAAAAGTAGTCGGGGACGCAAGAACAGACTTAAAAATCCAGTAATCCGAACTTACGTGGTAGCACATCTAAAGAAACACTGGTCTCCCGAACAGATAGCAGGCAGAATGAAAAAAGAAGGTGTTGGTAATATCTCTCATGAAGCAATATATCAGTTCATTTACTCTCAAACACATAGAAATGGCTGGGGAGATATCAGAAAACATTACCAAGATTTGCGTATATATTTAAGATATGGGAGAAAACGCAGATTAAAAAAGGGAGTGCGTAATTGTCAAAGAGTCTTTAAACCACTTGGTGTTTCCATAGATGAGAGACCTAAAGAAGTTAATCTAAAAACTAGAATCGGAGATTGGGAGGGAGACACAGTTGAATCTTGTGATCACAAACCAGGAGTTAATACATTACTTGAAAGAAAAACTGGATTGTATTTAATTACTAGAGTAAAGAACAGAACAAGCAAAGCGACAGTTGAAGTAATCCAAAAGAGAATGAATTCTCTGCCTACTCTTATGCAGAAAACAATTACTCTCGATAATGGACCAGAAAATCACGATTGGAAAATGCTTGAAGCCACGACTAAATTAAAAACCTTCTTTGCTCATCCATATCATTCTTGGGAGCGAGGAGCTAATGAAAATGCAAATGGATTATTACGAGAATATTTTCCAAAGAAAACAGACTTTACTCAAATATCAGATGAAGAAATATCAAAAGTGGAGTATGATTTAAATACTAGACCGAGAAAAAGATTAAACTGGTCGACACCATTAGAAGCCATGAGTGGTGCACTAAGAGGTTGAATGCAGGAACTTCATTTAACATTTGGAGCATTTTTTGTTATAATTTAAACAATATGAACACATACAACTGGTACTCACAAATTATCAAACCATCATGGTCGCCACCAAGCTGGATTTTCGGTCCGGTATGGACTTTTCTTTATGTTTTAATCGCACTTTCCTTTGGCAAAGTATTTTTGATGGCTGCCAAAAAAGAGATTGCTTTGATTGTTGCCCTGCCTTTCGTCCTCAATTTGATTTTTAACTTCGCTTTTACGCCACTGCAATTCGGGCTGAAAAACAATCTCCTAGCAGCGATAGATATTTTGCTCGTCTTAGGCACACTTGTTTGGGCGTTAGTTGCAGTTTGGCCGCATCTCCGTTGGGTCGTATATGCTAATATTCCGTATTTGCTCTGGGTTTCGTTCGCCACAGTTTTGCAACTAACCATTACTTTTTTGAATAGATAATTTATGCGTGTCTGGGACATTCATCCAAAACATTTATGCCGGAAGCATTTGCTAGCCGAACATCGTGAACTGCATGGACTTTGGAATATTTTGACCAAGTATAAAGGCAAGGGAGGATATTCAAGACATCCAGAGACTTTGCGTTGGGTTGGTAAGCAAAAAGCTCTCTACCTGCGACATGAGGCACTGGTAAAAGAATTCTCCCGTCGCGGATATCGGCATTACACACCGCTTGATAAAAAGTTTGCCATTGGCGCCGGCAGTCAACGTGTATTTATTAATACCATGAGCGAGCAAAAAATGATTTTGAAACAAAAACCGTGCGAGTGCTTGTTGCATAAGTCTGACGTTTCCTAGCATTTTAATACCATTAAACAATACTCAATAGCATCATCTGCCTTTTCAAATACTATATATCCATACTTTTCAGCTTCTGATTTGTATCTTGGTCTTTCAATAGAAAAGAAAGCCTTTGCTTCTAATTCCTGTAATTCTTTTGTCTTTCCCCACCTAGGATCTTTTTTATTCCGTTCAAATGTTTCTTCAAGAGAATAGCCAATAAGTACTATTCCAGGAAAATCAATATCTCTTTTGGCTATATGTGGTAATATATTTACGCATTCAAAAATCACAGGTCTTGTTTCTGCTATATAGTTGTTAATTTTTTCTAGAAAAGCTGGCCAAAGTCCTTCTGATTGAGCTACTAGATTATTCCACTGTTCATTAGCAGGAGTCTTAGTTAAATATTCTTTTTCATCTTTATTCCAATAGAAATCAGTCCATTTTTTGTACCTATTATCTTTAGCCAAATCTTCTCTTAAATCATCTAGTAGTACGACAACTCCATCAATTTTTTCTGCCAAAATCCTAGCTAAATATGATTTTCCAGAAGTTGGGATGCCAGTTATAAAAAGTCTTTTGCCTTTATGTTTCATCAACTATATTATAGCATTTTCTACAAAATTTATATAGGTTATTTTTCATTATCGTGCATAATTCTCAATAAAAAAATTGTATCGGACTTTAATTTCGCTCGTGCCCAATCCTTTTTAGGTTCAGTAAGCAATTCACCAAGCCCGTCCAAGATATGCTTATTGTCCATCGACTCCAACATAGCAATAGATCTTTCTAACGCCTCTTTAAAAGAAACTCTGGACCGTTCTTCTACGATCTTTCGATTAATAGGCCAGTTATTTTTGGCAAAATACTGAACATCAAAAATATCTCGACTTGTTTTGCCGATTCTCTCAAGCATTGCCATCAACTTGTGAGCAAACATATCTTCCTGGACCATTACCAACATGGAAATACCTAACAAAGTTTTCATTTCATACTTTGATCCAAACTGTCTACGATTTACCTCCACTTTTATATTCTGGGCCTTTGGATCGTACGAGATAACATTTCTTAAATTAAACTTTTGCATATATGAGTCAGTAATCTTTCCATAGTTACTGATGATCTTGTTTATTTTCTCAAAGACTTCTATTTCTTTAGTATCATCCAATAAGTCAAAATCTAAATCAACAGAGTTTCTCGGCAAATCATAAAACATCAACGCCGCAGTACCACCTTTAAAGCCAAGATATGATGCAATAGAAATATCTGAATAAATATCTTTCAAAATCTGAAGCATAATATTTTTATGTTTTGAATAGTCTAATGTCATATTATTTATTTAATTGATTATCCTGATAGCTTTTGAAGTATTCTTTAACTTTCTTTTCTAATCGCTTGTTGTGATAAATAGGTAAAATCTCAAATATCTTATCCCAATTTAAGTTTGATAAATTATCGAAGTGATAATCTTTGCTTACATATATCCTATCCAAAAAAGCACGCTCTGATGTAGCGATAGCGTAACCATCTTTATGTTCAATTCCAATCGTATCACTTAAAACATAATCTTTCATTCGAACGAATGTTATCTTTTGTTCACCAACATTAATCTCACGATTTACATATGAGGCAACAAAAATATTTCCGTAGTATTGAAAATTTACACCCTCTCTTGTTAAAACAGTTTCAAAACTGATATAGGCAGGAGTATAGATTCTAGTCGCTAATTCAAATCGATTGTAATTTTTATCTTTTGCATAGAAACCACGATGTACTCTAATTAATTTTCCAATCTTAACATACTTATTTAATCTTCCACTAACTGTTGATTCTTTTTCTTCTGCCCAGAATAAAGCTACATCTTTTGTAGAAAAGACAGTTTTAGGAGATCTTAATAAGACCTCTAAGTACTCACCTTTTACAGGTTTTTTATCCATTTTGTTACTGGAAGTTACCTTAAAGGTAATCTCCAGTTCATATCTTAATACTTTTGGTAGATAAGTGCAAGTGCTATAACCTCCCTATAAACATACTCTAACATTGACAAAACAGTACGTTCGATGCTATTTTGTTTTCAGCATATGAATATATCAAGAAAAAAATTCGTTATCCTCTTCATAATTTCTGGGTTCGCCTTTCTTTTTATTACTACCTCACTTTTGGGATCAACGGGCCCTCGAGGATTCCCTAAATCCCCCGACTCTCTCCTCCAAACTGGTAGCGACTCACCAATATCATGGAAGAATACCGTATCCACAATTATATTACCTATAAAAATAATTTTGATAGGACCTTTGGCTTTGCCTCAGATTAATATTTTGAAAGAAGATCCGCCACCTCCATTTATTGATATCTATCTCATTTTCTACTGGACTATCCTTACCTCAATTATTCATTATCTCCTCGGTAAATTAATAAGAAATCCAATATAACTAAACACTGCAACTGCCTGAACTTTGAGGTTGTTGAGGTTGGATAACTTGAGCGTTAATTTTTGCGTATCCTTGCGCGCTTGAATAATTTATTCCGAGAATTTCCTGAGGATTTACATCTTTCCATTCAACACCTTTATTTTTCATATATGTTGCAATAGTGGCATAATTATCGGGAAACCAATATGAATTAACTATCAAAGCTGTTTTCCACATATCTTTCTCGCTTACACCCTGCGAAGCCATAAGTTCAAGAAGTCCGAGCATAGCCATACCGTGATTACAATCTGGAAAATGAGTAGAATTTCCACAACACGGTCGATAAATTCCACGCGATATTTTATCTACCAAAGCTTGTTGCTCCGATGTTAAGTTAAAAAATTTATGACGACTATAATGGTCCATCGGATTACCTTGCGCAATTGTCCAGCCAGCTGTTGAAGCAAAATTTTGCGGACCACCATATTTTTTATCAGCCATTTCACCAGATTCCAAAATAGGATTTTTACTTGCAAGACCAAGAGCCCAGAATAGATTAAGAATTTGACCAGCATTTTCTTGTGTAATCTTTAATTTTTCATCATTTATCACTTTTAATTTACTGTCGTCAATTGCTCCAACACTTACTAATTTCGCACCAAGATCGCCCCACATTATTGACAATACCACCCCATCAGATACTTGCTCAATTTCTCCTTTTACGACAATTTTATTTTCATCTTTAGATAACATTGCGAGAGTAATAATAACTCCAGCAACAACTATAGCAAATGGAATTCTACTAATATCTTTTTTTTCCATATATTTTTATTCCTTGCAACAATCGGCAAGCTTGGCGACTAAATCCTCAAGCTGATTGCTTTCTTTAGATATTTTATTAATTTGTTCAACATTCACCAATTTAATTTTTAATGCCCAGAAAATAGAATAAATTTTATAAGCTTTATCAAACATTTCTTTAGCCTCTTCTTTTTTTTCTTCAGAATGCAATTTATTCCCGACTTCAATAAGTCGCATTGAAGCAGACAGAAGGTGTTTTGAAGCGCACCATGTTTCGCCTTCATTTTTTGGTATAAGTTTTGCAAGTAATTCTTTGCGTACATTTCTAATCTCAACAGATGTATCCAAATATTCGTCTTTGCCAATTTTCATAGCTGTAAAGAAAAAATGTTCCTCAAGAGAAATAAGATTCATAACCGCTAAACTTAAATCTTCGGCAACAGAAAGATCCACACCTCCTTCTTTTTTAGCCAATTCAATTTTAGACATAAACTCTTCAAAGGTTTTCATAATTTTAAATGAATAATACTAAGATACCAATAATAATCATGGCTATACCCGCCCACAAATGAACATCTTTCATATTCGTTTGTTTCCACTCTTTAACTTTATCAATAAGTGTCGAATTTGAAGCAATCCAAAGAGTGGCCACAAGCGGAGCAATAAGAATAATGTTATACAGAACAAGATAGCCAAAACCACTGAAATATGTCGCATGATCACTTAATAGTCCAATAACCATCAAGTATGGACCGCCCATACAAGGAAACTGACAAAGACCAACAAGAATACCAAGTGCAAAAGATGCTGGAAATGACACCACATTAATAAGTTTACCTATAGAACGGTGTGCTATATTTGGAATTTTCAATTTTATGGGGAATTTCGGAAAAAGAGCTCCAAGCAGATTGAGTAATCCAAAAATAATCAACATACTTGCTCCAAGTTTACCCATAAAATGCGGTGTGTTGAAAATGTGAAGAACTTTTAAAAGACCGATACCAATTGTAAAGTAAGCAATGAAAATACCAGCAATGTAAAAACCTCCAATCTGGAGAATTTTTTTTCTAGTCATTTGCAAACCAAACAAAAAAGCAATAGTAATTAAAAGAATCGAGAAAGAACACGGATGAACACTATCTAGAAGCGATGAGAAAAAAACTAGTGGCAAAAGCCAAACACCACCATTACTCGCATTCCAAAGAAAAGTTGAAAATCCTGAACTGTATTTTAAGACAACAATTCCTAAAATAACCGCAAGTATTATACCGATACTTATGATAAGTTTTTTCATAATATTAAGGTTTTACAAGTGCCTTTATTTCAAGTTGAAGTTCACCTCCATCTGTATTTGTAAGAGTAACAAATCTGTCAATCATACCGACGCCCGCTGGACCGTGAGCATTTGGGTCATAAACAACTCTAATAATGCGATTTTCTCCAGCTTTAATAGTTTCATTAGCCGGAGGAACATGACCCATACCAGGCATACTAAATGGACCTTTGCTAATTCCATTTTGTCCAACAATAAACGCAGTTGTACACATACAAGAAGTAAGCACCGTACTAATAGTAATATCCTTGTCTGTTGGATTGGTTACAGTAAACTCTTTAGTAACATTGCCGTCTTTCATAGATATTGCACCAAAATCATACAATATGTCGGATGCTATAAGTTCACTTTTTGTTCCTGTAAATGTGCTATTTTGAACAGAAGCTATATTGTTTTCATTTTTAGCATATCCCCAAACAAGAAGACCAATAAAAATAAAAGATGCAAAGAGAGTGATAATAACTGTTTGTGGTTTCATATTAATAAAAATTTATTAACTAATAATAAAGACGAAGGAATTTTTTTTATCCATAATTCGTCCTTTTTAATCTCAATGAATTTAAAACAACGCTGATACTACTAAGCGCCATTGCTACAGAAGCAAAAATAGGATTAAGTAGAATTCCAAAAAATGGATAAAGGACACCCGCAGCAACAGGAATAAAAGCGATATTGTAGAAAAATGCCCAAAAAAGATTTTGTTTTATTATTT